>DATANP010000675.1:0-18590 GCA_036266195.1 Thermoanaerobaculia bacterium | reverse complement strand
GCCGCTGACGCCGAACGGCAAGGTGGACCTCCGCGCCCTGCCCCAACCGGCCTGGGGAGACGGGACGGAGAGCGGGGCTCCATCGACGCCGCTGGAGGAGACGCTCGCCGGCATCTGGAGCACGGTCCTGGGGGTCGAGGTCGGAGCGCACGACAACTTCTTCAAGCTCGGCGGGCACTCCCTGATCGCCACCCGGCTGCTGTCGCGGGTGCGCGACGCGGCCGGCGTGGAGGTGCCGCTGTCGGCCCTGTTCGAGGCGCCCACGATCGCGGGCCTGGCCCGCGACGTCGAGGAGCGGATGCGCGGCGGGCAGGCCGAGGCCGGATCGATTCCGCGGCGGGTCGAGGACGGGCCGGCGCCGCTCTCCTTCTCCCAGGAGCGGCTCTGGTTCCTGGACCAGCTCACGCCCGGACTTTCGGCCTACCACATCGCCCGGGCGTTCCGGCTGCGCGGACCGCTCGACGTGGACGCGCTGACTCGCGCCGCGGCCGGCGTGGTCCGGCGCCATGAGGCCCTGCGCACCAGCTTCACCTCCGTGGACGGCCAGCCGGCGCAGGTGATCCATCCCCTGGAGCCGCCGGCCGTGCCGTTCCTTGAAATCAACAGCGAGGCCGAGGCGGACCGCCTGCTGCGCGAGGAGACGCGGAAGCCTTTCGACCTCGCGGCCGGGCCGCTGCTGCGGCTGACCCTCCTGAAGCTCGGCCCGGACGAGCACCGGCTGCTGCTCACGATGCACCACATCGTGTCGGACGGCTGGTCCATGGGGATCTTCTTCCGCGAGCTGTCCGCGCTCTACCGCGGCGAGGAAGGGTTCTCCGAGCTGCCGATCCAGTACGCCGACTACGCGGTCTGGCAGCGCGAGTGGCTGAGCGGCGTTCGCCTGGCCGCGCTGCTCGCGCACTGGAAAGAGGAGCTGGCGGGCGCGCCGGCCCTGCTGGAGCTGCCGGCCGACCGGCCGCGGCCCGCAGTGCAGTCGTGGCGCGGCTCCCAGGTGGAGATCGAGCTGCCGCCCGCAACGGCCGCCGGGCTGCGCGAGCAGGCGCGGCGCTCGGGCGCGACGCTCTTCATGACCCTGCTCGCCGGCCTGGGCGCGCTCTGCGCCCGCTATACCGGTTCGGACGACGTGGTCCTCGGCTCGCCGGTGGCGGGCCGCAACCACAGCGAGACCGAAGGGCTGATCGGCCTCTTCGTGAACAACCTCGTCCTGCGCCTGCGCTGGCAGGGCGATCCGGCCTTCTCGGAGATCGTCGGCCGGGCGCGCCGGGCGACGCTGACCGCCCATGCCCACCAGGATCTCCCCTTCGAGAAGCTGGTCGCCGAGCTGGCGCCCGAGCGCAGCCTGGGCCACACGCCGTTCTTCCAGGTGGTGCTGTCGACCCAGAGCCGCGCCGCCGAGGCGCTCGACCTGCCGGGGATCGCGCCCGAAACGCTGCCGGTCGACCGCGGCGAGTCGCGGTTCGACCTGGAGCTGGCCGTGCTGGAAGCCGGAGCTGACGAAGGCCTCCGCCTCCTCTGGCGCTACGACCGGGACCTCTTCGACGCGGCCACGGCCGAGCGCATGGCCGGGCACTTCGCGACCCTGCTCGGAGGCGCCGCCGCCGATCCCGGCCGCCGCCTCTCGGAGCTGCCCCTGCTCGCGGCCGAAGAGAGCGCGCAGCTCCTGGCCTGGAACGCCGGCGCCGAGGCCTTCCCGCCCGCGGGGACCCTGCACGATCTCTTCGCCGCCCGGGCGGCGCGGAACCCGGAAGCGGTCGCGGCGGTCTGCGAGAGCGAGAGCCTCACCTACGCCGGGCTGGACGCCGGAGCCAACCGCCTGGCCCGCTTCCTGGTGGGGCTCGGCGTGCGGCCGGGCGACCTCGTCGGCCTGTGTCTCGAACGCTCACTCGACCTCGTGACGGCCGTGCTCGGTGTGCTGAAAGCCGGGGGCGCCTACCTGCCGCTCGACCCCTCCCACCCGAAGGAGCGCCTGGCCTTCGCCCTGGAGGACAGCCGCGTGGCCGTGCTGGTCACCCAGGAGGCGCTCGGGGACGTCCTGCCGCCGACCTCGGCCCGCGTGGTGAAGCTGGACACGGACCGCGAGGAGATCGCCAGGCAGAGCCCGGAGCCCCTCGAAGCGGGGGTGACGCCCGATTTCCCCGCCTACGTCATCTACACCTCCGGCTCGACCGGCCGCCCCAAGGGCGTGGTCGTGACCCACGCCAACGTCGTCCGCCTGATGGCCGCGACCGAGGGCTGGTTCGGCTTCGGGCCGGACGACGTGTGGACGCTCTTCCACTCCTATGCCTTCGACTTCTCGGTCTGGGAGCTCTGGGGGGCGCTGCTCTACGGCGGCCGGCTGGTGGTGGTGCCGTACTGGGTGAGCCGCGCGCCCGAGGCCTTCTACGAGCTGCTCGTGCGGGAGCGGGTGACGGTGCTCAACCAGACGCCCTCGGCCTTCCGGCAGCTCGTCTGGGCCGAGCAGACGGTCGCTCCCGAGGCTCCCGGCCTCGCCCTGCGCTACGTGGTCTTCGGCGGCGAGGCGCTGGAGCTGGCGAGCCTCGCCCCCTGGTACGAGCGGCACCCCGAGGACGCGCCACGGCTGGTCAACATGTACGGCATCACCGAGACCACGGTGCATGTCACGTACCGGCCGCTGTCGCGCCGCGACGTGGAGGAGGCGCGCGGCAGCGTGATCGGCCGCGCCATCCCGGACCTTTCCCTGCGGGTGCTGGACGCGGACCTGCGGCCGCAGCCGGTCGGCGTGCCCGGAGAGATCCACGTCGGCGGCGCGGGGCTGGCGGTCGGCTACCTGGGCAGGCCGGAGCTGACCGCCGAGCGCTTCGTGCCCGATCCGTTCGGCCCGCCCGGCTCGCGGCTCTATCGCTCGGGCGACCTGGCGCGCTACCTGCCCGGCGGCGACCTGGAGTACCTGGGCCGGATCGATCATCAGGTCAAGATCCGCGGCTTCCGCATCGAGCTGGGAGAGATCGAGACGGCGCTCGCCTCGCAGCCCGGCGTGCGCGAGGCCGTGGTCCTGGCTCGAGAGGACTCGCCGGGTGAGAAACGGCTCGTTGCCTATCTCGTAGCCGAGCCCCCGGCCGACGTCGATGAGCTGCGCGGTCGCTTGGTGGCGTTCCTGCCGGAGTACATGATCCCGGCCGCCTTCGTGACCCTGCCCGCGCTGCCGTTGACCGGCAACGGCAAGGTGGACCGCCGGGCGCTGCCGCCGCCGGAGTCGGCGCAACTCGGAGAGGCAACCCCCTACGCGCCGCCCGAGTCGCCCGAACAGGAGCGCCTGGCGCGGATCTGGTCCGAGGTGCTCGGCGTCGAGCGCGTGGGCATCCACGACGACTTCTTCCGGCTCGGCGGCCACTCCCTCCTGGCCACGCGGGTAATGGCCCAGGTGCGCCGGGCTTTCGAGGTGGACCTGCCGTTGCGCAGCCTGTTCCAGGCGCCGACCGTCGACGGCCTGTCGCGCGCCGTGCGCGAGGCCGGGGCCTCGCAAGGGCCGAGAATCCAGGCGGCCTCGCGCGCGGCACACCGGCGCGTCCGGCCCGTAGAGGGAGGCCCGGCTTGAGCCCCGAAGAAGAGGTTTACGTCTTCCCGGCCTCCTATGCCCAGCGGCGGCTCTGGTTCGCGGACCGGATGGAGCCGGGCAGCCCGCTGTACAACCTCCCGGTCGCGTGGCGGCTGCGCGGTCCGCTCGACCCCGGAGCGCTGGCGCGCGCCCTGAACGGTGTCGCGGCGCGCCATGAGGCCCTGCGCACGACCTTCGAAGTCGAGGAGAGCGAGCCGGTCCAGGTCGTCCATCCGCACCGCCCGCGGTATCCGCGGAGGTGCCCCCTCGTCGACCTCTCCGGCCCGCGGGAGGCGGAGGTCCGCCATGTTCTGGCCGCCGAGGCCTCCCGGCCGTTCGATCTCGCGCGCGGCCCGCTCTTCCGCTCTCTCCTGGTGCATCTGGCGCCGGATGACCACATCCTCCTCGCCGTCTTCCATCACATCGTCGCGGACGGCCGCTCGCTCGCCATCTTCGCCCGGGAGCTGGGAACCCTCTATGCCGGCGCGCCGCTGCCGGACCTGCCGATCCAATACGCGGACTTCGCCCTCTGGCAGCGGGATCGGGCCGGCGAGATGGAGGAGCAGCTCGCCTGGTGGCGCGAGCGGCTGGCCGGCGCGCCGCCGGTCCAGGAGCTGCCGTTCGCCGGCGCGCGTCCGGCGGTCCGGGACCGTCGAGGCGCCGCGCGGACGCATCTGCTGCCGGCGGCTCCGGCCCTGGAGGCGGTGGGCCGGCGCGAGGGGGCCACTCCGTTCGTGGCACTCCTCGCCGCCTTCCAGGCCCTGCTCTTCCGGCTGACCCCGTTCTCCGGCCGCACCGACGTCGTCGTCGGCACCCCGATCGACAACCGGGCCGGGGAGGAGACCGAGGGGCTGATCGGCCTGTTCGTGAACACCCTCGTCCTGCGCACGGACCTCGGCGGCGATCCAACCTTCCGCGGGCTGCTGGCGCGCGTGCGCGCCGCGGCCCTGGAGGCCTATGCGCACCAGGACCTGCCGTTCGAGCGCCTGGTCGAGGCGCTGCGGCCGGAGCGCGACCTCGGTCACGACCCGCTCGTGCAGGTGATCTTCGGTCTCCAGGAGGGCACGGGCGGGCTGCGGCTGTCCGGGCTCGACGTGGAGCCGCTGGAGGTCCACCACGGCCGGGTCAAGCTCGATCTCGCCGTCTCTGTCGAGCGTGGAACCGGCGCGCGGGTGGACTACGACGTCCAGCTCTTCGACGCCGCGGCGGCCGGCCGCCTGCTCGACGCGTACGCTGCCCTGGTCGAAGGCGCCGCCGCAGACCCGGATGCGCCCCTCTCGGCGCTGCCGGTCCTGGGCGAAGCCGCCCGCCACCAGGTTCTGACCGAGTGGAACGACACCGGGGTGCATCCGGAACAGGGCAGCGTCCACGGCGCGTTCGAGGCCTGGGCGCGGCGGACGCCGGACGCGCCGGCCCTGATCGCCGAGGGTGGGACGGTCACCTACGGCGAGCTGAACGCCCGGGCGGACCGCTTGGCCCGGCACCTGATCGTCCAGGGTGTCCGGCCCGAGTCGAAGGTCGCGGTCGTGATGCGCCACTCGCCGGAGCGGGTTGTTGCGCTCCTCGCGGTGCTCAAGGCCGGCGGCGCCTACGTCTCGCTCGACCCCGCCGACCCGGAGGAGCGCCGGGCCGCAATGCTGGCGGACTGCGGGGCGCGGGTGGTGATGGGCCCTCACCCCCCGGCCCCCTCTCCCGCTCCGCCCGAGTCCCCCGCCCCGGGAGAGGGGGAGACTTGCGGGTGCCCGGACGCCCTTGCCTATGTCATCTACACCTCCGGCTCGACCGGCAGGCCCAAGGGTGTGGAGGTCCCGCACCGCGGTCTGCTCGCCCTGGTGCGCTGGCACCGCCGGGCCTATGGAGTCACGCCCGTGGACCGGGCGCCGCAGATGGCGGGGGAGGGGTTCGACGCGTCGGTCTGGGAGCTGTGGCCGTACCTGCTCTCGGGTGCGGCGGTCGTGTTCCCGCCCGAGGGCGTGCGGGCGAACCCGGCGGCCCTGGTGCCCTGGCTCGCCGGCGCGGGCATCACGCTCGCCTTCCTGCCGACGCCGGTGGCCGAGCTGGCGCTCGACGAGCCCTGGCCGGCGTCGCCCGGGAACCGCCTCCGCGCGCTGCTGGTGGGAGGCGACCGCCTGCGCCGCCGGCCCGGCCCCGTCCATCGGTTCCAACTCGTGAACCACTATGGCCCGACCGAAAGCTCGGTGGTGGCGACCTGGGGCGCCGTGGCGGCTGCGGGCTCGGGCGCGCCGTCGATCGGCCGTCCCGTGGATGGCACCCGGGCCTGCGTCCTGGACGGGCGCGGCCGGCCGGTGCCCGCCGGCGTGGCGGGCGAGCTCTGCCTGGGCGGCGAGAGCCTGGCGAGGGGCTATCTCGGCCGGCCCGACCTGACCGCCGAGTGTTTCGTGCCGGATCCCCGAGGAGAGGGCGAGCGCCTCTACCGCACCGGCGATCTGGTCCGCCATCGCGCGGACGGCGAGATCGAGTTCCTCGGCCGGATCGACCATCAGGTGAAAATCCGCGGCGTCCGCGTCGAGCCGGGGGAGATCGAGGCGGCGCTCGCCGCGCACCCGGACGTCCGCGAGGCCGTGGTGGCTGTGCGCGAGCGGGGCGGAGAGGCGCGGCTGGTCGCCTATGTGGTCCTGTCGGGGAGTGTCCCCGGCGCGGCCGGGAGGGTTCCCGCCTCGGCGGGGAGGGTTCCCGGGCTGCCGGGAACCCTTCCCATCCCGCCGGGAATCCTTCCCGGTCCGACAGGAACCCTCCCGGCCGCGCCGGGAACCCTTCCCGTTTCGCCGGGGACCCTTCCCGGCCCGCCGGGAACCCTCCCCGTTTCGTCCGAGACCCTCCCCGGCGGCTCGCGGACCCTCCTGCGCGACTGGTTGAAGGTCCGCCTTCCGGCCGCCATGGTCCCGTCGGCGGTCGTGATCCTGGACGCGCTGCCGCTCACGCCGAACGGCAAGGTGGACCTGCGCGCACTGGTGGAGCCGGAGTGGGAGGAAGGGACCGGCGAGGGCTTCGCGGCGCCGCGCACGCCGGCCGAGGAGCTGCTCGCCGCGATCTGGGCCGAAGTATTGGGCGAGGTACGGGACCGTTCGCCGGTCGGGATCCACGACGGCTTCTTCGATCTCGGCGGCCACAGCCTGCTGGCCACGCAGGTGGTCTCGCGGGTGCGCCGGGTGTTCGGCGTCGAGCTGCCGCTGCGAGCGGTGTTCGAGGCACCGACGGTCGCCGGGCTGGCCGCGCGGATCGACGCGGCCCGGCAGGGAGAGCCCGTCCCGCCGATTCAGCCCGTCCCCCGAGGCGGCGAGCTGCCCGCCTCCTTCGCACAGGAGAGGCTCTGGTTCCTCGACCAGCTCGGGGATCCCGGAGATGTCGGAGCGGTCTACAACGTCCCGGCCGGGCTCCGGCTGCGCGGCCGGCTCTCGGTCCCCTCCCTGGCCGCGGCCTTGAACGGGATCGTCCGCCGCCACGAGGCCCTCCGCACCACGTTCGCCCTGGCGGACGAGGCGCGCGTCGTCCAGATCGTCTCCCCCGCTCCGGATCTCGCGCTGCCGATCGTCGATCTCCGCGGCATGCCGGAAGAAGAGACCCTGCGCGTGGCCGCGGCCGAAGCGGCACGGCCGTTCGACCTCGCGCGCGGGCCGCTGCTGCGGGTGCTCCTCCTGCGGACCGGCGAGGAGGACCATCTCCTGGTCCTCGCAATGCACCATATCGTCGCGGACGGCTGGACCCTGGGCGTGCTGCTGCGCGAGCTGGCACGGCTTTACGCGGGCGCCTCCCTGCCGCCGCTCGCCCTCCAGTACGCGGACTACGCGGCGTGGCAGCGCGGCTGGCTGAGGGGCGAGCCGCTGCAACGGCAGCTCGACTTCTGGCGCGGCCGGCTGAACGGGCTGCCGCCGCTCCTCGAGCTGCCGACGGACCGGCCGCGGCCCCCGGTCCAGGGTACTCGCGGCGGGCGGGTGGACCTGGATTTCGATCTCGACGGCCTGGAGGCCCTCTGCCGCGCCCGCGGCGTCACCCTGTTCATGGCGCTCCTGGCCGGCGTCCAGGCGCTGCTCGGCCGGATCACCGGCCGTGAAGATCCGCCGGTGGGCACCCCGATCGCCAACCGGCAGCGGGCCGAGACCGAGGCCGTCGCCGGCCTGTTCGTGAACACCCTGGCGCTGCCCGCCGACCTCGCGGGAGATCCGGCCTTCATGGACCTGCTGGCGCGGGTGCGGGAGACGACGCTCGACGCCTACGCGCACCAGGACCTGCCGTTCGAGAAGCTCGTCGAGGAGCTGCGGCCCGAGCGCGGCCTGAGCCACGCGCCGGTCTTCCAGGTGATGCTCGTCGTCCAGAACGCGCCGTTCGCGCCGCCCGCCTTTGCGGGCCTGGACGCCGAGCCCGTGGACCTGGACACCGGCACGGCCAAGCTCGACCTGATGCTCGGCCTGGTGGACCGCTCCGACCGCAGGATCCTCCGCGCCGAGTACAGCCGGGATCTCTTCGACCGCACCACGGTCGTCCGCCTCCTCGACGCGCTCGCGGGCCTGCTGGCCGCCGCCGCGGCCGACCCGGGCCTGCGGCTGTCCGACCTGCCGCTCCTTTCCGAAGCCGGGCGCCAGCAGGCGCTGGTGGAGTGGAACGACACGGCGGCCGTCCGTCGGGAGCGCTGCCTCCACGATCTGGTGGCGGCCCAGGCCGCGCGCACGCCCCGGGCCGTGGCCGTAGCCTGCCAGGGTGAGCGCGTCACCTACGCCGAGCTGATGGCCCGCGCCCGCCGGATTGCGGCCCACCTGCAGCGGCTGGGGGTTGGGAGCGAGAGACCCGTGGGGGTCTGCCTGGAACGGACGCCCGACCTGGTTGCCGCCCTGCTCGCCATCCTCCAGGCCGGCGGCGTCTACGTGCCGCTCGACCCCGCCTACCCGGCCGAGCGCCTCGCCTTCCTCCTGGAGGACTGCGGGCGCGGATGGGAGGAGCCCCTGGTCGTCACCCGCGAGCCGCTCCTGGCCCGTCTGCCGGAGCCGGTCCGCTCGGTCTGTCTGGATCGCGATGACGTCACCGTCCTGACCGGCGAGGCTCCGGCGGCCGTCCTGCCCGATCACCTGGCCTATCTGATCTACACCTCGGGCTCGACCGGCCGGCCCAAGGCCGTGGCGATCGAGCACCGCAGCGCCACGGCCCTGGTGGACTGGGCGGCGGAGGTCTTCCTGCCGGAGGACCTGGCCGGCGTGCTGGCCTCGACCTCGATCAACTTCGACCTCTCGGTCTTCGAGCTGTTCGTGCCCCTGGCGCTGGGCGGCACGGTCATCCTGGCCGACGACGCCCTGGCCCTGGCCGGCCTGCCCGAGGCGGAGCAGGTGACGCTGGTCAACACCGTCCCTTCCGCCATGGCCGGACTGCTGCGGCTGGAGGCGCTGCCGCGGTCCGTGCGCACCGTGAACCTGGCTGGCGAGCCGCTGGCGCCGGCGCTGGTGGCGGAGATCGAGGCGAAGACGAGCGCGCGGGTGCTCGACCTCTACGGCCCGTCCGAGGACACGACCTACTCGACGAGCGCGCGGCGCCGCGGCGACGAGCCCGCCACCATCGGCCGGCCGCTCTCCAACGGCCGCGCCCATCTCCTCGACCGCTGGCAGCGGCCGGCGGCGGCCGGCGCTCCCGGCGAGATCTGGCTGGGCGGCGCCGGTCTGGCCCGCGGCTATCTCCACCGGCCGGACCTGACCGCGGAGCGCTTCGTGCCCGACCCGTTCGGCGGCGAGCCCGGCGGGCGCCTCTACCGCACCGGCGACCTGGCGCGCTTCCGCGCCGACGGTTGCCTGGAGCTGCTGGGCCGGATCGACCACCAGGTCAAGCTGCGCGGCTTCCGGATCGAGCTGGGCGAGGTCGAGACGCACGTTCTCGCCTTCCCGGGCGTGCATGAGGCGGCCGTGCTGGCACTGGGCGAAGGAGCGGAGCGCCGGCTCGTGGCGTTCGTGGTGGTGGAACCTCACCCCCTGTCCCCCTCTCCCGGGGGGAGAGGGGGAACGCATCTGGAAGGATATCTCTACGATCCTGCCGTTCCGCCTCAGCCAGGTTCCCCCTCTCCCGGCGGGGGTTGGGAGGGAGATGGGAGAGGGGGCCAGGGGGTGAGGTCTCTGCGGGCCTGGCTGGAGTCGCGGCTGCCGTCCCACATGGTCCCGTCCGCGTTCGGGTTCCTGGAGTCCCTGCCGCGGCTGCCGAACGGCAAGCTGGACCGCCGCGCGCTCGCGGCGCTCCCTGTGAACGGCGCGGGAGCGGCGGAGGGCTTCGTGGCGCCCGCGGCCGAGGACGAGGTCCGCCTGGCCGCGATCTGGTCCGAGGTGCTCGGCGTGCCGCGGGTGGGGCTCCACGACGACTTCTTCCGGCTCGGCGGCCATTCGCTGCTGGCGACCCGGATCGTGGCGCGCGTGCGGCGGGACTTCGGCGTCGACCTGCCGCTGCGCAGCCTGTTCCAGGAGCCCACGGTGGCGCGGCTCCTGGGCGCCGTGCGGGAGGCCAAAGCCGTGGAGGCGCCCCGGATCGCCACGTTGTCGCGCTCCGCGTCCAACCTCCGGTCGCGCTCCGGGATCGGGCGAAGAGAGGGCCCATGACGATCAGCACCCTGGATCCCTGGCCGGGTGCTGCGCCCGAGCCATCCGAGCCGGGCGGCGGCGTCTTCGTCTTCCCGGCGTCCTACGCCCAGCGGCGGCTCTGGTTCCTGGACCAGCTCGCGCCCGGCGGCGCGGTCTACAACCTGCCGTTCGCCTGGCGCCTGCGCGGGCTCCTCGATCCCCTGGCCCTGGAAGCCGCCCTGGCCGGCCTCGTGGCCCGCCACGAGCCGCTGCGCACCACCTTCGCCGTCGAGGACGGCGAGCCGGTGCAGGTCGTGTCGCCGCCCGGCCCGGGCTCCTTCCCGTTCCTTCCCGTCGCGGACCTGGCGGCGCTGCCCGCGGACCGTCGCGAGGGCGAGGCGCGCCGCCTGGGCAGGATGGAGGCGGAGCGGCCGTTCGACCTGGAGAGGGGGCCGCTCTTCCGCGCCGCGCTGCTGCGCCTCGGGGACGGGGACCATGCGCTCCTGGCCTCCTTCCACCACTCGATCGCCGACGGCGGATCGCTCGCCGTCTTCCAATCCGAGCTCGCGCTCCTCTACCGCGTCCGCGTCACCCGCCTGCCGGCGCTCCTGCCGGCCCTGCCGATCCAGTACGCGGACTTCGCCGCCTGGCAGCGCGACCGGATCGAGGGGGAGACCGGGGACCGGCAGCTCGCCTGGTGGAGGGCGCGGCTCGACGGCGCTCCCCTGGTCCTGGAGCTGCCCTTCCGGCCGCGCCCGCCGGTCCCGGGCCGGCGCGGAGCCTGGCGCTCGCTGGAGATCCCGCGCCCGGTCTCCGAGGCCGTGCGTGAGGCGGGGCAGCGCGAAGGGGCCACCCGCTTCATGACGCTCCTCGCCGCGTTCGAGGTCCTGCTCCACCTCTGCACCGGGCGGGAGGACCTGCTCGTGGGCACGCCGGTGTCGGGCCGCACGCTGGTGGAGACGGAAGGGCTGATCGGCCTGTTCGTGAACACTCTGGTGCTACGCACGGACCTCGCCGGCGCGGCTACGTTCCGCGAGCTGCTG
This sequence comes from Thermoanaerobaculia bacterium, assembly GCA_036266195.1. Classification (GTDB taxonomy): domain Bacteria; phylum Acidobacteriota; class Thermoanaerobaculia; order Multivoradales; family UBA5704; genus DATMER01. Next base: position 7,446 of record DATANP010000675.1, on the reverse strand, counting down.
GCGCGGGTGCGGGAGAGCGCGCTCGGCGCCTTCGCCAACCAGGACGTCCCGTTCGAGCGCCTCGTCGAGGAGCTGCAGCCGGAGCGCAGCCTGGCGGTCAACCCGCTGGTGCAGGTGACGTTCTCGCTCCAGGAGCGCGCCTCGGACCGCGGCCTGGAGCTGGACGGGCTGGCCGTCTCGCCGCTCGAAGCCGGCGACCGCGGCGAGGGCACGGCCAAGTTCGACCTCGCCCTCTTTGCCGAGGACTCGCCGCACGGCCTGCGCGTGCGCCTGGACTGGGACGCCGACCTGCTCGACGGGACGGACGCTCTGCGCCTCCTGGAGTCCTATGGCGCGCTGCTCAACGGCATCGCCGGCGACCCCTGGCGCCCGCTCTGGAGCCTGCCGGTGCTCTCCGAGGCGGCTCGCCACCAGCTCCTCGTGGAGTGGAACGACACGGCCGCGGCGGATTCCAGTCTCACGCTGCCCGAGCGCTTCGCGGCGCAGGCGGCGCGCACCCCCGCAGCCGTGGCCCTGGTCCATGGAGAGCAGGCGCTGACCTACGCGGAGCTGGACGCCCGCTCGAACCGCCTGGCCCGCCGGCTGCGCGACCGGGGCGTCGGCCCCGAGTCCCGGGTGGGCGTCGCGCTCGGGCGGACCCCGGACCTGATCGTCGCCCTGCTCGCCGTCCAGAAGGCCGGCGGCGCCTACGTACCGCTCGACCCGGCCCATCCGGGCGAGCGCCTGGCGATGATTCTGGAGGACGCGCAGGCCGGCATCCTGATCACGGAGGGAAGCTTCGAGCTGGACGACGACCCCGGTCCGCTGCCGCCGCTCGCCGCTCCTGGCAACCTCGCCTATCTCATCTACACCTCGGGCTCGACCGGGCGGCCCAAGGGGGTGGCGATCGAGCACCGCAGCGCCACGGCGCTTCTCGACTGGGCGGCCGGGATCTGGGCGGCCGGGGAGACGGTGCTGGCCTCGACCTCGGTGACCTTCGACCTCTCCGTGTTCGAGATCTTCCTGACTCTCACCCGCGGCGGCACGCTCGTGCTGGCGGACAACGCCCTGGCCCTCTCCGGGCTGCCGGCGCGGGAGGCGGTGACCCTGGTCAACACCGTGCCCTCGGCGATCGGCGCGCTGCTGCGCGCGGACGGCCTGCCCGCGTCGGTGCGCACCGTGAATCTGGCGGGCGAGCCGCTGCCGCGGACGCTGGTGGACGCCCTGTACGCCGTGCCCACGGTGGAGAGCGTCTACAACCTCTACGGCCCCTCCGAGGACACGACCTACTCGACGTGGAGCCGGGTGGCGCCGGGGGAGGAGCCGGCGATCGGCGTGCCCGTCGCCGGCACGCGGGCGCACGTGCTGGACCGCTGGCTGCGGCCGCTCCCGATCGGCGTGCCCGGCGAGCTGTACCTGGCCGGCGCCGGCCTGGCGCGCGGCTATCTCAACCGTCCCGGCCTGACCGCGGCGGCCTTCGTCCCGGACCCCTTTGGCGAAGCCGGCGACCGGATGTACCGCACCGGCGACCTGGTCCGCCGGCGGGTGGACGGCCGCCTGGACTTCCTGGGGCGGATCGACCATCAGGTCAAGGTGCGGGGCTTCCGCATCGAGCTGGGCGAGGTCGAGTCGCACCTGCTGGCGTGCCCCGGCGTGCGCGAGGCCGTGGTCCTGGCCCTGGGCGAGGGCGCCGAGCGGTCGCTCGCGGCGTTCCTGGTGGGGGAGGGGGATCTCCCGAGCTGGCTGGAGTCCCGCCTGCCGGCCTACATGGTGCCCGCGTCCTTCGTCTTCCTGGACGCCCTGCCGCTGACCCCGAACGGCAAGGTGGACCGCAAGGCGCTCGCGGGCCTCGCGCCGGGCCGGCCGGGGGGAGAGGCGGCGTCCGAGGCTCCCCGCACCGCCGCGGAGGAGCTGATCGCCGGGATCTGGCAGGACGTTCTCGGGATCGGCCGGGTCGGCGTGCACGACAATTTCTTCGCCCTGGGCGGCCATTCGCTCCTGGCCACGCAGGTCGTCTCGCGGGTGCGCGAGGTCTTCCGCGCCGACCTGCCGCTGCGCGCGCTCTTCGAGTCGCCCACGGTGGCGGGCCTCGCCGCGCGGGTGGAGTCGTCGCGCCGGAGCGCCCTGCCCCGGATCGATCGCATCGAGCCCATCCCGCGCTACCGCGACCTGCCGGCCTCCTTCGCCCAGGAGCGGCTCTGGTTCCTGGAGCAGCTCGGCGACGGCGGCACCGCCTACAACCTGCCGTCGCCGCTGCGGCTGCGCGGCGCGCTCTCGGTCCCGGCGCTGTCCGCGGCTCTGGACGCGCTGGCGGACCGCCACGAGTCGCTGCGCACCACTTTCGCGCTGGCGCCGGACGGCACGGTGCTCCAGAGAATCGCTCCGGAGGCGCGCGTGCCGCTTCCGGTCGTGGATGGAGTGTCCGTCTCCGAGGCCCTGCGCCTCGCCGCCGAGGACGCGCGCCGGCCGTTCGACCTGCAGGCCGGGCCGCTCCTGCGCGCCACCCTGCTGCGCCTCGGAGACGAGGACCATGCCCTGCTTCTGACGATGCACCACATCGTCTCGGACGGCTGGTCGATCCGCCTGCTGATCCGCGAGCTGATGACCCTCTACGCGGGGGGCTCGCTGCCGGCGCTGCCGGTCCAGTACGCGGACTTCGCGGCCTGGCAGCGGGGCTGGCTGACCGGTGAGACCCTGGAGGCCGAGATCGCCTGGTGGCGCGGGCGCCTCGCCGGCCTGCCGGCCATGTTGGACCTCCCCACGGACCGGCCGCGTCCGGCTGTCCGCTCGTTGCGCGGCGCCGTGGCCGGCACCGTCCTCCCGCCGCAGCTCGCCGCCGGCCTGGAGTCGCTGGCCGGCCGTGCCGGCGCGACCTCCTTCATGACCCTGCTCGCGGTCTTCCAGGCCCTGCTCCGGCGCTACACCGGGCGGGACGACATTCCGGTCGGCACCCCGGTCGCGAACCGCAACCGGACCGAGACCGAGGGGCTGACCGGCTTCTTCGTCAACACCCTGGTCCTGCTCTCCGACCTGTCCGGCGACCCGACCTTCCGGGAGATCCTGCGGCGGACGCGGGAGACCGCTCTCGACGCGTACGACCATCAGGACCTGCCTTTCGAGAAGCTCGTCGAGGCCCTCCAGCCGCAGCGCAGCCTGGCCTACACACCGCTGTTCCAGGTCGTCTTCCTCTTCCAGTCCGAGCCGCCGGTCGCGGCGGCCGCGCCGGGCGGGCTCGCGCTCGGCTTCCTGCCCCTCGCCAACGAGATCGGCGATATCGGCGATACCGCCAAGTTCGACCTGACCCTGGCCGTCTCGCCGGCCGGAGACGGGCTCGCCGTCCAGGCCGAGTACGACCGCGACCTGTTCGACGCGCCCACGGTCCTCCGCCTGCTGGAGCACTTCGGCGTGCTGCTGGGGCAGGCCGCGGCCGATCCGGGGCGGCGGATCTCCGGTCTGGCGCTCCTCACCGGGCCGGAGCGCCACGCCCTGCTCTGCGAGCACAACGACACGGCTGCCGTCCATCCGGACCGGCCGGTGCACGAGCTGTTCGAGGAGCAGGCCCGCCGGTCGCCGGACCGGGTGGCCGTCACCTGCGAGGGGCGGAGCCTGACCTATGCCGGATTGAACGCCCGGGCCAACCGCATCGCGCGCCGTCTGCGGCGGCTCGGCGCCGGCCCCGAGGAGCGGATCGGGGTCTGCCTGGAGCGCTCGCTCGACCTGATCGCGGGCCTGCTCGGCGTGCTCAAGGCCGGCGCGGCGTACCTGCCGCTCGACGCAGGGCTGCCGGCGGAACGGCTGGCCTTCCTCCTGGACGACGGCCGGATCGACCTGGTGCTCACCCGGGAGCCGCTGCTCGCCACGCTCGCCGGGCCCCTGCGCGAGCGCGGCGCCCGGGCGCTCTGCGTGGACCGGGAGCGGGAGGCGATCGAGGCCGAGCCCGGCGAGGATCCGGTGAGCCTGGCCGGGCCGCGCAGCCTGGCCTACGTGCTCTACACCTCGGGCTCCACCGGCCGGCCCAAGGGCGTGGAGATCGAGCACCGCAGCATCGTCCGCCTGGTGCGGGACGGTGGCTTCGCGGAGATGGACGAGGCGGAGACCTTCCTCCAGCTCGCGCCGATCCCCTTCGACGCCTCGACGCTGGAGATCTGGGGGCCGCTCCTCAACGGCGGCCGGCTCGCCGTCTTCCCGCCGCATGTCCCGTCGCTGGAGGAGCTGGGCGAGGTGCTGCGGAGCGAGGGGATCTCCACCCTCTGGCTGACCGCCGGCCTCTTCCACCAGATGGTCGAGGCGCAGCCGGAGAGCCTGCGCGGGGTGCGCCAGCTCCTGGCGGGCGGCGACGCCCTGTCGGTGCCGCACGTGCGGCGGGTCCTGGAGGAGATCCGGCCGGGGCATCGCCTGATCAACGGCTACGGGCCCACCGAGAACACCACCTTCACCTGCTGCTGGTCCATGGGTGCCGGAAGCCTGCTGGCCTCCTCGGTGCCCATCGGGCGGCCGATCGCGAGCACGCGGGTCTACCTGCTCGACCGCGACCTGCAGCCCGTGCCGCTCGGCGTGCCGGGCGAGCTGTACACCGGAGGCGACGGGCTGGCGCGGAGCTATGCCGGCCGCCCGGACCTGACCGCGGAGCGCTTCGTGCCCTCTCCGCTGCCGGTCTTCCCGGGCGAACGTCTGTACCGCACCGGCGACCTGGCCCGGCGGCTCCCCGGGGGCGAGATCGAGTTCCTCGGCCGCCTCGACACCCAGGTCAAGCTGCGCGGCTTCCGCATCGAGCTCGGCGAGATCGAGGCCGCGCTCTGCGAGCACCCGGCGGTGCGCCAGGCGGCGGTGCTGGCGCCCGAGGACGGCGCGGGCGGCCGGCGGCTGGTGGCCTATGTGGAGGCCGAGGGGGCGATCCCCGGCACACCGGAGCTGCGCGCGTTCCTCTCTCGCAAGCTGCCGGACTACATGGTGCCGGCGGTGATCGTCGCGCTCGCGGCCCTGCCCCTGACCCCGAACGGCAAGGTGGACCGGCGGGCGCTGGCCAGCGTCGAGGAGAGCGAGCCAGTATCCTCGGGCCCGGCCGGCGCGCTGCGCACGCCGCTGACGCCGATCGAAGAGCTGCTCGCCGGGATCTGGTCCGAGGTCCTCCGCAGCGGACCGGTGGCGCCGGAGGACGACTTCTTCGAGCGGGGCGGCCACTCGCTCCTCGCCACGCGGATGGTCTCGCGGGTGCGCGAGCTGCTGGGGGTCGAGCTGCCGCTCCGGACCGTGTTCGAAGCGCCGGTCCTCTCTCATCTGGCGGCGCGGATCGAGGCGGCGCGCGGCGCGGCGCTCGACCTGGAGGCGCCGCCGATCGTGCCCGTTTCCCGTGACGGAGACCTGCCGGCCTCCTTCGCGCAGGAGCGGCTCTGGTTCCTCGACCGCTTCGGCGCCGACCGCGCCGCCTACAACCTCCCCGCCGCCCTCCGCCTGCGCGGCCGGCTCGACCCGGCGAGGCTCGCCGCGGCGCTCCGGGACGTCGTCCGGCGCCACGAGTCGCTGCGCACCGCCTTCGGCGTGAGCTCCGACGGGCGGGTGCTCCAGGTGATCGGGCCGGAGGCGCTGGAGCTGCCGGCCGTCGATCTGCGCGGCGTGCCCGGGGAGCTGGCGCGCCTCGCGCGGGACGAGGCCCGGCGGCCGTTCGACCTGTCGCGCGGGCCTCTCCTGCGCGCCGTGCTGGCGCGCACCGGGGAGGACGAGCACACGCTGCTCCTCACCCAGCACCACATCGTCTCCGACGGCTGGTCGATCGGCGTGCTCCTGCGCGAGCTGACCGCGCTCTACGTTGGAGCCTCTCTCCCCGGGTTGCCCGTCCAGTACGCCGACTTCGCCGCCTGGCAGCGGCAGTGGCTGCGGGGCGAGGTCCTGGAGCGGCAGCTCGGCTGGTGGCGGGAGCACCTGGCCGGCGCGCCGCCCGTGCTGGAGCTGCCGGCCGACCGGCCCCGGCCGCCGGCGCCGAGCGGCAGGGGCGGACGATTCCCGGTGGCGCTGCCCGCGGCTCTTCTCGACGGGCGCGACGGCGTGCAGACGCTCGCCCGGCGCTGCGGCGCCACTCCGTTCATGGTCCTGCTCGCCGCGTTCCAGGCGCTGCTCGGCCGGCTCGCCGACCGCGACGACGTGCCGGTGGGGACGCCCATCGCGGGGCGCGGCCGGTCCGAGACGGAGGGGATGATCGGGTTCTTCGTGAACACCCTGGTGCTGCGGGCGGACCTCTCGGGCAATCCGGCGTTCCAGGACCTCCTCGGCCGCACCCGCGAGATCCTGCTCGGCGCGTACGCCCACCAGGACCTGCCGTTCGAGAAGCTCGTCGAGGAGCTGCACCCCGAGCGCTCGCTGGCCCATTCGCCGCTGTTCCAGGTCATGTTCATCCTCCAGAACGCTCCCGTGGAGAGCCTGGACCTGCCCGGCGTGACGGTGACTCCCGCGATCCCGGACACCGGCACGGCCAAGTTCGACCTGCGCCTGGCGCTCACCGAAACGGCCGAGGGCCTGGCCGGCAGCGTCCTCTACAACCTCGACCTGTTCGACGAGGCGACCGCGAAGCGTCTGGCCGGTCACTACGAGAGGCTGCTCGCCGCGGCCGTGGCCGATCCCGCGGCGCACCTCTCCGACCTGCCGCTGCTGGGCGAGGCCGAGGTCCAGCACCTGCTGCGGGAGTGGAACGACTCCCGGGTGGACTGGGACCTCGAATGGCCGCTCCACGGCTGGATCAAGGAACAGACGCGGAAGACGCCGGACGCGCCGGCCGTCACCTTCGAGGGCGAGACGCTCACCTACCGCGAGCTGGACGAGCGGGCCGAGCGTCTCGCGGACGCGCTGGGTGACCGGCCCGACGAACTGGTCGGGATCTCGACGGAGCGCTCGCTGGAGCTGGTGGTCGGGCTGTTGGGCATCCTCAAGGCCGGTGCCGCGTACGTGCCGATCGATCCGGGCTATCCGGCCGATCGGATCGCGTACATGGTGGAGGACTCGGGGGTATCGATCGTCCTCGACGCCGCGGCGATCCGGAGCGTCGTAGGGCGCGATGAATCGCGCCCCTACAATCACGGTCCGGGTGTAGGGGCGCGATTCATCGCGCCCACGACGGGCGCCTATGCCATCTACACCTCGGGCTCGACGGGCCGGCCCAAGGGCGCAGTCAACACCCACCGGGCGATCGTCAACCGTCTGGTCTGGATGCAGGAGCAGTACGGGCTGACCTCCGGGGACGTGGTCCTGCAGAAGACCCCGTTCAGCTTCGACGTCTCCGTCTGGGAATTCTTCTGGCCGCTGATGGTGGGGGCGCGGCTGGTGGTGGCCCGTCCGGGCGGCCACCAGGACAGCGCCTACCTGGCCGACCTGATCCGGCGCGAGGGGGTGACGACGCTGCACTTCGTGCCGTCGATGCTCCAGGTGTTCCTGGAGCAGCCCGGGGTGGAGACGTGCACGTCGATCCGGCGGGTGATC
>DATANP010000674.1:0-21284 GCA_036266195.1 Thermoanaerobaculia bacterium | reverse complement strand
GAGATGGCCGCCGCCGTGGTGGAGGAGCTTCGCGAGCGCTCCGCCCTCGTGCTCGTGTCCAGGCCGTGGGCCGCGCTCCTGACCCTTCTGGAGCAGGAGGAGCGGCAGAGTCATGACGAGCTGCTCGCCGGAGGCTGGTGGGCCGAGCTGAGAGAGCTCGCGCCGGACCGCCAGCGCGAGCGGGTCCGGTCCGTGCTCTCCCTGCAGACCCGCGAAGTGTTCAAGGTTGTCATCGAGGAAGCGTCCCGCCTCGCCCCGAACGATCCGCACCTCGGAGAGGAGGCCGCGTTCACGGCTCTTGCCGTGGCCGAAACGCTTTCCTGTCCTCCCTACTCCCAGGAGCTGAAGAACGATCTCCAGGGAGAGGCCCGGATCGTCGTGGCGAACTGCCGCCGCATCGCCGCGGACTGGACCCCCTCGCATCGAGAGTTGCAGGAAGCCTGGCGCCACCTCGAACGGGGGACCGGCGACCCGAGGCTCAAGGCCCGTTTCTTTTCCATCTCCGCGTCCCTCGCGAGCGACACTGGAAACCTTGAAGCCGCCCATCGCCAACTGGCTCAGGCGGCGGAGCGGTACCGCGCGAGCCAGGATGCCAACGGCCTCGCTTCTGTCGCGGTCAAAGAGGCCGGCTTCCTTTTCAATGAAGGCCGTTTCGAAGAGGCCATGGCCCAGGCGAAAGAGGCTTTGGAGCAGCTCGCCCCGCTCCGGAACCTGCGCCTGGAAATGTTGTCGAAGGACATCCTGACCGACTGCCTGATCGAGCTGAAGCGACCGGCGCAGGCGCGCCGCACCTTTCTTGCGAGCCGCCCGCTCTACGAGCAGCTCTGGAGCCCGCGAACGCAGCTCGAATCCGACTACCGAAAGGCCCGCCTGCTGGATGCCTTCGGCTATGCCCGCGAATCGGAAAAAGCATTCCGGGCCGTGATCGACGGCGCACTCGAAGAGGGTTTGTACAAGTCGGCTTTCCTTTACATCCTGGCCTTCTTCGAGTCGCTGTTGAAGAGGGGAGCCCTGGACAAGGCCGCCCGGTTGTGCGAAGACGCCGGAGCCCTGCTCAATACGCCTTTTTGCCATCCGCAAATGAAGCGTGTCTGGGAAGATCTGATCGCCGAGGTCCGATCCCGGGCCGTGACGCTGGGCAAGCTCCTGGAAGTGCGGCTCTACACATTGCGTCATTGGAGCATTCCCGCCTATCCTGTCGTAGCCCTGAGAGGCGCGCCGCCGGTTCCGACCGATCCAGAGCCCGCCGCGCCGTCCAAGGTCGAGGTCAGGGAAGCGAAGCCCGCCGCGCCCGCCGAAGAGATCGACCTTGCCAACGGCGGATACTGGAAAGCGTTGGACGCCCACGACCGCAACCTCATCGCAGCCGCGCTGGCGAGAACGGACGGCAACATCACAGAAGCCGCCCGCCTCATCAAGATGTCGAGGAACGGCCTCAAGACGAAAATCCGGAAACTGGGTCTCGGCGCGCTCGTGGCGAAGGCCCTCCACCCCGTGGTGAAGAAACCCGCGGCCCGGCGGCGGCGAGCGTCATACGGCCGGCAAAGCACCACCTAAGCCTCGTTTCCGCCAAGAGATAGCCCTCGCCCGGTCACACGCTGACCGTGCCTGCCAAAGGCAGGGCTTCAGAGCGTGGGCTTTGGCTAGAGTCCTGCTCCCGATGCGGAAAGGAGGCAAGCCCGTGAGTGAGCCGAACGAGGACCGGAGCGAAGCTCCGATGGAGATCCAGACCGAGCTGGAGCAATTGCATACCCAATGCCTCAGCCTGTTGATGAAGTCCCAGAAAAGCGACACGCCCGCCGACGGGACTTTCCGGCAGCATCTCTGGAACGCCGCGCAGGAACTGGACTTGCTCCTGGACGAGCTTCACATTCCGCAGGGGCTCGACCTGGAAAAAGGCCACGATCCAGCCATGGCCCAGATCCTCTACGACTTCGTGGTCTGGCGCTATTTCATGCCGCATCCGACCGACGATCCCGGGGACATCCTGGCGACCGGCTTCACCCCGGAGGAGAGCAATCTGGGGGTCTTCTACCAGTTCGGGCGCTGGTTCGCGACCTGGAATCGGCTCGACGAAGAAACAGACCGCGCGGAGGTGAAGGCCCAGGTGCTTCTGGTGATTACGCGGGAGAAGGATGGGGGGATTGTGTTCAATGAGGTTTGAGTGTCTCGTCAAACTGGAACTGCCAGTTGAACTTTGCCGAAGCGCGCTTTCCCTGGGAGCGCCGGCGTCCTCGCCGGCATGTCTGGAGGAATCGGCGGAACGCCGGCAATTGTTGCCGCCCCTGCCAGAAGGTCGGGCCTTCGGCCCAATGTTTTGAGGGTGCCGGCGAGACGCCAGCGGTCCCAGGGAAAGCGCGCCGCGTTCAGGGTATTAGCGATCCAGCAATTCAGACGTGACGGAGCACTAGTGGGTCCCCAAATTCGGTACCGTTCCCGTCGGCCCGAAGAAGCCTGAGAGTCCCGAAGGGACGTAGGCGTAGGACCAGGGGTTTCAACACCTGGCATTCATGTCTGCGCCCCCGTTGGGGACTGACTGACTAAGCCATTGACTTAGGGCGGTCAGGCAGCTTATCCTTCGGATGTGAGGGTCGCATGGGATGAGGCCAAGAATCGTGCGAATCAACAAAACCACGGCATCTCCTTTGGGGAGGCTGCGGTGGGCCAATGGGCGTGAGCAAGCGCTATACCGCGCCTATATGGATGGAAAACCATGAGTGACATTCCAGAGCTGACGGAGGAGCATTTTGCCCGAGCGCTTCCTGCGCGAGTTCGAGAGCGTTTCATGATCGGGCAGTTCGAATCCGGGGAAGACATTTCAGCCTTGCGTCGCTTCGTTGGTCTCACGCAGGAGCAATTCGCCGCCGCTATGGGTATCAGTGTCCATACTCTTCGGAATTGGGAGCAGGGGAGACGGCATCCAGAGGGACCGGCGATTGCCTTGCTGCGTATCGCCGCTCGGCATCCACGGATCATCCGAGAGAACCTCGCGGCCGTCGAGTCCGCTGCTTAAGACTCGGACGACCATGACAGACTCGAATCCCGGCTCTTTTCTCCTGGACGCCTACAATACCGAGAGGCTCAAGACGCTCAGCGTCTGGTCGTGCTTTGCTGGCGAGGACCTCCGGTTCCGACCGGCTCCTCGTGCCCGATCCCCTCTCGAGCACATGGTTCACCAGTGCATCTCCGAGGACGGATGGATGCGCAACATGCTGGGCGTCGAGATCGCGCTGCCTGCTCTGCCCGCCTCGGAAGACAGGCTGTCCTTTCTGCGTCACTATGCGCAGGCTTCGGAGGCGCGGCATCGAATTCTGTCCGAGAAGGGAACTGATTGGTGGTCTGACGAAGCGAAGTTTTTCGATGTCACGCGCTCCCGGGCGTGGATCTTTTTGCGTCGCCTGAACCACTCCGCCCACCACCGAGGCCAACTCACGGTCTACCTTCGGCTGCTTGGACGTCCTGTCTATTCCACCTACGGACCTACAGCGGACACAGGCGGCCTCTTCCTCCAGCATGCCCCCACCCTCTATCGTTACCGATCATTAGAGCATCTGCTGGCAGCGGAGGAGACCGGCGGCGAGTGGCCGGAGCTTCCCGGGCCAGGGGCAACCTCTCCGACGGAACGTCCGTAGGTGTAGGAGATGGCTCGATGGTTCCGACGCTTTACTATCAGCCTGGCAGGCATGGCGATCGTCGTAGCCGGTTTCCTCGTCTCCTTCCCGCTGCAACCGGCCGGTAGGGTGAGGCCAGGATCTGGCGTGTATCTCGGGGATGGACTCCTGCTCAGCAATCAGCATGTCTTGAGATTTCTGGGTGATGAGGCGTACTTCAGAGTCCCGGCTTGGCGGTATGGAATCCATGCCATTGACGCGCCCGTCGAGGATCTCATCTATGAGAATCGGGATATCGAGCTCGCTATTTCTCGCCTGGGGCCTTCCCTGTTGGGCGTCGCGAGGGTGACGACACCTTGTCTCTCAGATCGGGCCTTGAAACCGGGAGAAACGCTGACAGTCACCAGCAGTCCCCATGGGGTTTTCCCTCCGGTGACGGCAAGGCTGATCGTCCGCGACGCTCGACCGCTCATGCGCCGCGACCTTGACCCCCGTATGAGGAATGGGAATCGATATTCGGCGATGACCGTCATTACGACTCTCTCCGCCGATCAGGCAAGCCGAGTCGGTCCGGGCTCATCAGGAGCACCTGTATTGAACAGCAATGGCGAGCTCGTCGGTCTGGTCTGGACGGGATACGAACGGGGAAACGGCGCGGCCGAGGTTTGGATCACCCCGGTCTCCGCTTGGCTCGGTCGACTTCAAGCGGCCGAGATGCCAGAGGATGTGCGGCAGGCGATACTCGACGCCAGATGCATCCAGTGAATCACCCGCTGAGTTTCCTGCGAAGTGCCTCCTGGACACCCCGGCGGCTCGTGGTAGACGAGGCGATCGAGTATCCGCCAGGTCCGAGGTCCAGGTCTCTGTAGAGATCCCAGGCCGAGAGGTGAGACGGTCCCTCCATTCGCTCGCGGAGAGTCAACAGCCCCTGCATGAGAACAGCCGAGACCGACAGGCCTGTCGCGCGGACCAACTGGTCCAGGATCTTCTCGGTTTCGTCGTCCAGTTTCATGATCCGTGTCGCCATTGTATGTCCCTTCTTGGATAGTACCGAGTGTATTCCCCTTGAGGGTTGATGACCAGTTAGGGCCCGTCGCGAAATAAGTGCTGCAGGCGTAGCGCCTGGGACCGCCGGCGCCCCGCCGGCGGTTTCACGATCGTTAGGCAAGGGGCGATCCTTCTGGCCTGCGGAGCGTTGGTGCGTGTTGATGGCCCCTCTGCTCGCGGAAAGTTGGCGCCGGCGAGGCGCCGGCGCTCCCAGGCGCTACGCTTGCAGCCGACATACTTACTTTGTGACGATGCCTTAGAGCGCCCCGAGGTCAGCTTGACTTGGCAAGGGCCTCCAGCGTAGCCTGCTTCAAACACGACAGGCAAGGAGGCGGCGGCATGGACAATCCCAGCTTGCTGTACTACCAGCATTCCGGCAACTATTCGGCTTCTGGAGCTCTTGGCAGTCTGCTGGGCGGAGCGGCGGCGGCGGTCGTGCTGGCGTTTGTCTATGCCTATGTGATCCTCTACTGCCCGTTCATCTACATCAACTTCTTTGCGTCGGTGTTCTTCGGCGGCGCCGTGGGATTTGTGGGGACGAACCTGCTGAAGCGCCAGAAGGTGCGCAATTCCCAGGTGGCCGCGATGATCGGCGTGGTGCTCGGCGTCATCGCCGTCTGGGCGCATTGGGTCGTCTGGATGTACGCGTTCCTGGGCCGGGCCGACGTGGAAGAGCGAAATCTGCTGGTTCTCGCCTTGAATCCGTCCTTCCTCTGGTCGCTGATCCTGGAAGTCAACAACCAGGGTGCGTGGGACATCAAGGGAAGCACGCCGACCGGTGGAGTGCTCTGGGCGGTCTGGGGACTCGAGGCTCTCTTGATCGGAGGGGCCTCCTTCCTCGTGGCGAAGTCGATGATGGATTCCGATCCCTACTGCGAATCGTGCGGCTCCTGGTGTACGGAAGAAGGCAATATCGCCGAGCTGCAGCCGTGCGATCCGGCCGAGCTGAAGCGTCACATGGAATCGAAGGATCTCGGATTCCTGGAACGCCTGGGTGGGCGTGCCGCCGACGCGAGCAATTGGATGCAGGTCGGGCTCCACAAGTGCAAGCAGTGCGGCATGACCAACACCCTCAAGGTCGATGAGGTGACGGTCAAGGTCGACAAGAAGAACAAGGAATCCAAATCGACCAAGACGGTGCTCGAAAATCTGCTGGTCTCGTCCACGGAGTGCGAGACGATCCACCAGATAGGACGCAGGCTTTCGACGCCCGTGGCTGACGCCAAGGCGAGTTGAGCCCGAAGCTACCGCACGTAGCCCAACGAACGGAGCCCTTCGACCACGTCTTCAGGCAGCGGCTCCTGTCCTTGGACGCGATGGCTCCGCTTGGCGGTCTCCCGGTCCTGCGCGATGATCAGTCGGAGGAGCGTTTTGGCCCGCTCGCGCTCCTGGTCCACGAGGTTCCGCCTCTCGGCCGGGTCCTTGGATAGATTGTAAAGCTCGCCGCTCCGGTTCCACCGGTTGTAGATGAGCTTCCATTCCCCGACGCGGACCGAAGTGAACTGGCCGAAGTTCTTCGGTCGATGCCCTTGTCCCACCAGCGCCTCTCCGAAGACCGGGCGGTCGGGGTCCGCCTTGCCTTCGATGGCGTCGAAAAGGCTCTTGCCTTGAAGCTCGGGCGGAGCCTTCGCATCCAGAAGCTCGAGGATGGTGGGGTAGAGATCGGTCGTCTGCACCGGCACCTCGACGCGTTTCCCGGCATGCTTTTCCCCTGGCAGGATCAGCAGAAGGGGGACATGCGTCAGCTCCTCGTAAAGACCGGTGCCGTGCGTCCAGGAGCCGTGCTCCAGAAACGATTCGCCGTGATCCGCGGTCAGGAAGATCACGGTATTTTCCAGGAAGCCCTCCTTGGAAAGTATCTCGAGGAACCGCGCGAGATGGTCGTCGGTATACCGGATCTCTCCGTCGTACTGCTCGATGTAGGAGTCGAGATCGCGGAAGCGGCGCGGCTCCCGGAGGTCTGGCGGCTGTGTCTTGTATTCGCCCTCGGTCAGCGGGCGGCCCTCGCCGGGTCTGTCGAACATGCGGTCATAGGGCGACGGTGGGACGTAGGGCGCGTGTACGTCGCGGTAGTGGAGATAGCCGAAGAAGGGTTTATCCCGGTTGGCCCGCAGCCAGCGCAGGGTGCGCTCGTTGATGCGCCGCGCCGTCTCGTACTCCTGGTTCCCGCGCACGTCGAGTTGGAAGTCGTCGTCGTAGAGATCGAAACCCTGGTCGAAGTTGAACGCGTGCTGGAGCGAGGGGTTCGGCATGAAGGCCGCCGTGACGTAGCCGCGTTCCTTGAGGGTTTCGGCGAGCGTCTTGTACTCGTCGCTCAGCATCTCGACCTGCTTGCCCTGGCTCAGCACACCGTGCGCGCCGGGATGGACCGAGGCGAAGATCGAGGGGACCGCGGCCCGCGTGTAGCTCGAAAGGCTGTTCGCGTCCGTGAAGAGCACACCCCGCCGGGCGAGCGCGTCGATCTTGGGCGAGGTGTCGAGCTCGTAGCCGTAGCATCCAAGGTGATCGGGACGCAGGGCGTCGATCACCAGGATGAGAACGTTCGGGTCGCGCTTCGCCTGGCACCCCGACAGCCACCCAGAGAGCCAGACGGCGCACGCCAGGAACAGGAAACGGCCAGCCTTCGACCCCATCGGCCGCATCTTACCACCTGGGTGAGCGTGTAGAATCCCGCGGTTGAAGGGAGGGTCTCACCATGGGCAGCCAGTCTCTGAAGGACGCAGCCATCGAGTTTCTGACGCTCGCCGCCACGGGCAAGGTTCGGGATGCGTACGAGCGGCATGCCGGGCCTGGATTTCGCCACCACAATCCCCACTTCCGCGGCGATGCGGAATCGCTCCGGGCGGCGATGGAGGAGAACGCCGCCCAGAATCCCGACAAGACCCTGGAGGTACAGATGGCTCTTCAGGACGGGGACCGGGTGGCGGTCTTCTCCCGGGTCCGGCAACGCCCGGGCGATCTCGGCGCGGCGGTGGTCCACCTCTTCCGGTTCGAAGGCGATCGTATCGCCGAGCTTTGGGACGTCGGGCAGGCCGTGCCGGAGGACCTGGTCAACGAGAACGGGATGTTCTGACCTTTGAAAGGGGAGCAGAACCTTGAGAGCGAGAACGCGGGAAGGTCACGAGATCGATCTGAAGGAGGACGCGCTGGCGGGGTTGAGGATGCGCCTCAAGGGGCCGGTGTTCGCGCCCGGCGAGGCCGGGCATGAGGAGTCCCGGACGATCTGGAACGGCATGATCGACAGAAAGCCTGCCCTGGTCGCGCGCTGTCTCGGCGTGGCCGACGTGATCGCCTGCGTGCAGTTTGCGCGCGAGAACGACCTCCTGGTCTGCATGAAAGGCGGAGGGCACAACATCGCGGGCCTGGCGATCGCCGACGGCGCCCTGATGCTCGACATGTCGCTCATGCGCGGAGTCTGGGTGGAACCGGAGAAAAGGATCGCCCATGCCCAGGCGGGCTGCCTGCTCGGCGACGTGGACCGCGAGACGCAGGTGCATGGGCTTGCCGCGGTCCTCGGATTCGTCTCGGCCACCGGCATCGCAGGGCTTACCCTGGGTGGAGGGTTCGGCTATCTGACGAGGCGTTGGGGCTGGACGTCGGACAACGTGGCCGGAATGGACGTCGTCACCGCCGATGGAAAGCTGGTGCGGGCGAGCAGCGAAGAGAACGCGGACCTCTTCTGGGGCCTGCGGGGCGGCGGCGGAAACTTCGGCGTCGTGACCGGCATCGATTATGAGCTTCATCCTGTCGGTCCCGAGATCGTCGGCGGCCTCGTGGCCTGGCCTGCCAGCGAGGCTCCCAGGGTGCTCGAGCTGTACCGGACGCTGTCCGAGGAGGCCCCGCCCGAGCTCACGCTCGTCACGATCATGCGCCCGGCCCCTCCCGCGCCATGGCTGCCGAAGGACATGCATGGGAAACCGATCGTGGCGATGCTCGCCTGTTACAGCGGAAGGCCCGAGGATGGCGAGGCGCTCGTGGCTCCGATCAAATCGTTTGGAAACCCGATCGGCGATGTCTTGGTGCGCCGGCCGTACGCGCAGATGCAGACCCTGCTCGACGCGACGCAGCCGAAGGGGCGCCGCTACTATTGGAAGAGCGAATACCTCCCGCGCATCGAGCCCGCGTTGTGCGAGAAGGCCGTGGAGCACGCAGCAAAGATACGATCGCCGCACTCGGCCGTGATCCTGTTCCAGATCGGAGGCGCTCTGAACGGTCTCGGAGACGAGCACTCTTCCGTGGGCAACCGCGACGCGCGCTACGTGCTGAACATCGCGGGCTCCTGGGAGAAGGTGGACGACGACGAGGCGAACATCGAGTGGGCGCGGGCGGCGTGGAGGGATATGAAATCGTTTTCGACTGGCGGCACGTACATCAACTTCCTGACGGAGGAGGAAGGTTTCGAGCGCACCGAGGCAGCGCTCGGCACGGGGCTCCGGCGGCTTGCCGAGGTCAAGGCGAAGTGGGATCCGCAGAACATGTTCCGCACGAACCGGAACATCAAACCGGTTTGAGCGGTTCTACCAGGTTCGCCGCAGGGGATGGGCTTCGGTGTTGAAGACCACCTTGCGGAGGTCCAGCGTCGAGTCGGGCGCGAAGAGGAGGTAGAGATACTTGAGCGTTTCGGTCAGGAAGTAGCTCGGCATGAGATCGCCCTTCTCCTTGGTCACGACGTCCTTGAGCGTCGTGTAGCCGGCCTCGGTTCGGCAGTGCTTGACGATCCCTTCGAAGAAGGTGCGGCCCATTTCAAGATATCGCGGATCTCCGGTGAGCCGGTGAAGATAGTAGGCGGACTCGACGATCTCCGGCCGCAGGGGATAGCCGGGATATGTCACCTTCATCGTCTTGTAGTCGAGGACCTCGGGCTCGATCCCGTGCAGATTCCACATTTTGTAGGCTGAATCCTGGAGGCGCCGCGCCCGGTTGAGATCGCCGCCGAGCGCCAGGACGGCCGGCAGGAACGCGTGCAGGGCGCCGAATTCCGTGGCCGTGCGCTTGCCGGAGACCATGTCCGCCTGGCCGTACCAGAGCCCGGTGGAGACGTCGTCGGCCAGGCGCCGGTTCAGGGCCCGCACGCTCGTCCGCCACATGCCGGCGCACTCCTTGTCGCCAAAGAGCCGCGAGCACTTGAGGAGGTATTCGTAATAGGAATCGATCCCGCCGCCGACGTGGCTGGCGGGGCTGATCCATTGCCCTGTCTGGACGTCGATCTCCTCGCCGACGAGGCCGATCTTCGAGCGCCGCTTGTACAGTTGGACGAGCGCGTTCTTCGCCTTGTCGAAATAGACCGGCTTGTTGGTCAGCTTCGAAAGCGTCCCGAATTCGAGCGCCAGCGTGCCGATCTCGGCCGGGTTGGTGCGCGGGCCCGAAGTCTTGCCCGTCTTCAGGTTGACATACATGTAGGGCATGCCCGTGGGCGAATCGAAGACGGGCAGGAGCCGCGTGCCGAGATCGTCCGCCAGCCGGAGCAGGCGCGGATCTTCCGTCATCTGGTAGGCCGAGAGCAGCCCGCCGAGCAGGCGGATCGTGACCTCGAAGTTCTTGACCTCGACGTCCTGATCGAACGAGAGCTTCTCCACGATCAGGTTTTTCGTCTTGTCCGCGTCGTCCTTGAGACCCATCAGGAGCAGGGTGTCGAGGGTGTCCACCGGCGTGATCTGGAGAGAGGTGCCGTACCAGTCGCGCGGAGCCTTGCTCAGGGGCTTGAGCTCGTCGTGACCCCAGGCGTACTGCTCGTAAGCCCGCCACGCGTGAAGGAATTCGCTGCGGACCTGCTCTGCCAGTGCGGTCCGATCGACTGGAGATGGAGCCTCCCGGCGGGCACCCATCGCCAGCATGGACAGGAGGAGAAGCGGGAGGACGAGAAACGCTCGGATTTTCATTGGGGCGCTCCCAGATCGACCACGAGATAGTACGGATCGGCGTAGGGCACCGTCACCTGCCCGGACCGGAGGAGGCGAGTGGCGATCCCCTTGTGTGTGGGGAAGCGCCAGAGGGTCACCCAGCGTGCGCCGAACTGCTCTTTGATGGCGCGCACGGAATCGATCTCTCGCCCCTGTACGATGTCGGCATACGACCGGAACTTCTCGGGATCGGCGATCAGGAAGAAGGTGGGGTCGAGCGCGACGAGCGATTGCAACTGCGGCGCGTAGTAGAAGAGCGGCGCCGAATCGGCCCAGTTCGCGGTGAAGACCCGCTCTCCCGGCTTGCCGTTCGCGGCGAGCCACTCCGCCATGCCGCGCGAGATGGCAAATTCACCGTGATGGTAATGGTGGCGGATCTGGTTGTAGGTGAACAGGGCGCCGATCGCGATCACGGCGACGATCGCGGTCAAGGTGATGATCGGAGTCTCCCGCCGCGCCGTGCCCTCGGGGAGCCGGCTGCCGGCGGCGATCGCGAGCAGCGTCAGCGGCGCGGCCAGCTCGAAGAACCGCAGCCAGAGGAACAGTCCGGTGATCAGTGCGAGCATGGCGAGACCCGCGACCAGCAGCACCTGCGGCCGTCTCCATCCGGGCCGGGTTGCCACGAGCACGAGGAGCACGGCGGCGGCGAGCAGGACCGGCCATTGATCGAAGATCAGGCGGCTCGCCATCGGCTGAAGCTCGGACCCGATCTGCGATTTGAGAGCTTGGCCGCCGGCCGTGGCCTTGCTGAGCACCGTGACGTTCTGGATCCACAACAGGCGGAAGTTGTGCGGGAATGCCGGGTGCAGGCACTGGCCCGCGACCCAGCCCAGGGCGGTGGCGGCCACGTCGATCCACCTGCGGCGCGGCGGAGCGGCAGGATCGAAGCGCGACACCAGGAGCCACAGGACCGCGAAAGCGATCGGCAGCCAGCCGCTGGCATGGAACAGGCCGAAGACGGCCGCCACCGCGGCGAGCGCGAGAGGCGGGGCTTCCAGGAACAACAAGCCGAGGAAGAGGACGGTAAATCCAATCTCTCCGTGGTGCGGGCGGCACATGGCCATGCGGGAGACGAAGACCGCCCCCATGGCGGTGAGCGCGAGCAGGTAGACCGGCGCGTAGGCCACGCGCAGGCGCCAGAGCACCCAGGCGAAAGCGCCCACCACGATGAGCTGCCCGATCACGGCTCCGGCGAGCGTGGCCCGTTCGATCGAAAGGCCCGTGAACGGCATGAGCAGGACGTGGAAGAGCAGCTCCTTGTCCGCGAAGTGCTCGGCGGCGATGGAGAACGGCGTCCATCGAAAGGATTCCGGCATCCCGTTGTGAAGCTCGCGGGCGACCCCGATGTGGAAGTATTCGTCGTAGTCCCAGGGGTTGGGAGCCAGCGCGCGCAACAGGGTGAAGTAGCCGATGACCGCGGCGGCGGCCAGGAGAATGCCGATCCAGCGCGGTCGCTTTGCCGTTTCGTTTCGATCGGTCTCGCGGAGAGGGGGCTGCTGGCCGGCCGGCCGGCTCCCGCGCTTTCGTTTCGCCACTCGTCAGCCTCGCAGTCGCCAGAGTTGGTCGAGCGACTCTACGATCCGGCCGGAGAGCTGTCAAATCGGAGGGAACGCGCTTTGCTGGGAGCTTCGGATCCTCTCCAGGACCGCGGCCACGACCCGGTCGCAGCGGGAGAGATGGAAGGTGAAGGCCTCGCTCAGGGCGGCTCGGGAACGGCTTTCCACCTCGTGACGGAGAGCGGCACGGGCGCGGTGGAGCCGGGTTTTGACCAGGGACTCGCTGATATCGAGGCAGACCGCGGTCTCGGCCGTGCTCAATCCTTCGATCTCGCGCAGCATCAGGATCGAGCGGAAGCTCTCGGGGAGGGCCTCCATGGCAACCTCCAGGGTGTTGCGCAGATCGCTCTGGATGGCCCGCTGCTCGGGCCCGGCCTCGGCCGGGGACAAGGATCTCATCGTTTCCTCCGTTCCGTCTTCGAGCCGGACCTGCCGCCGTCCGCGGCGGGCGCGGGCCAGCGCCTCGTGCACGGCGATCCGGGTGAGCCAGGTGGCAAAGCTCGAGCGGCCGGCGAACTGCTCCAGGTGCGACCAGGCGCGGACGTAGGCATCCTGCATCACGTCCTCGGCCTCGGCGTCGTCGAACAGGATGGCGCGCGCGACCCGGTAGAGGCGCTGGTTGTAGCGGCGCATCAGGATCTCGAAGAGCTCGGCCTCGCCGGAGAGCACTCGCGCGACGACCTGTTCGTCCGTGAGCGCCTGCAAATCGGAGGAGAGTCGGATCTCCGGGCCGGCAAGGGTGTCGCTGGTGATCATGGGCGGTCTCCGGGCAGCACGACAGAGAGAGTCGGCAGCCCCGAAAAGGTTACACCGAACGATCTGTAACCTTCCGTCCCTCTTCGCGCTCACTGCCTCCAGAGAGGAGGAGGCATCATGAGACGCAAGACGAGATTTGTGCTGCTCTCGGGAATGACGATCGCGGCGGCCCTGGCACGGGTCGCCCTCGCGCCGGCCGCGGACCGGCCGGCAGCTCCGGATCCGGTGGCGGCTCACGCCGTAGTGACTGCCGGGGTGATCGCGGAGGGGCGCCACACCTTCCGCTACGACACGTTCGGGGACCAGGTGTTCTGGAGCCGGGCGCTCGGCATCCACGAGGCTCTGAAGACGGTGAGCCCGCGGACGGCGCTGTCCGTGGGTCTCAAGGTGGACGCGGAGGCGCTGCCGCCGGCCGTCCTGGCCCAGGTCCGCCGCGGCCAGGTGGATCTCGACGATCCGGCGGTCACGGCGGCGCTGCTGCAACTGGACGCGGTGGTCGGGGTGCGCGGTTTCTTCAAGCCGGACGGGACGCTGCGGGCCGCCGGCATCACCTGCGCGCTGTGCCACTCGACCGTGGACGACTCGGTCGCGCCGGGGATCGGCCGACGCCTCGACGGTTGGCCGAACCGGGATCTGAATGTCGGTGCGGTCATCAATCTCGCGCCCAACCTGAAGCCCGTGGCCGACCTGCTGGGCGTGGACGAGGCCACGGTCCGCACGGTGCTGCAAAGCTGGGGGCCGGGCCGGTTCGACGCCGAGCTGTTCCTGGATGGCAAGGCCTTCCGGCCGGACGGCAAGACGGCGGCGACCCTGCTGCCGCCGGCCTTCGGGCTCGCCGGGGTGGACGGCCATACCTACACGGGCTGGGGCTCGGTGACCTATTGGAACGCCTTCGTCGCGAACCTGGAGATGCACGGCCAGGGGACCTTCTGGGATCCGCGGCTGAACGATGCGGAGAAGTTCCCGATCGCGGCGCGCGCCGGCTTTGCCGACGTACGGTCCGAACACGACCTGATCACCGCGAAGCTTCCCGCCCTCCAGTTCTACCAGCTCTCGATCCCGGCTCCGGAGCCGCCGGCAGGCAGCTTCGATGCCAACGCCGCCGCCCGTGGCAAGCTCGTGTTCACGGAGGCCGGCTGTGCCCGCTGCCACGTTCCGCCGCTCTACACCGAGCCCGGCTGGAACCGGCACCGGCCGGAGGAGATCGGCATCGACTCCTTCCAGGCCGACCGCTCTCCGGACGGCGTGTACCGGACCACCCCTCTCAAGGGGCTCTGGACGCACAC
Source organism: Thermoanaerobaculia bacterium (assembly GCA_036266195.1). GTDB lineage: Bacteria > Acidobacteriota > Thermoanaerobaculia > Multivoradales > UBA5704 > DATMER01. Next base: position 7,128 of record DATANP010000674.1, on the reverse strand, counting down.
CAAGGGGGGCTTCTATCACGACGGCCGTTTCGCGACGCTCCTGGACGTGGTGAACCATTACGACTCCCACTTCGGACTGAGCCTTTCCGGGAAGGAGAAGAGCGACCTGGTCGAGTTCCTCAAGTCGCTGTAGGCGGGATGGCATAGACTCCCGGCGCATGCGCCGGCCTCTCCTGCTGATGGCGACCTCCGCGGTCTTCTTCGCCCTCATGGCGTTCGCGGCGAAGATCGCGTCGGCGAACCTGACGGGGAGCCAGGTGGCGTTCGTCCGCTTCATCATCATGATGACGCCGGTCCTCGCGGTGCCGCGGCTGGCGCGCAAGGCGGTCGAATACAAGCGCCTCGACCTGTTGATCTACCGGGGTGTGTTCGGCGGCGTGGCGGTGCTCCTGTACTTCCTCGCCATCGAGCACATCCCGGTGGGGATCGCGACGTTGTTCAACTACTCGTCGCCGATCTTCAGCGTGCCGTTTGCGGCGCTGTTCCTGGGGGAGCGGGTGGACCGCCGGCTTCTCCTCCCCCTGATCGCGGCGCTCACCGGCCTGTTCCTCGTGGCGACCGGCAACCACGGCGCCGGGCCGCTGCTGCACTTCGGCGTCTGGGAGATGGTCGGGGTGGGCTCCTCGGTCCTCTCGGGCGCTGCCCTCACGGCGATCCGCGCGGCGCGCCGGTCCGAGAGCTCGTGGTCGATCTATGGCAGCTTCTCCCTGTGCGGCCTCCTGGCCACGGCGCCGTTCGGGCTGGCCACGTTCCGGCGCCCGAACACCGCCGAGTGGCTGCTCCTGGTGTTCATCGGGGTCAGCTCGGTGGCGGCCCAGCTCCTGATGACCTGGGCCTATCGCTGGGTCACGAACCTCCAGGCCGGCGTCATCTCGCAGCTCACAGTGGTGACCTCCATGCTCCTCGGCGTGATCTTTCTCGGGGATCGCCTGACGCCGCTCCAGATCCTCGGCTCCGTCCTCACCCTGGGCGGCGTCGTGGGCGTGGCCTGGTCCCAGTCGACGCCGCGGGCGGTGGAGTAGGCGTAGTACAATGCATCCATGACGCTCACGATCGAAGCTGACGGAAAGCTCCTGGAGGCCCTCGAGAAGAGGGCAGCGGTTCAGGGGAAGTCCGTCTCCGAGATAGCCCACGAGATCCTGAGCGAAGCCGTCGAAGAGACGCCTCTGGCCGACAGGACCGGGCATCTGCGCGGCCAGCTCAAGCTGGAAGTGGACACGGTCGATCCCTGGCGTCAGCGGATCCGAGAGCGGAACTGGCGCGCTTGAGAACCTGGCTGCTCGATACCGGCCCGCTCGTCGCCTACCTCGACGCGGCCGAGGAAGCCCATGAGGCTGTCGCGGCCCGCCTCGACACCTTCACGGGGCAGCTCTTCACGACCAGCGCCGTCATCACCGAGGCGATGCACTTCGTGTCCGCGGACCCGCGAGGCCCTGCTTTGCTCGCGGATCTCGTGGCGCAGAGCGGGCTGCAGGTGCTGGATTTCAGCGATGCGGTTCATCTCGCTGAAGCAGCCCGGAGAATGGAGAAGTACCGCAATCTGCCGATGGACTATGCCGATGCCACCCTTGTGCTTCTGGCGGAGCGCCTCGGCGTATTTGAGCTTCTGACCCTCGATCGCCGCGGTTTCTCCGTTTTCCGTTCGAACAGAGGCCAGCATTTCTCTCTCGTCCTGGACCTGTCCTGACACTCCCCTGCTGAAGTCCGATCGAAGGCGTCGCCGAGCCTTGATTCCCGGCCCTCTGTCCTGTAGCCTGCGATCTCATCGCTGCTGGCAAACTGATCGCACCTGATCCGGCCATGCCGCTGGAGAACAGGAGGAGAGGATGAGAAGCCGCCTGTCGTTGTGCGTTCCATCCCTGGTGATTGCGACTGCAATGCTGCTGCCCCTGGCCGCCGCCGGCCAGACCTGCGGGAATGTCAAGGAGGGCGAAGAGCTCAAGAATCCGTTCGAGATCACGCCGAGCGGCGGGACGCTCAGCACGACCCTCGACGTCCGGCTGGCGACGTTCTGCATTCCCTCCAAGAGCAACGGGGATGGCACCTGGACGACAGCGCCGATGACGCTCCGGACGTACATGTATCCCGGGCGTCCCACTCCGCTCGTCTTCGGTCCCGGCCCCACCCTGCGCCTGCGCAAGGAGGTGGGCGCCACGCCTGGCAACGGCCTCAGGATCCTGCTCAAGAACAGCCTGCCGTTCCCGGACAGCAACGCGTGCGAGTCCGCCTGCAGCGCCGGCACGACCTGCGACTGCTCCACCTCGGCCGTCAACGCCCTGATCGCGGAGTGCGCGAAGAGCGGGGTGAACCCGCAGCCGGCGGGCTGCTGCTGCATCGTCAACTGCACGCAGAAGCTGCCGAACTGCCTGCACGACGGCAACGTCACCAACCTGCACTTCCACGGCAGCCACGTGTCCCCCCAGAGCCCGCAGGACTACGTGCTCCTGGACCTGTATCCGCCGAAGCCGGCCGGCGCGCCTGCGGCCGTGCACAGCGAGCACGGCGCCCTGGGCGATGTGGCCTACGGCCAGTTCGAGTATGTGATCCGGCAGTTTCCCTGGAACCAGCCCGAGGGCAGCCACTGGTATCACCCGCACAGGCACGGCTCGGCGAGCTTGCAGATCGCCAACGGCCTGGCGGGCGCGCTCCTGATCGAAGGGCCGTTCGACGACGAGCTGGCGAAGTATTACAACCCGAAGACCAGCGACAAGGTCATGGTGATCCAGTCGGTCGCCGAGGACGCGCCCCTCTTCACCCCGGGCGCGGGGGCTGGACAGATCCTGGTCAACGGCCAGGTCAAGCCCAAGATCACGGGCGCGCCCGGCGAGGTCCAGCGCTGGCGGTTCATCAACGCCACGATGAGCTCGCGCACCCTGATCAACGTCACCATTCCGGCCGGCCTGACCTTCCGGCAGGTGGAGATGGACGGCATCCGCTTCTCGCCGATCAATTACGAGTGCCAGCCGCTGCTCAACTTCAACCCGAACAAGCCGGCCTTCCCCTGCAATCCCAATCCGGGCGGCAACCCCACGATCCGGCTGGCGCCCGGCAACCGCGCCGACTTCCTGGTGCAGTTCCCGCTGGTCGAAACGAAGAAGGGCACCGAGGGCCTGCGCGTGGAGCGCAAGCTGATCAACATCACCGGCGACACTCCGGACCAGGAGAGGGCCCAGCGCAAGCTCCTGATGCAGCGCGACGAGGAGCTGGCGCCGGGCCCCGCGGAGCCGGCGCTCTTCACGGTCGTGGTCGACGACGGAATCGAGGGCAACGACGACCAGCCCAAGATGCTCAAGGCGGGGGCGCCGCAGTTGCCGACGACCCTCTCCCCGATGCCCGACTACCTGAAGGAGCTCAAGACGGTGGACGGCAAGGTCCCGCTGACGTTCCAGCAGTTCGTCGTGGGCCGGACCTCCCCCTGGCCCTACGCGACGAGCTCGTTCACCCAGTTCAAGCTCGACAACCGCCAGTTCGACCCGGACTGCGCCAACATCACGACCAATCTCGGGAAGACCTACGAGTGGACGGTCACCAACGACACGACCATTCCTCACCCGTTCCACATCCACACCAATCCGTTCCAGCTCTGGAGCGTCAAGGGAGTGCCGGTGCGGCCGGAAGGAGCGACGAAGCCGGAGCCGATCTGGATGGATACGCTGACCCTGCCGACCGCGACGGCGAACCCGACCAATCCGCCGACCGACCTGAACACCCCGGTGACGATCACCCCGGCCTCGTTCGTCATGCGTCAGAGCTACGAGAACTTCACCGGCCTGTACGTGCTCCACTGCCACTTCCTGGGCCATGAGGACCGCGGCATGATGTTCTCCGTGCAGACCATCTGCAGCCCCGGGACGCCGGGGGCGGGGAAGTACAGCCACCCGACCACGGACCCGAACGGCGAGTGCATCGCGGGAGCGCCGTTCTTCGGTCCGACCCGCTCCTGCCCGTGAGCCGGCCCCTTCCCGGGTCGCCGACCCGGTTCGACGCCCAGGCGGCGGAGTTCGACCGCCGCGTGGGCCTGCCCGAGTCCGACTGCCGCGGCATCGCCGCGGCAGTCCTGTCTCTGGCGGGCGTGCGCGACGGAGAGCGGGTGATCGAGATCGGCGCCGGAACGGGTATGATGGGCCGCTGGTTCCTGGATCATCCTGTGCGCTACGTGGGCCTCGATCTGTCGCGCGGCATGCTGGAGGTGTTCCGCCGGCGGGCTCCGGGCGCTCGGCTCGTCCAGATGGACGGCGCCTGGCCGTGGCCGTTCCCGGACGGCTCGGTGCGCGCGGTGTTCAGCTCGCGGGCGATCCACCTGCTGCCGCTGGATCACGTGGTGGACGAGTTGTACCGGGTCGGCCAGCCCGGCGCGGCGCTGGTGCTGGGCTGGGTCGAGCGCGAGCCGGAGAGCGTCAAGGCACGGATGTCGCGCGAGATGCAGCGCCGCCTGCGCGAGCGCGGCTTTCCGGCGCGGACCGCGGGCAGCCGGCGGGTCCTTGCGGCCTGCCGCGAGCGTGGCGCCGCGGACCTGCCGAAGACGGCCGTGGTCCGCTGGCCCGCGCGCCACACGGCCCGGCAGTCGCTCGACGACTGGCGCAGCAAGGAGGGGCTCGGCGGCATCGTGCTCCCTCCCGGCGTTCAGGAAGAGGTTTTGACGGAGCTTGAAATGTGGGCGGTGGAGGCGTTCGGCGGCCTCGACGCGGCCCTGGACACGGAAGACGCGTACGTGCTCGAAGGCGTGCGCCTTTAGAAAGGATTTTCATGGATGACCTGTTGACCGAGCTGGGGCAGGCGCTGGTGGAGGGCTCGCTCTCCGACGAACACCTCCTGGCCCGCACCGGTACCGGCGCCTCGCCGATCCAGATCCTGCCGGACGCCAACGTGATCAAGGTCGGCGGCCAGAGCTTCATCGACCGCGGACGAGCCGCGGTCTTCCCGATGCTCGAGGAGGTGGTGGCGAACCTCGGCCGCCACAAGATGATCCTCGGCACGGGCGCGGGCACCCGCGCGCGCCATGCCTACAGCGTCGGGCTCGACCTCGGCATGCCGACCGGCGTGCTCTCCGTGCTCGGCACGTTCGTGAGCATGCAGAACGCCCGCATGCTCAACTACCTGCTCGCGAAGCACGGCATACCGTTCATCGAGCCCGCGCAGTTCGCGCAACTTCCTCTCTATCTCGCCGAGCGCGGCGCCGTGATCTTCTTCGGCATGCCGCCCTACGTCTACTGGCACCAGAACCCGGCCGTCGGCCGCATCCCGCCACACCGCACGGACACCGGCGCCTACCTGGTGAGCGAGGTCCTGGGCGCGCGCTCGATGATCTATGTCAAGGACGTGGACGGCCTCTACACCGCCGATCCCAAGAAGGATCCGAAGGCGAAATTCATCCCGCGCATCACGGTCGCCGAGCTGCGCGGAATGGATCTCCAGGACGTCGTGATCGAGCGCGCCGTGCTCGACATGATGCAGAACGCCGAGCACCGCCGCTCGATCCAGGTCATCAACGGCCTGGTGCCGGGCAATCTCACCCGCGCCCTGAACGGCGAGCCCGTGGGCACGATCATTACGGCCGATTAGGAGCTGACGTGACTGAAGATCCCAAGCCCCGCCATCACGTCCGCTCGAAGCTCATGCGCGAGAGCCTCCTCGACCGCCAGGTCGAGCGCTCGACCGAGGGCGCCGTGTACCGCCTGCTGCCCGAGGCCCACGTCCTCAAGATCGGCGGCCGATCGATCATGGACGCCGGCCGCGACGTGGTCTATCCCGTGGTCGAGGTGCTGGCCGAATGCCTCAAGGAATGGAAACTGATCCTCGGCACCGGCGGCGGCGTGCGCACGCGCCACGTGTTTTCGATCGGTCTCGATCTCGGCCTCCCTACGGGCGTGCTGGCCCAGCTCGCCGCGGCCGACGCTCTCGGCAACGCTCACATGCTCGGCACCCTGCTCGCGCCGTGGGGCGTGGTGGCGATCCCGCCGGAGATCTTCGGCCACCTGCTCCCGCTCTTCCTGCACAGCGCTCCGGGCGTAGTGTTCAGCAGCGTGCCGCCGTACTCGCTCTGGGAGCACCCGCCGGGCGTGGGCCGCATCCCGCCGCACCGCACGGACGCGGGCGCGTTCCTGCTCGCCGAGACCTTCGGCTGCCGCAGCCTGACCCTGGTCAAGGACGTGGACGGCCTCTATGACACCGATCCGAAGCTGGAGCCGTCGGCCACCTTCATCCCGGAGATCACGCTGGCCGAGCTGCGGGAGCGCAATCTGAAAACCTTGCCGTTCGAGCCGGTCGTCCTCGACCTGCTCCGCAACGCGCGACTGCTGGACCGCTTCCAGATCGTCAACGGGCACGAGCCGCGGCGCATCCAGGCCGCGTTGCGCGGCGAGCACGTCGGGACGATCGTGCATCGCGGTTGAACGCTGTAGATCGCTCCGAGGGAGGAGATGAGATGAAAAGGTTTCTTGCCCTTGCGCTGCTTCTGAGTGGGAGTGCGGTCCGGGCGCAGACCTGCCCGGCCACGGTGCCGATCGGAGAGGAGCTCCGCATGCCGCCCGAGCTCAAGGCGACGAACGGCGTGCTCAGCACCACGTTCACGGTGGAGGTGAAGCAGCAGTGCGTCCCCGTTCAGAACGCCACGACGCAGGCGTGGTCCTATCAACTCGTGCCGCTGCGCACCTACGTCTACACCAATCCCGCGACGGGCCAGCCGACCTGGGGATTTCCGGGGCCGACGCTGCGCATCCGCAAGCAGGAGGATGTGGCCTCGACCGGGAAGAAGGCGGCGATCACACCCGGCGACCGCCTGAAGATTCTCCTCGTCAACAATCTCACGCCGGATACGGTCCCGCACGGCAAGTGCGACGACGCCTGCGCGGGCACGGGCACGGACTGCTCGAAGATCTCGAAGCTGCCGACCGGCCTGGAGTGCGCCGCGGCCGCGGCCAAGGGCTCGATCCTCACGGGCTGCTGCTGCGTGGTCAACCAGAACCAGACCTATCCCGAGTGCTTCCACGGCGACAACACCACGAACCTCCACTTCCACGGCACCCATGTGTCGCCGCAGCCGCCGCAGGACTTCGTGCTCCTCGAGCTGCGACCCGCGCTACCGGCCGGTATCAAGCCTCCCGCGGACGATCATCCCATGGCGGCGAA
>DATANP010000673.1:0-22792 GCA_036266195.1 Thermoanaerobaculia bacterium | reverse complement strand
GGGTTCACGCTGATCGAGCTGCTCATCGTCATCGCGATCATCGGGCTCATCGCGGCCATGTTGATCCCGAACCTGCTGGATGCGATGCAGAAGACCAAGCAGAAGCGGACGATCGCCGACATGCGGATCACCGGCACGGCGCTGTTCTCCTGGCTGACGGACGAGGTGGGCGCGGCCGCGGCCGGGCAGGTCAACTCGAACGTGGATCTGGCCTCGTACGGCACGCAGAAGTCGCTGGCGGTGATGGAGAGCATCCTGGTGCCGACCTATCTCCAGGTGGTGCCGCCGCGGGATGGGTGGAAGTTCACCTACGAGTACTATGTGAAGACCGAGGACGTCCACGCCCGGCAGGTGATGCTGATCCGCAGCCGCGGCCGGGATAACGTGGCGTCGAGCTCCGGCTCCTACACAGTGACGTCGTTCGACCCCACCGACTACGACCAGGATGTCATCTGGGCGGACGGTTTCATGGTGCGCTGGCCGCAGAAGAACTGAGCAGGGATTGCTGCGCCGCCGTCTTCCGTGGCTGCTCGGGGCGGCCTGGCTGCTGAGCTTCTTCGCTCCCCTCCTGTCGCCGGGGCGGGTCCTGGCGAACCGGGACATCCCGCTGTTCCACCTGCCGCTCCGGGCCTCCTTCCGGCTGCTGGTGGAGAGCGGCTCGCCGCTGTGGAGCCCCTGGCTCAACGGCGGCCAGCCGGTGCTGTCCAACCCGAGCTACGCCGCGTTCTACCCGCCGGGCTGGATCGTCTTCCTGGTCCCCCCGGCCTACGCGCTCAGCCTGCTGGTGGTGCTGCACGCGGCCGTGGCCTTCGCCGGCGCCTGGTGGCTGGCGCGGCGGCTCGGCGCGGACCGCGGGACCGCGGCGCTCGCCGCCCTGGGCTATACCGGCAGCGGCGTCTCCCTCTCCCTGATCAGCGCCCTCACCCTGTTCTGCAGCATGGCCTGGTTCCCGTGGGTGATCGGCCATGCCGACGCGGCGCTGCGATCTGAGAAAGGGAAGTGGCTGCGGCCCGCGCTCCTGGCCGCCCTGTGCCTCGCGCTCCAGCTCCTGAACGGCGAGCCGGCCACGGTGGTGATCACCGGGCTGGGCGTGCTCGCGGTGGCCCTCGCCTCAGCGCGCCGTCCGGGATCCCTCCCCCGCATCCTGGTCCCCTTCGCCCTGGCCGTCCTGCTGGCCGCGGTCCAGTGGCTGCCGACCTGGGGCCGGCTGGCGGGCTCGCCGCGCGCCGGCGGCCTGGAGGCGCGGCGCGCCACGGTGTGGTCCGCCCCTCCGGCGCGGCTCCTCGAGCTGGCCTTCCCGCGCTTCTTCGGCGACCCGAACCGGGATCACGAGAAGCTGTTCTTCGGCTGGAACCTGCACGACCGGGACTACCCCTACGTGCCGTCGGTCTACCCGGGCCTGCTCCTGACCGTGCTGGCCGTGGCCGCCCTGGCGCAGTGGCCGGTGCCGCGCCGGGCCGCCTGGGGCGCGGCCTTCGTGGCCGGCGCCTTCCTGGCCCTCGGCCGGCACAACCCCCTGTATGAGCCCCTTCGCGAGGCCGTGCCGGTGCTCGCCGTGCTCCGCTTCCCGGAGAAGTTCGCGGTCCTCGCGGTGGTCGCGCTGGTCTTCGCCGGGGCCCTCGGCTGGGGCTGGCTGATCCAGGAGCGCGGCGAGGGTCGGCCCGAGCGCGCCGACTTTCCGCTGGCGCTCTCGCTGGTCCTCCTGGCCCTGGCCGCGACCCTCACCGGCCTGCTCTACCAGGTGCCCCGGCTCGGCGAGTGGTTCGTGCGCGCGCATGGCGGCCCGGGCATGACGCCGGAGAAGATCCGGCTCGGCATCCTCTACCTGCGCGGCGAGGGCTGGGCCGCGATCGCCACGGCCGCCCTGGTGGCGGGCCTCCTGGCGCTCTGCCGCTGGAGCCGGACGCCGGCCCGGCTGCTGACCGGTCTGGCCCTGGCTCTGCTCGCAGTCGATCTCTGGCACTACGGCCACGGCCTGGTGCAGGTCGCCCCGGCCAGTCTCTATGAAGGACCGCCACCGGTCGAGGTCCCGCCGGACACCCGGCTCTACGTCCAGGAGACCTCCGGCGGCGATCCGGACTTCGTGCCCCGGCGGGGAGATCCCAGGCTGGCGCCGGTGCGCGCCTCGATCGACCGCATGGAGCCGTACAGCGCCCTCCTCTGGCACATCCCGTACGCGCTCAACGAGGACTTCGACCTCATGCTCACCCGCTGGGCCTCGCGGTCGGTGGACACGCTGCACCAGGACTGGGGGAGCCGCGCCTCGGAGAACGCCCTGCACTACCTCGGGGCCTGGAACGTGGGCACGGTGATGCTCCGCAAGGACCCCGCCGACTGGGCGGCCGAGTCAGCGAAGAACCCGCGGGCCCCCCTCATGCGGGTGCTGGACAACACCTTCGTCCTGCCGCGCTACCGCTTCGTGCCGCGCGCGGTGTTCCACCCCGACTTCGACTCCGCCCTGGCCGCGGCGCGGGCCGAGGGCTTCGCACTCATGCGGCGGGAGCACGCCATCCGGCCTGCGGCCCCCGGCGAGACGGTCTACCCGCGCCTGCCCGAGCCGCTGGAGCTGACCGACCGCGGCGGCTGGCTGCGGATGCGCTACCGCTCGGGCTCGCGCGCCTTCTTCGTGGTGGCCTCGACCTTCGACGAGGGCTGGCGGGCCGAGGTGGACGGCAAGCCGGTCGCGGTCTTTCCCACCGCGGCCTGTCAGATCGGCATCGAGCTGCCCGAGGGCGAGCACAGCCTCGAGCTGCGCTACCGCGACCCCCTGCTGCCGGCCGGCGCGGCGATCACCCTGCTTACCCTGGCGGGATGTGCGCTGGCGTTCGCCATCCGGCGGGAGGGCGGTGGCGCCCGTTTCCTGAAAGATCAGGAGCCGCGCGGCCTCGATCAGGAGCCGCCCGGATTTCTTCAGATCGTGCGCCTGTGCGCTCAGGAATCACGCCGCTGCGTTCAGGAGCCTCCGGGTCCGGTTCAGGAAGCCCATCGATCCGATCAGGAGCCTCAAAGATCGCGGCAGGAGGCGCACAGATCCGGACAGGAGCCTCGCGGACCGGATCAGGCGACGCAGAGACTCGGACAGGCGACGCAGAGATCCTTGCAGGGGCCTCACCGACTCGCACAGGCGGCGCCGGGAACGCTTCAGGAAGACCGCCTGCTCCGACAGGAAGCGCGCAGGTCGGTTCAGGGCCTTCAGCGACTCTTTCAGGAAGCGCGCAGGTCTGTTCAGGGCCTTCGCCGACTCTTTCAGGAAGCGCAGGGGTTCGTTCAGGAAGAAGGGAGAGCCGCCAGCGCTACTCACCCAATTTGACGAGCGTCTCCGCCGCCGGCCTCTGCCGCACAATCAGGAAGCGGGGGCACGTTCCGTGTCCCGGCGGCAAGAAGGAGGTTCTGATATGAGTTTCGGGAAGCCCGCGGGGATCGTTCTGGCCGCGCTGCTCCTGGGCGGCGTGCCGCAGCCGGAGCGCGCCGGCGTCGTGGAGCAGGCTCTGACCTGGGTGCGGACGGTCTGGGAGGCCGCGACCACCGACCCCGGCACGCCCTTGCCGGGGCCGGAGACCCAGCCCACGTCCGGACCGGACGAGGGCGCGCACATCGACCCGGACGGCTAGTGCCCGGATTCCGGACCCTGGCGCCGTCCGCCGCTCCGAAGATTGCGCCGGGTGGCGCCGGGGGCTCTCCTGTGCAATACTTTTGACTCCATGGGCCACGAATTTGGAGATGGGGTGGATCGCGAGGCGGTGCGCCGCCTGTTGCGGCGGTGCCGGGAGGAGGCGGAGCGGCTGCGTCCGCTGGTCGCGCCCGATCCGCCGGCCGCGGAGGGCGAGTACGACGAGGCGATCACCCGCGCCTATGCCCGCGTGCGAAGCCGCCGGCCCGAGATCCGCGGCGTGAGCCGCCGGCTCGTGGAGCGGGGCCTGGAGCTGCTGCGCTCGCGTCCACTCGACGAGGCGGCCGCCGAGCTGCGCGGGACTCCCCTGGTGGAGGCGCTGCTGCAGCGGAGCTTCGAGGAGCGCTACCGCGATCCCGGGGCCATGCTGGAGCTGGCGCTGTTCGCGCGGCTCGGGGCGGACCATCTCAAGCCCGGCGAGCACGAGCCCGAGGTGATCGCCGACCTCCAGGCGCGGGCCTGGGCCGAGCTCGGCAACGCCCACCGGGTGAACGGCGACCTGGGAGCCGCGGCGCACGCTTTCACCGTCGCCGAGGAGCGCCTGGCCCGGGGCACGGGGAACCTGCTGCTCCTCGCCCGCTTGGCGGAGCTGCGCGCATCGCTGCTGAGCAGCCGCCGCCTGTTCTCCGACGCCTGCGGGCTTCTGGAAAGCGTGCACCGGATCTACGAGAGCCTGGGCGACCGGCACCTCGCCGGCCGGGCGCTCGTAAAGCTGGGCATCTACACGGACTACTACGGCGAGCCGGCCGAGGGGATGCGGTTGCTGAAGCGGGGGCTTGCGGACCTCGACCGCGAACGGGACCCGGCGCTGGTGGTCTCGGCGACCGAGAACCTGCTCGAGTTGATGGTGCGCTGCGGGGAGTACGGTCGGGCGCGGCGGGTCCTGCTGGAGAGCGGCCTGCGCCGGGCGCTGGAGGGGCAGCCCCTGAACCTGCTCAAGCTGCGCTGGGTGGAGGGGCACATCCTGGCGGGCCTCGGCAGGCCGGCCCGGGCCGAGGTCGCCTTCGAGGAGGTGCGCGCCGGCTTCCAGGAGCACGGCCTCACCTACCGGGCCGCCATCGCCGGCCTCGACCTGGCGGCGGTGTGGCTGGAGCAGGGCAAGGCGGAGCCGGTGGAGGAGCTGGCGAAGGAGATGCTGGCCACGTTCCGCGGCCTGGGTATCCAGCGCGAGGCGCTGAGGGCGCTGGACTATCTGAACCGCGCCTGCGGAAGCCGGCAGGCGACGCCGGGGCTCGTCCGGCGCGTCGGGCGGTTCCTCCGCGACCTGGAGCGCGAGCCCCAGCTCCGGTTCGCCTGACTCCCCGGCTGTACCCCGGTTGGAAGACCCCTCCCCGTCCCTCCCCCGCTGCGCGGGAGAGGGCGCCTCCGCCCGGCCCGTTGGAAGAGGGACGCCTCCGCAGGAGGCGCTGGCGCGTAGCCTCGGGTTTCAACCCGAGGCGGGCGGGGCGGCCTCGTCGCTGCCGTGCACCCTGCCGTCGCCCCTGAAGGGGCTCGAACCGGAGATTCGGCCTTCCAGCCCCGGGTTGAAACCCGGGGCTACGCGCCTGCACCCCCCTTCGGAGGGTGCTCCTCCCGGGTCAGCCGGTCCGGCAAAGTGGATACAATGGCGCCCACTGTGTCGCTCCACCTGCTGATCGCGCTCTATGTGGCGGTGTTCGGGCTGCTGGTCGGCAGCTATCTGAACGTCGTGATCTACCGGGTGCCCCTGGGGCTCTCGACGGTCCTGCCGCGCTCGCGGTGCCCGGCTTGCAATGCTCCGATCCGGGCTTTGGACAATCTGCCGGTGCTCTCCTTCCTGCTGCTTGGCGGGAAGTGCCGGAGCTGCGGCACGGGGATCTCCTGGCGCTACCCGGCGATCGAGGCGTTCACGTCGCTCGTGCTCGTCGGCTGCTTCCTGGCCTTCGGGCTGCGGCCGCAGATGCTGGTGGCGGCGGTGTTCGCCTGCCTGATGATCGTGCTGGCGATGATCGACGTGGACCACATGATCCTGCCCGACCGGATCACCTGGCCGGGGATCGCGCTGGGCTTCCTCGGCCATGCGATGCTGGTGGTCCTTCTCCACCTGCCGTGGAACCACATGCTGGAGCCGCTCGGGGGCGCGCTGCTCGGGGGCGGCATGACGCTCGCGATCTACGGGCTCTGGTGGCTGATCCGGCGGGAGGAGGGGCTGGGGCTGGGCGATGCCAAGATGCTCGCGCTGATCGGTGCGTTCCTGGGGTGGAAGGCCATGCTCGTGGCCTTCTTCTTCGCGGTGCTCACCGGCTCGATCGTGGGGATCGTGGCGATGCGCCGCTCCGGCCAGGGTATGCAGACGCGGCTGCCGTTCGGCGCCTTCCTTGCCTTCGGCGGTCTGCTCGCGCTGTTCGCCGCGCCGGCGATCATCGACTTCTATCTCCAGTTCCTATGAAGACCGTCAGGCTGGGGCTGCGCCGCGAGGTCCTGATCCTTCTGCCGGTGGCGCTGCTGCTCCTGGTCGTGCTCTCCACCTTCACGCTGTTCTCGTTCCGCAGCGCGCTGGCGCTGCTCAACGAGGAGAGGCAGGAGGAGGCCGCGCGGCTGGCCGCCCAGGCGGCCGACCGGCTGCGGGACCGCTCCGGGGTTCCAACGCCGATGGATCTCCAGGCGCTGGTCCCCCAGGCGCGAAGCCTGGCGGTGGTGAAGGGGGATGGCGAAGCGCTGGCGGTCTCCGGCGATCTCCCCTCCGGCGGGCTTCTGGCTCCGGCCGAGGACCAGGATCTTTCGGAGCCGGTGGGTGCCGGACCGAACGAGGCCCTGCCCGACGGCGTGGCCGGCTTCGCGCCCCTGGATATCGGCGGGGGGGATCGCTGGGTGCGCGTCGATCTGCCGGCCGGGGTGCTGGCCGGCCAGCAGCGGGCCCTGTCCGTGCTGTCGGTGGTCGTCCTGGGTCTGAACGCGGCGCTGCTCCTCCTGGTCGTCTCCTTCCTCCGTCACCTGATGGCCCCGTGGGAGACGCTCCTGGAGCGGGCGCGGCAGATGGGGGCCGAGCAGGAGGCGGGCGAGGGGGAGATCGAGTTCCTGGTCGCCACCTTCGAGCGCGCCATGGCCAACCTGGAGGCGAAACGCCCGGAGGACGACATCGCGGCCCTGGAGCGGACGCTGTCGTCCAGCCTCCAGAGCGGCCTGCTCCTGCTCGACCGCGCCGGACGGGTGCTGTCCCTCAACCCGGTGGCCGCCGGGCTGCTCGGCATCGAGCCGCCGGCTCCGGGCACGCCGCTCGCGGACGCCCTGGCATCCCAGCCCGAGCTGCGCGACCTGCTGGCCTCGGCCGTGGCCGGGAAGAGCGCGCCGCAGAGGGTGGAGCTGACCATCCGGGCCGGGGGCAGTATCGGCGAAATTCGGAGCCTGGGGCTTACTGTCCACCCCCTGCGCCGGGACGACGGCGGGGTGCGCGGCTGGCTCGTGCTCTTCGCCGACCTGACCGAGGTGCAGCGCCGGGCCGAGGAGAGCCGGCTGGCCGAGAGCCTGGCGAGCCTCGGGGAGATGGCGGGCGGCGTGGCCCACGAGCTGCGCAACAGTCTCGCCACCCTGCGCGGCTATCTCACCCTGATCGAGCGCCGGCCGGACGAGGAGTCGATCGCCGATTACCTGGCCGAGATCCGGCGCGAGGCCGACCACCTGGAGCGCGTGCTCCAGGACTTCCTGGCCTTCGCCCGGCCGGGCACCGCGCGCCTGGAGGAGGTGGACCTGGCCGGCCTGGCCCGGCGCGCCGCGGCCGATCCGTCGCTGGCGGGCGTGGAGGTGAAGGTCCGGGCGGCGGCGGACGTTCGCCTGCGGGGCGACGCCCAGCTCCTGGAGCGGGCGCTCCGCAATCTCCTCCACAACGCTGCCCAGGCCCAGGCCGAGGCCGGCCGGGAAGAACCCGTCGAGATCGGGATCAGTATCTTGCGGGGTATGGACGGCGGCGTCGAGCTGGCGGTCGAGGACCGCGGACCCGGAGTCTCCGAGGAGATCCGCGAGCGTCTCTTCCACCCGTTCGCCACGGGCCGGAGAGGAGGCGTCGGCCTCGGGCTCGCGCTGGCCCATCGGATCGTGACCCTGCACGGCGGACGGATCCGCCTGGAGGACCGTCCGGGCGGCGGCACGCGGGCGCTCCTCTTCTTCCCGGCTGACACGATTGTTACGCAGGGTAACCAGACGCTGGGGGCGGGCTCTCCGCTCCCGGAGGGCTCCGGCGAGCCGCAAGCTCAATCCTCCTAGGCGCTTACGCCCGGCGCACGGATTTATTCCCGGCGTGGCACCCGGCTTGCTCCTTGCCGGCGCGTCATGAAAATCCAGGAGAGACGAGCCCGGGAGCGGGGCTTCACGCTCATCGAGATGCTGGTGGTCCTCGTGATCCTCGGGATCGCGGCCCTGATTTCGATCCCATACCTGTCGGCCCAGATCCAGCGCAGCAAGCTGCTCGGCGTCACGTCGCAGGTGAGCGGGCTGATGCGCCTGGCGCGGCTGGACGCGATCAAGTACTCGCGCTGCGGCATGGTGGCAATCAACCTGTCGACCCGCAAGGTCAACGCCTTCTCGGACAAAGACGGCGACTGCCAGCCCGATGCCGGCGAGGAGATCGGCGAGGTGATCCTGCCGAAGAGCGTGATCTTCGGCGCGCCTGGCAACGTGTGCAACTTGACGGGAGTGGCCACATACCAGGGTTTCTCCCCCTGGGCGGGGAATCCGAACGTGGCGACCTTCAATAGCGACGGCTCGATCAAAGACAGCACCGGCGCGTTCTGCTTCAAGTCGGAGGCCCTCGGGACCGGCGCGCCCAACTACCTCGAGGTTCAGGTCGCGCCGCAGGCCACCGCGCGCGTCGCCATGCTCAAGTACGAGTCGGGCGCATGGGTGGAGAACGACGGCACAGGAGTGTGGAAATGGAACTGAATCGCACAGAGCACGGCTTCTCGGTGGTCGAGGTCCTGATCGCGAGCCTGATCTTCCTGGTCATCGCGGTCGGCATCCTCCCCCTGTTCGCGGCTTCGACGCGGAACACCGCCGACGGCCGCGAGGCGACCGAGGTCAGCAACTTCGGCCGCTCGGCGGTCGAGGACCTCATGCAGGCGACGTTCAGCGACGCCCGCCTCACGGTCCCCAGCGGCAGCACGGTGCTTACCACCAACCAGTATTACTCCAAGGCGACCCAGACCTGGATCACGGGTTCGCCCAGCACCGCCGACCCGGCGCTCTGGATGCGGCGGATCAAGGTGCGGCAGTACAACGTGAACGACATGAACGACGGCATCCTGAACAACCCGCTGAACGGCTCCGCGGACCTCGGCCAGGTCCACCTCAAGGAGATCGAGGTTGAGGTCTGGCACGCGCGGGCCGACACCTCCATCGCCTTCGGGTCGCCCCAGCACTTCACCGTCCGGATGCTCAAGACCAAGTGAGGCTAGCTATGAAGACAAGCAGACAAGCCGGCTTCACCCTCGTCGAGCTGCTGGTCAGCCTGGCGGTGACCGCGGTCCTGATCCTCGGTGTGCTCGCCACCTTCGACCTCAGCAGCCGGGTGAACCGGGTGCAGATGAGCGTGGCCGACCTCCAGCAGTCGATGCGCGTGGGCCAGAACGAGGTGGTCAAGATGGCGCGCATGGCCGGCCGCGGCGGCCTGCCCGGGAACCAGGCCGTCCTGCTGACCAACAACGTCGCCTCCGGCACCAAGCTGGTCTCCACCCTGGCGAGCTCCGAGGTGCTCGAAGGCACCGACATCATCCGGGTGCGCGGCGTGATCACCGGCTCGCTCTACCAGATCGAATACCTGGACGGGAACGTGTTCAAAGCCCCGAACGGGACCGGTGACAACGGTGAAGTGGTGGTCATGGACCACGCAGCCGGGGTGCCACAGGACATCAACAACCTGCTGAACGTCCTGACGGATGCCATGGACTCCACGAAGAACCCCGCCAGGAAAGAGACCCTGCTTCTGGTCACCCCGTTCGACACCTACTTTGTGGCCACCGTCGACGAAGTCCCGGCGAAGGAATCCCCCTTCAAGGGCACTTACGACGGCCTGCGCATCAAATTCAAGGCCAACACCGCCAACGCCGGCATGGGCGGCGTCCCGCCAGTGAGCCAGACCGCGGTGGCCTACCTCGGCATCCTGGAGGAGTACGCCTACTACGTGCGCAAGGACGTCACCGGCAATTCGCCGAAGCTGGCCCGCGCCCGCCTGATCCCGGGGATGGGCACGGTGTACGGGCCCGACACGAACGTCACCCTGGACATCGCCGACAACATCATGGACCTCCAGGCGGTGAGTACCTTCGTCACCCCCGGTCTCGGCCTGCCCGACCTGCGCATCACCACCCTGGCGCGCAGCGACCGGCGCGATCCCGGCAAGTACCTCGGGCCGCTCCTGCCGGCGACCCTCGAGGACCACGCGTATTCGACGGCCCACGCCTACAACTCGGATTCGCAGCGCCGCTACCGCTGGCGGGTGGTGCGCAGCAACGTCGACATGAGGAACCTGTGATGAGCCACCGCAGAAGCCCAGTGTCCGCCGGGCGCGGCGAATCGGGCAGCGCCTACATCATCGTCCTGCTCGTGCTGGTCGTGATCGCGATCTTCGGCATCGCCCTGTCCCTGATCACCCAGACCGAGATGCAGATCGGCTCGAACGAGCGCACCCTGAGCCGGGTGTTCTACGCCGCCGACGCCGGCATCGAGCTGGCCGTGGCGCGGGCCGTGGTCACGGCGGCCCACGACCCGATCACCTTCACCTACACCGACTCCGGCGCCAACCTGGTCAGCGGCACGCTCGGTCTCGGCACGCAGGTGGAGGTCACCGCCTTCCATCCGATCCAGGTGAGCGCCTGCAACCTCTGCGAGATCAACAACGTCGGCACCTACCAGGACAAGGCGTTCTACAAGGTCAACCACGCGGTCACGGTGCGGGCGACCCGCTTCGCCTCCCTGACCGCCGGCACCGCGCGCACCCCGCTCGCCCAGAAGACCGTCAGCGCGATGGTCGAGATCCAGCCGTTCCGGCCTTCGGTCGATTCGCTGGCGAGCACCACCGATCCAGTTCAGTTGGCAAAGATCAAGTTCTGACCACAGGAGGGTCACCCCATGGTCCGTCAACGTCCATCCCTGCGCGGCCTCGGCGCCGCCGTCTTCGGGCTTGCCGTCCTGGCCCTCCTCGTCGTGGGCGCGCAGCCCGCGTTCACCGACGACGTCGACCTGCTGCGCTTCACGACCGCCAAGCCGTACGTGTTCTTCATCCTGGACAACTCGGCCTCGATGTCGCTCACCACGGACGGCAAGTGGGTCCACGCCAACGGCGACGACCCGCGCTCGAAGATCTACCAGGCCAAGCGGGTGATCTACGAGGTCTTCAAGGGCGTCGACGACATCCACTTCGGGTTCGCGTCCTTCAACCAGGACTTCGCCCGGGTCACGGCCAAGCACTGGCTGTACTACTGGGTCTCGGGGCCCAGCAACCAGCTTCCCAACGACTGGCCGGTCTCCTACCCGGTGGCCGACGCCGACGGCCCGGTCGCGATCGCGGCGGACGGCACGGCCTCGGACGACATCGACGGCGACCTGTGGACCTTCGGCACCCACCTGGACGCGACCGGCATCCTGGGCACCTGCAACGCGCCTCTGACCCTTGGCAGCGTGGGCAGCGACGACCGCGAGACGCTCAACCGCTACGCCAAGCTCGGCGCCAACGGCAACGGCCCGACCTACGTCTGGATCGCCGGCTCCGGCAACAAGACCTACCGGCTGACCGTCGAGCGCCCGACCAAGAAGTCGGACGGCACCACGAACAACCCGAATCTCGGCAAGGACGACATGAACGTCAAGCTGACGATGGAGCAGGTCAACGCCTGCACCGGCGACCAGACGTTCACCGTGGCCCAGACCTGGACGGCGACGATCGAGCTCACCCTGTGGACCGAGTTCCTGATGTACGACGAGGCCAACGGCCGCACCGTGCCGAACGGCGACAAGGCCGGGGGCGTGGACTACGCCGCCGGGTTCTACGACTACAAGGACATCACGGACGTCGAGACCTGCGGCTCGGGCCATCCGTTCTCGGGCAAGGGCTGGGAGGGCAACTACGACGCCACCCCGGTCGCCGCCGGCTCGCCGGTGGACCCCTACTGCAGGAGCGCCTCGAGCTCCGCCACCTGCTACAGCCTGAAGCGCACCACGGTGCCCGATCCCGACTTCGGCCGGCCTCTCGACAAGGGCGACATGCTGCCCCTGGACTGGCGCACCGAGCAGAAGGGCCCCTTCCTGCAGCGCTTCGTGCCGAACTACGGCGCCGCGTCGCCCGACTTCCGCATCGCCAGCTACTTCAAGGACTCGGCGGACGCCACCACCGGCGTCCTGCAGCTCAAGGCGGACGACGAGATCCCGATCTTCGCCTCGGGCCCCAGCGCCCTGGCCAAGGCGGTCATCGACTTCCGCTGCTGGTACCTGGGCGAGGGGAACAAGTGCAACGAGAGCGCCTACAGCCCGGGCTGGGAAGAGATCGCAGCCTCCAAGGACTCCGAGTGGGGCTGCCGCCGGCCCTACCTGATCGTGCTGAGCGACGGCGGCGACACCTGCCAGGGTGAGAACCCCTGCGCGGACACGGCCAACCTCAACTCGAAGGCCGGCGTCAAGACGTGGGTCATCGCCTACGGCAAGAACTGCAACGGCATCGGCAACCCGCTGAGCTGCATGGCCCAGAACGGCAAGGGCGAGCTGCTCTGCCCGCAGACCGCGAGCGAGCTCAAGTCCGAGCTGGAGCGCATCCTGGGGTTGATACGACAAGAGGCCCGATCGTTCGCCTCCGCCGCCGTGCCTTCCGTGCAGGCCATCGTGGAGGACAAGATCTTCCTGACCAACTTCACGCCGCTCAACGGCAAGGCGCTCTGGGACGGCCACGTCCATTCCTTCATCAAGCCGCTGCCGCTGCGCGCGATCGACCAGAAGCCGGACACCACCCACCCGAACCACGTCTGGGACGCCGGCGAGGTGATCCTGACGCAGGTGAACGCCACCGACCCGGCCGGTACGAACGCCAACCAGCGGCGGGTCTACTACGCGCAGGAGAACCTGACGGAGAACGTACCCACGGGCCGCCGCCTCTTCGAGGCCACCGCTTCGGAGACGCTGCCGGTCAAGTACGACTTCTGGCGCGCGCTCGGCTACACCTTCACCGAGGGGGACACGACCTCCGAGAACGACACCCAGACCAAGGCCAACGCCGTGGTCGCCAGCACCTACACGGCGAAGACCGCCACCCTGGAGGTCAAGAACCCGCTCACCGGTGCGACCACGACGGTGACGATCAACTACCTCCTGGGCGACATCTTCCACTCGAACCCGCTGGTCGTGGGCAGCCCGCCGAACACCCAGTACTACACCTTGAACCTCAACGGCTACCAGGACTTCGCGGCCAAGCACCGGCTGCGCCGCAAGATGCTGATCGTGGGCGCCAACGACGGCATGCTGCACGCCTTCGACGCCGGCCAGTACAGCTCGTCGACCGACAAGTTCGACAACGGCACCGGCAAGGAGGTCTTCGGCTTCATGCCGCGGGCGGCCATGCCGACGGTGCGCCTGCTGGCCGACCCGTCCACCACCTCGCACAAGTGGAGCGTGGACGGCACGGTGACCGTGGCCGACGCCTTCATCGACCCCAGCCACAACGGCACTCCGACCAGCGGCGACCGCCAGTGGCGCACCGTGGCCATCGCCGGCATGCGCCAGGGCGGCAGCTCCTACTACGCCCTCGACATCACCCAGCCCGACGTGCTGAACCCGGGCGACGATCCGGGCGAGGATTTCGTGCCGCAGCCGACCAACGGCTACGTCCCGTCCTGCCTGGGCGAGAGCGGCTTCAACTCCACGGCCTGCGGACCGGTCCCCTTCCCGTCCGTGCTCTGGGAGTTCGACGACTCTGTCGTGGACAGCTCGGGCTCGGGCGCGACCCGCGTCCAGCTCGACGAGGAGGACACCGGCTTCCCCTCGGGCAACGGCTCGCCGGACGGCAACGACCGGGGCGACCTCGGCCAGACCTGGTCGGTCCCGAACGTCGGCCGCATCAAGGTCGCCACCTCCACGGGCTCCACCACCACGCGCGACATGTACGTGGCGATCTTCGGCGGCGGCCTCGACCCGCTGAGCAAGACGGCCGCGACCCAGGGCACCTGGCTCTACATCGTGGACATCGAGACCGGCCAGGCGATCTACAAGCGCCAGATCGAGGGCGCCATGCCCAGCGAGCCGGCCGCCGTGGACACCAACCAGGACGGCTACATCGACCGCATTTATCTCGGCACCACCCAGGGCTACATCTACCGCATCGACCTGACGGCCGACGTGACCAGCGGCTCGGACAAGGTCTACCCGGCCCTGACCAGCCAGAGCACCCGCGGCATCGACAACAAGATGTACACCGTCAAGCGCGTTCCCACCACTTCGTGGGTGCCGAAGAAGATCTTCAATTCCAACTTCGACGCCGCGACCGGTACCGAGGTGGCGGTGGCGCGGCCGATCTTCTTCCGCCCGTCGGTGGTCTTCAACTCGAAGCTCGGCGCCTACATCCTGGCGTTCGGCACCGGCGACCGCGACGATCTCTGGAACAACGACGGCCAGGCCGGCCGGTTCTACCTCTTCGTGGACGACACGGACAAGCTGACCCTGTCCAGCCCCCTGACCGAGGCCAACTTCACCCGTGTGACGGTCGATGCGCCGGCCACCGGCGGCACCCTGGAGACCCGGTCGGTCGGCCAGCGCGGCTGGTACCTGGTCCTCGACCCCAACGAGCGGGTCATCAACGACGCGTTCGCGCTCTCCGGCGTGACCTTCTTCTCGACCTTCAAGCCCGCCGTGAACGTCACCACGACGAAGGAAGGGCCGCAGTGCGCCAAGACCGGCATCAGCCGGATCTTCATCGTCTCCACCCTGAACGCCGATCCGTTCGTCCAGCCGCCGTCCGGCGTGACCTCGCCACCCACCCGCGAGTTCGAGGTGGCGAACTTCGTGACCAACCCGTTCGCCGAGCAGGGTCAGACCAAGAACTCGTCCACGGGCGTGGCCGAGATCTGCGACGACCCGACGAAGCTCGCCATCATGAACTCGATGAAGGCCCTCTTCCCGCCGACCTGCAAGTTCAGTAATTATCGGGTGGACATCAAGACCATCTCGGCGGACACCAGCCTGGTGTGCATCGCGCCGGTCCCGGTCTGCCTGATCGAGAAGAGCTGGAAGGAGTACTAGAGATGAGGAAGAAGTACCCCATGATCCTCGCGCTGGCGGCGCTCCTAGGAGGGACCGCCGGCCCGGCGGCCGCCGACTGGCTGGTGACCCGGGAGGGCGCGAAGGTCGAGACCCAGGGCCCCTGGACGGTCAAGGGCAAGCTCGTGGTGTTCAAGACCCCCGACGGCAAGCTCGCCTCGCTGAGGGTGGCCGACGTGGACCTGGACGCCAGCCGAAACGCCACCGAGGAGGCCGTCGCGGCCCAGGCCCAGGCCGAGGCCGAGCCGGAGAAGCCGGCGCCGGAGAAGAAGAAGTCCGTCCGCACGATCACCGACAAGGACGTGCGCCAGGCCGGTCCGGCGGCGGCTCCGGGCTCCCCCGAGGCCGCGGCGGGTCCGGCCTCGGGCCCCGGCGTGGTGGTCGACACCTGGAAGCAGGACCGGGACTCCGAGGACGGCCACGTGGTCATCAGCGGCTCGGTCCAGAACGCCTCCGGCGCGACCGCGGTCGACCTGCAGCTCCGGGTGATGCTGTACGACGAGTCGGGGACCCTCATGGCCACCAGCCAGGCAGCCCTGGGCTCCCAGGCCCTGCCTCCCGGGGAGAAGGTGATCTTCCGCGCCGACTTCCCCGGCTACTTCTCCTTCGCGCAGATCAAGTTCGAGCCGCAGGGCCGCCGCCTGGCGACCCGTCCGGCGGACCAGCCGATCCCGGCCGCGCCGCCCGCGTCGCCCGAGGACAGCGAGGGCGGCGGCGGCCTGTGAACGGCGCCTCAGTTCGTGCGGAGGCGGCGCCGCTTCGCCGCCCCCCGCTTCCGCCCGGGCTCCATCTCCTCGTACTTCCGGAGCGCCTGGTGCGCGGACACCAGCGCGTCGAGGAACTCGACGAGATGGTTCCGCTGGGGCTCCGGCAGCATCTCCAGGGCCTCCACGCGCTCCCGCAGCCTGTAATCCCTCTGCATCTCTCCGTAGGAACGGCCGGTCAGGAGATAGTCGGCGCTGACGCCGAGCACCTCGGAGAGCCGCGGCAGGATGTCCACCCGCGGCACGACCGAGCCCCGCTCCAGCTTGCTGATGTGGGAGCCCTTCATCCCTATCCGTCTCCCGAGCTCTGCCTGGTTCCAGCCCTTCGCCCGTCGTAGCCGCGACAGCCTGTCTCCCAGACCTTCGGCGACATTGTCGTCGATCGTATCCACAACCCCTCCTTTCATCGGATGCGCGCGCGGCGCGAAGTACATTCTTCTTGGACGAGGAAGCGTTGTCAACGTACTTCGCGCAGGAAGTTGACAGATTTTCTTGAATCCCACCATTGTTCCTCCCCCGGTCCTTCCCGCTGCGTGTTCTCCCTTCCAGTGACCAATAGTGTTGCAGGATAGGCATGCCTTGAAGTCATACCTGGCATGTTCTCCAGGGCGACCTATTGCATAGCGCCGGAAAAAGTTCTTACACTCTGTCCATCCGTACGGCGGATGCGTTGCGGCCGCGGGCGACGGGGCCATGGAGGCTCGGAGTGTTCCGCGGCCAGGAGGATGATCGATGATCCGTAATAATCTTCGTCAGGGGATGACGGCGCTGTTGTTCGTGGCGGCTTTGATGGTGGCGGGCGCGCGGCCGGCCGCGGCCGAGAGCCTTGGCTGGCGGGAGGCCTGGGACTGGCTGTCCGGACTGTTCGGCCGCGTCACGGCCCAGCACCTCGTCTCCGAGGACACCGTCACGGTCGGTCCGGAGAATCCGGGCGGCGGCCCTACGTCGAGCGGCGACTGCGGGCTCGAGATCGATCCGAACGGCGTGCCGAGGTGCAAGCCGACGTCCGGTGCTACCGGAGGCTAGGTATCGGGGCGGGGAGGCTTTTTCGGCTTTCCCCGCCCGTAGTTCCTTCCAATCGCATGACAGGTGTGAGAGACTGGGGCTGGTTTCGCGCTTTCCCGGAACCCAAAGGAGACGCATGACCGAACACCCCCCCTACTCCTGGATGATGGGATTCATCCGCGATAAGACGATTGCGCGGAAGCGGAGGGCCTATGTCGCCCACATGCTCGGCGGTTGCGGGCCCTGCCGAGAGGCGATCGCGCCGACCTCCCGGATCATGTTCCGGCCCCGCCGCATGGTCGAGGTGAAGCAGGGGGGGCCGGAGTACGACGGTCCGGTCGATCGCGCCGTCCTGTTCGCCATCGAGCGGTACCGGGAGCTGGTCCGGGAGCGCGAGGAGGCGCTGGCGCTGCTCGCCCGCCTGCCGGGGGAAGACTGGATCACGATCTCCGGCTCGCCGGGGTTCCCCTGGACGAGAGGGCTCTGCCTGGCTCTGCTCGAAAGGAGCTGGGACCTGCGTCATGAGGACCCCCGGGAGATGCTCCGCTTCGCGGGCTTCGCCTGCGAAGCCGCCGACCGGCTCGATACCAGGGCCTACGGCAAGCCGGAGGCGTTCGACCTCCGCGCCCGGGCCTGGGGAGAGTACGGCAATGCCTGCCGGGTGAACGACGATCTCGCGATGTCGGAATGGGCGCTCAACCGGGCCCTGGGGTACTGCGCCAGTGGGAGCAGGTCTCTCATCCTCCGCGCGCGCCTGGCCGAGCTGGTGGCCGGCCTCTTCTCCCACCAGAGACAGTTCCAGCCGGCCCTCCGGGCCCTCGACCTGGCCCATACGCTTTATGTGCGAAAGGACCAGATGCACGAGGCGTTCCGGGTCCAGATCAGCCGCGGGATCTACACGGGCCGGAGCGGAGATCCCGAGATGGCCCTCCTGGTCCTGGCCAAGGCGCTGATGTTCGCGAACCACCACCGCATCGAGGACCGCCAGCTCCGATTCGTCGCGCTGCACAACATCCTGCTCTTCCGGGTCGAGCACGGCGATTTCGCGGAGGCGAGAAAACAGCTCTTCGAGATGCGGCCGCTCTATGCCCGTTATGCCGGCGCGGTCGACTCCGTGAAGCTGCGGGGGATCGAGGCGAGGATCGCCGCGGGACTGGGCGACCACGAACGGGCGGAAAAGGGTTTCCGCGAGGTGAGGGCGGAGTTCAACAACCGGGGACAGGTCTACCACGCCGCCATCATGGGGCTGGAGCTGGCCGCTGTCTGGCTTCGCCAGGGGCGGTTACCGGAGGTGAAACGGATGATCGGTGATGTCCTGGACATCTTCCGGTCCCTCCACGTCGCCCGGGAGACCATCGCCGCCGTGCTGATGGTGCGGGAGGCGGTGGAGCGGGAGCGGGCGACTTCGGAGCTGATCCGGAGGGTTGCCAGCCTGCTCGAGCTCCAACAGGACGACGGAACCTCTCACACTCAGCCCTGATTCGGCCAGGCCCACTTGGAGGAGATTCTCCAGCTCGATCCGGATGGCCGCGCGGATGATCCCCATCACCTCGTCCTCGTTCGGCAGGCTTCCGCTTTCCGGGAAGGAAGGCCGGAGGTCCATCGAAACTCCGAGCTGCTTCAGGAGCCATTCAGGATTCGAAGGAGGGGAAGCGGCCCGGAAGAAGAGTTGCATGGGATCCTTCCCCAGGACCCGCGCGATGGAATAGACGTGGGTGACCGTGAGCTGGATGCGGCCGCGGAACAGGGCTCCGAGATAACCCTGGCTCACGCCGAGCCGGCGCTCGATTTCGCGCTGAGACAGGTCTGCGTTCCGGACAAGTTCCTCCAGTACGACCAGCAACCGGCTGGCTTCCTCTTTGCTCAGCACGTTCATGACGAGAATAGTACCCGCAATCCGATCCTGATTCCACGCCGAAGCGCCGGATTCCACAAAGCGCTCAGCTGAACTGGGTCCTGATGACGTCCACGGACCGGTCGAGCCGGAACTGAGGCAACGGCCCGGCCTTTCCCAGGACCAGGTCGGCCACGTGGTCGCCGACCGCGGGCCCGAGCTTGAAGCCGTGACCGGAGCCTCCGCCGGCGATCCAGACGTCGTCGGCGCTTGTACCGGCGCTTGTACCGGGAAGCCGGTCGACCAGGAAGTGGCCGTCCGGGCTGTTCTCGTACTGGCAGACCCGGGACTCGACCAGCGGGGCGCTGGCCAGCCCCGGGAAGCGGACCTTCAGATACTCGCGCGCCCGCGCCACGGCCTCGGGGTCCGGCGTGCGGTCGCCCCAGGTCGGGTCGAACGGCTCGCCCCGGGTGTCGTCCGCAATCTTGAATCCCCGGTGGTCACCCCCGAGATGGCTGGGGATCCCATAGAAGGAGCGCTCCGCCAGCTCCATCCAGACCGGCAGCTCGCCGAAGCCTGGAGGAGTCCCGAAGAAGAAAACATCCTGGCGTGAAGGGCGGACCCGGACCTCCGGGAACAGCTCGGGCAGCCAAGGACCGCAGGCGAACACCCAGGCATCCGCCGCCACCGGCCTCTCTCCGGGCAGGACCCGCTCCTGGCGAAACTCGCCGCCAGCCCGCGCGAACGCCTCGGCCACGGCCCGGCAGGCGCGGCGGGCCATCAGGTAGCCGGCGGTCTCCTCGAACCAGACCGAGCGGAGCCCGGCGGTGTCGATCTGCGGGAAGCGGCGGCGGGTCTCGGCCGGTCCGATCTCGGAGATCGGCAGCCCCTCGTCGGCCAGCAGGGGGAGGGCGGCGCGGACATAGCCGTCGTCCTCGCCGCACATCCAGAGGATGCCGGCCGGATGGTAGAGGCGGACGCCCCACTGGCGCTCGGCCTCCAGCCAGGCTTTCAGGGAGCGGGCCGCCCACTGGACGTAGAGGCGGTCCGCGCCGTAAACAGCCCGGATGACGCGGGTCTCCCCGCCCGAGCTGGCGCGCGAGTTTCCGGGGCCCCAGGCGTCGAAGAGGGTCACGCGGCAGCCGCGCTCCCGCAGGCGCAGGGCGGTCCAGCCTCCGAAGGCGCCCGCTCCGACCACCGCGACATGGGGAAGTGAGGGCATTTCGGGGGCGAGCATAGCAGGACCGTCCGAGGGGGCGGCCGGTCGCGATAGACTGCCTCCGTCTGCGCGCGGGCGAAGGACGCCCGGAGGAGCTTTTTGTGATCAGCACCGAAAAATCCAAGGCGGAATTGATCGATCAGGTCGTCGAACGGGCGCAGGCCCGGCTCAACGGCGACCGGTCCAGGGGCGCGGAGAGCTTCGTCCGCCAGCTCTATGCCCACGTCCCCCCGGCCGACCTGCTGGGGGAATCCCCGGACAACCTGGCCGGCGCGGCGCTCTCCCTGTGGGACTTCGCCCAGGAGCGGCAGCCCGGCGCGCCCAGGATCCGGATCTACAACCCGCGGGTCGAGACGCACGGCTGGGAGTCGTCGCACTCGGTGGTGGAGATCGTCAACGACGACATGCCCTTCCTGGTGGACTCGGTGACCGCCGCCCTGCGCGGTCTGGGAGCGGAGGTGAATCTCCTGGTCCACCCCGTGCTCCAGGTCGAGAGGAACGCCGCGGGCCGGCTGGTGTCGGTCGGCGGCGGACAGTCCGAGTCGCTCATGCAGGTGCAGGTGAGCGCCCAGTCCGCCGCCCGGCACGAGGAGATCCGCGGCCGGCTGGAGGCGGTGCTGGCCGACGTCCGCCTGGCGGTCAACGACTGGGAGACCATGCGCGCCCGCTGCTGGTCGATCGTGGCCGAGCTGGACAAGAACCCGCCGCCGCTGCCGCGCCGCGAGATCGCCGAGGGCATCGCCTTCCTGGAGTGGCTGGTGGACAACCACTTCACCTTCCTCGGCTATCGCGAATACAGCTTCGAGGGCGAGGGCGAGACCGCGGTCGCCCGGGTGCTCCAGGAAAGTGCGCTGGGCATCCTGCGCAACGAGGGCATCGCGATCTTCGACGGCCTGCGCAACCTGGGCACGCTGCCCGAGGACGTCCGCCATTTCCTGCGCCAGCCGACCCTGCTGCTGATCACCAAGTCGAACCGGATGGCCACGGTCCACAAGCCGGTGCCGATGGACGCGATCGCCCTCAAGTGCTTCGACGCCAAGGGCAACGTGACCGGCGAGCGGCTGTTCGTCGGCCTCTTCACCTCCACCGCCTACTCCCAGAGCCCGCGCGCCATCCCGATCCTGCGCCAGAAGGTGGAGACCTCCCGCGACCGCAGCGGCTTCGCGCCCGACGGGCACGACGGCAAGGCGCTGCTCAACATCCTGGAGACCTTCCCGCGCGACGAGCTGTTCCAGATCGGGGAGGACGACCTCTTCCGCATCGCGACCGGCATCCTGCCGCTCCAGCAGCGGCCCAGGATCGCGCTGTTCGTGCGCCGCGATCCGTTCGAGCGCTTCGTCTCCTGCCTGGTCCTGGTGCCGCGCGAGCGCTACGACGCCGACCTGCTCATCGCCTTCCGGGAGATCCTGGCGCGGGCCTACCAGGGCAGGGTCACCTCGGCGAACGCGCAGCTCACGGACGACGCCCTGGCCTGGCTCCACTTCCTGGTGGCCACCACGCCCGGGCGCATCCCGAACGTCGATCCCCAGGAGGTCGAGCGCTCCCTGGTCCAGGCCGCGCGCTCGTGGAGCGACCGGATGGTCGAGGCCCTGGTCCAGGACCTGGGTGAAGCCGAGGGCTCGGCGCTCGCGCGGCGCTACGCCAACGCCTTCCCGGTCTCCTACCAGGAGCGCTTCGGCGGCGGCGGTGTTGTCTTCGACGTACAGATGCTGGAAAAGGCGCTCCAGTCCGGGGACCTGGCGTTCGACCTCTACCGCGCGCCTGATGCCGGGCCGGGCGAGGTGGGGCTCAAGGTCTACGGCGGCGGCGCGACCGTGCCGCTCTCGGACGTCCTCCCCATGCTGGAGAACATGGGCCTCAAGGTCCTGGAAGAGATCCCCTACGAGGTGCGCGCGGCCGGGGGCGGAGCCATGTCCATCCGCGACTTCCGGCTGCGCACTGAAGAGCGTCCTGCAGGCGATACCGAGGTCGACCTGGAGCGCGTGAAGGGGCCGTTCGAGGAGGTCTTCGCCCGCGTCTGGCGCGGCGAGATGGAGAGCGACGGCTTCAACCGGCTGGTGCTGCTGGCCGGGCTCGCCGGGCCCGAGGTCACCGTCCTGCGCGCCTACTGCAAGTACCTGCGCCAGGCGCGCATCCCCTTCAGCCAGACGTACATGGAGCGCACCCTGGCGCGCAACCCGGAGATCACCCGCCGCCTGGTGGACCTCTTCCTGACCCGATTCGACCCGGCCAACCAGAAAGGGGCCGGGGAGCGCGCCGCCACCCTGGTGGCGGAAATCGGCCACCTCCTCGACAAGGTGACGAACCTCGACGAGGACCGCATCCTGCGCCGGTACCTGAACGTCATCGAGGCCACGCTGCGCACCAACCACTTCCAGAAGGACGCCGCGGGCCGGCCGAAGCCCTACCTCTCCTTCAAGCTCGATTCGCAGAAGGTCGAGGAGCTGCCGCTGCCCCGGCCGTTCCGCGAGGTCTTCGTGTTCAGCCCGCGGGTGGAGGCGATCCACCTGCGCGGCGGCCGGGTGGCGCGCGGCGGCATCCGCTGGTCGGACCGGCCCGAGGACTTCCGCACCGAGATCCTCGGCCTGATGAAGGCCCAGATGGTGAAGAACACGGTCATCGTGCCGGTGGGCTCCAAGGGCGGCTTCATCGTCAAGCGGCCGCCGGCCGGGCGCGAGGAGTACCTCAAGGAAGGGATCGAGTGCTACAAGACCCTGATGCGGGGCCTGCTCGACCTGACCGACAACTACAAGGGGAGCGAGGTCGTGCCGCCGCCGGACGTAGTGCGCCGGGACGACGACGACCCTTATCTCGTGGTCGCGGCCGACAAGGGCACCGCCTCCTTCTCGGACATCGCGAACGGGGTGGCGGCGGAGTACGGCTTCTGGCTCGACGACGCGTTCGCCTCCGGCGGCTCCTCGGGCTACGACCACAAGAAGATGGCGATCACCTCGCGCGGCGCCTGGGAGTCGGTCAAGCGGCACTTCCGCGAGCTGGGCAAGGACGTCCAGAGCGAGGACCTCGCCGTGGTGGGCGTCGGCGACATGTCGGGCGAC
>DATANP010000672.1:0-8433 GCA_036266195.1 Thermoanaerobaculia bacterium | reverse complement strand
CGTCCCCCCTCTCCCGGGGATGGGCGGGCGGGAGATGGGAGAGGGGGACAGGGGGTGAGGTCCTACCCCTTGCCCTTGGGGCTCGTCTCGGACTGTTCCACCTTCGGCGGCAGCTCGCGGCGCTGGGCGAACATCTCGGAGGCCTTGCCGAAGAGGTTCAGGGCCTGCTGGATCTGGACGTCGCCCTCGGAGAGCACGCGGTGGCGGGCCTCCTGGCCGAAGGGGATGTTCAACACCTCGGCGCGGATCTGCAGGAGCGAGTACTTGCGGACCTCCTCCTGCGCGAAGGCCTCTTCGATCTCCTTCTCCGTGGCGATCTTCTCCTTCACCAGCCAGCCCCGGAACTCGTCGAGCACCTCCGGCCCGGGCGCCCACTCGACCGACTTGAGCTTCGCCTTGTTGCGGGCCGCGTACTCGACCGCGAAGTTCAGGTAGCCGTTGCGGGCGAGCAGGAACTGCTCGAACGGCGACAGCTCCTCGTCCTTGACCAGCACGTCCGGCGTGATGCCGCCGCCGCCGTAGACCTTGCGGCCCAGGTCGGTGCGGAAGATGTCCGAGTCGGCCACCTTCTTGCCGGTCAGCTCCGGCGAGCCGGCGTCGGCGTGCGTGTAGTAGTCGTAGTAGGACGTGTAGTCGCGCTGGATCAGCCGGCCCGACGGCGTGTAGTACTTGGCCGTGGTGAGGGCCAGGCCGGCGCCGTAGGACAGGTTGTACACCGTCTGCACCAGGCCCTTGCCCCAGCTCGGCTGGCCGACCAGGAGACCGCGGTCGTGGTCCTGGATGGCGCCGGAGACGATCTCGGCCGCGGAGGCGGTGCCCTCGTTGACCAGCACCACCACGGGTACGTCGAGCTGCGGGTACTTGCCGCTCGCCGCCCAGGACTGGAACGAGTCGCGGGTGCGGCCCTTGGTCTCGACGATCGTCGAGCCCTCGGACAGGAACTGGTCCGAGACCTCGATCGCCTGGTCGAGCAGGCCGCCGCCATTGTTGCGCAGGTCCACCAGGAGCTGCTTCATGCCCTGGCCCTTGAGCTTGTTGATGGCGTCCGCCATCTCCTTGCCGGTGCCGCGGGAGAACTCGGTCAGCATGATGTAGCCGGTGGTCGGCGTCATCATGTAGGCCTGCCGCACGGTGGTCTGCGGGATCTCGGCCCGCGTGACCGCCATGTGCAGCGGCTCGTCGAAGCCGCGGCGGACGATCGTGATGTTGACCTTGGTCCCCTTGGGACCCTTGAGCTTCTGGACGGCGTCGTCGAGCTGCATCTGATCCGTCGGCTCGCCCTCGATCGTGCTGATCACGTCGCCCGCCTGGATGCCCAGGCGCGAAGCCGGCGTGCCCTCGATCGGCGAGATCACCGTGAGCTGCCCGTTGCGCATGCCCACCAGGATGCCGAGCCCGTAGAAGCTGCTCTGCTGCTTCTCGCGCATCCCCTCGTAGGCCTCGGGGGAGAGGAAGCTCGTGTGCGGATCCAGCGCGCGCAGCATCCCGTTGATGGAGGAATAGACCAGGTCGCGGTACGACACCTCGTCGCCGTAGCGGTCGTGCGCCACGTTGACCAGCTCGGTATAGAGCCTGAGGGAGTCCCGCGCCTCCGTCGTCAGAGCGAGCAGCCGGTCGCCCAGCAGTCCGCCGAGCACCAGCGCCATGGAGAAGAGGGCAATCGCGGTAATCTTCCAGGAACGTCTCATACCGGAAAGTGTACCACCCTTGACTTTGCGCCTTGACTTTGACGTTGCCCGGTCGGATGATCCCGGAGGAGAAACGCCGTATGGGTCCCCTGGGTGTCCCCGAACTGATCTTCATCTTCATCCTCGCCCTCCTGATCTTCGGCCCGAAGAAGCTGCCGGAGATCGGCCGGACCGTCGGCAAGGGCCTGGCGGAGTTCCGCAAGGCCTCGAACGACCTGAAGCGGTCGATCAACACCGAGCTGGCCCTGGACGAGCAGCCGGCCCCGCCGCCGGTCCGCACCTGGGAGGCCCCGGCGCTGACCGCGGCGCGGTCGCCGCAGCCCGTCGAGCCTCCGCCTCCGGAGATCCTGGAGCCCGAGGATACGGTGCCCGCCGATATCCCTGACGCCAACGAGCCCGTGGAACCGAGCTGAGTCTCTGAGATGAGCCTCGGGCCCCGGCGCCTCTCTCCAGGTCCACCTCCGCCCCCTCTCGAAGACGAGCTGGGCCGGATGTCGCTCATCGACCACCTGGAGGAGCTGCGCTCGCGCCTCCTGTGGGCGATCGCCACCCTCTTCATCGCGTTTCTGCCCTGCTGGTATTGGGTCGACGAGATCTTCGCCTTCCTCCAGCGGCCGATCCTGAAGCTGCTGCCCCCGGGCAAGAAGCTGGCCTACACCGGGGTCACCGACCCGTTCTTCCTCTACTTCAAGGTCGCCGCCCTGGCCGCGGTCTTCGTGGCCGCGCCGTTCATCCTCTACCAGTTCTGGCGCTTCATCGCGCCCGGCCTCTACAAGCACGAGCGGCGCTACCTGCTGCCCTTCCTCTTCTTCGGCTCGTTCTTCTTCCTGGCCGGCGGCGCCTTCGGCTACTACGTCGCCTTCCCGCTCGCGGCCGAGTTCCTGCTCCAGATGGGCAAGGCCTTCGAGCCGGTGATCACCATCGAGCGCTACTTCGGCTTCCAGATGACCATCATCCTGGGGCTCGGGGTGATGTTCGAGCTGCCGATCGTCATCTTCATCCTGTCCTCGATCGGCCTGGTGACCCCCGGGTTCCTGATCAAGCACTTCCGCTACGCGGTGGTGATCATCTTCATCGTGGCCGCGATCATCACCCCGACCTCGGACGTGATGAACCTCTGCGTGTTCGCGATCCCGGCGATCCTGCTCTATCTGCTCGGAGTCGGCGCCGCGGCGCTGGTCCCCCGGAAGCCTCCCGCCGATCAGCCGTAGCCCAAAGCCTTGAGCCGGGCCTTCTCCTCGTCCGTCTGCTCCCGGGGGCGGGCTTCCGGGGCGGCGCGGCGGTCCTGCTGCCACCGGCGGAGCAGGTCGGACAGCCTCTTCTCCTCGGCCAGCCCCTGCCCCGCGAGGTTCCGGGTCTCCCCGGGATCGGCCTTCAGGTCATAGAGATAAGGACCGTCCGGGAAGAGCGTCGGCAGCCCCTGGCTCCAGATGTACTTGTGATCGCGGGTGCGGACCATGGCGCCGAACCGGTCCGAGTGCTCGGCGAACACCGCGCGCCTGTCCGGGTGACCCGCGAGATCCTGGCCGTCCGAAGCCGGAGGGGTGAGACCGGCGGCCTTGAGAATGGTGGGGAAGACGTCGATCGTCTCGACCAGTCCCGCGATCCGCCGCCCTCGCCGCTCCCGGCCCGGCCAGCGGATCAGGAGCGGCACGTGGGTGGTGGTGTCGTGGAGACCGACATGCCGGAAGAGGATCCCATGCTCGCCAAGGCTCTCCCCATGGTCCGCGACCAGCACGAGGAGAGTGTCCTCCAGGAGACCGCGGCTTTCGAGGAAGCCGATCAGGCGTCCGACCTGGCGGTCGAGATAGCCGACCTCGCCGTCATAGAGATCGCGCTGACCCCCGAGGACCTGCTCCACGAACGCCCGGGGCCCGGGCTGGCGGAACGGCACCCAGGCGCGCACCGGGTCGAGCCCGAGGGGCGAAGCCGGCCGGAAGCCGAGCGCGTACGGGTTCGGCGGCGTGTGCGGCGTATGGGGATCGAACAGGTGGAGCCAGACGAAGAACGGCCGCGAGTCGTTCTTCCGGCCGGCGATCCAGTCGAGTGTCGTGTCCACCGCCAGCTCGGCCGCATGGTGCTCGCTGGCGAGCACGACCCGGCCGAACCCCTGGCCGAGCCCCGAATTGTGATCGCCGAGATGGCTGGCCGAGATGACCGCGAATGTCTCATATCCGGCCCCGGCCAGGTGCTCGGCCATCGTGGTGTGGCTCGGGGGCAGGGGGGTCTTGAGATCGTAGACGCCGTGGCTCTTGCCGTAGAGCCCGGTCATCATGGACGCGAAGCTGGGGTTCGTGGCGTTGAACACCGTGAACGCCTCGGGCCAGACGTCGCTCTGCTCGGCGAGCCGGTCGAGATTGGGGGTAAGGCTCGGCGTCCGACCCCAGGCACCAAGCGCATCGGCGCGAAGGGTGTCCATCCCGACCAGGATGACGTTCGGACGCGAGCCCACCTTTCTGAGAGGTGCCTTCGAGCGCCCATAGAGAGCCGGGCTCCCCCAAAGAGCGGTCCCCGGGGGGCTTCCGTCGAGTTGGAAGACGACCTCCACCGTCCGTCCCGCGTACTCCGAGAGGTCGACTTCCGCCACCGCTGGAGCGATGGGGCCCATAGGAGCCGACTCCACCCGGTACAGCTCCTGGAGCCGGCCGGGGGCCTCGCGCACCCCGACCCGGTAGGTGCAGGCGCAGGGCCCCTCCGACCCGAGCGGCGTGAACGAGACATAGCCATCGTGGCCGACCCGGACCGTCCAGTGAACGCGGGTCCCGGCCTTCATTTCCAGGGCTTCGACCTGTCCGGCCGTCCGCTTGGGGAAATGGGCGAGCTGGCTCTCCGGCACCAGCCGCATGTCGCGCACCTCGGCCGACCCGAGATAGGAGATCTTCGTGCCGACCGGGATCCCTGGATCCGGAGCCATCTCGACCGTGAGCGGCGTGCGAGCGAGATCCACCCGCACCCAGGGCCGGAGCTCCTGAGGAGGCTGTGCCTGGCACCCGGCCAGGGCGAGAACGGCGGCTCCGGTCAGGAGTCGGCTTCGGAAGAGGCTCACGGAGCGGGATTCTATCCGGGCCGGTTTGCGGCAATACCCTGAATTCTTGATGCGAGCTTCCCCTGTTCTAACGCGACACGGCACCTTTCTGACGCGACAATTCGAAGGGCAGGGCCCGCCTCGTGAATTGTTGCGGCAAGAATCCCGCGCCTTCTGGTTCACGTTTGTGTTAACCTATCCCCTCGTGCGCGAGGTTCACTTCTACCGGACCAAGTCTGGAGACTGCCCGGTGGAGGAGTTCCTCGATGCGCTCACCGGCAAGCAGGCCCAGAAAGTGGTCTGGGTGCTGCGTTTGGTGGAGGAGCTCGACCCGGTTCCATCCCAGTACTTCAAGAAGTTGGCCGACACCGACGGACTTTGGGAGGCCAGGGCGCAGCACGGTGGAGACACCTTCCGGCTGATCGGGTTTTTCGACGCTTCCAGATTCGTGGTCGTAAGTGGTTTCTCGAAGAAGACCGAGAAAACGCCGCGACATGAGATCGAAGTCGCATTGGCCCGCCGCCGGGAGTATCTAAGCAGGAGGTAATACCATGAGTGACTTGAAGAAATACACTCAGGCCCGCGCCAGTCGAGATCCCGAATTCGCCGATGAGCTTGAGTCCGGTTATACCGACTTCAAAGTCGGCGCCCTCCTTCGGCAGGCTCGCGAAAAAGCCGGCCTCACTCAAGACCAGGTAGCCGAGCGCCTGTCCACGAAGAAGTCTGCCATCAGCCGCATCGAGAACAGCGCAGGCAGCATCCGCTTTTCGACTCTGGAGCGCTATGCGCGAGCTATCGGCTGGCAGCTCTCGCTGGAGCTCCATCCTCCCCGAAAGATCTCCAATCCTCAAAAGACTCTGTCATAGAACGCCAGCGAGCACCGCAACCCCTCGGGCGAATTGCCGATCTTCGGCAGACGCTGGCCGACGGCCCGCAGATCGTCGCGGATGACTGGCTGAGCGTTGCCGACGATCCGCAGGCGTTGGCCGATCGTCCGCTGGTCGTTGCCGACGATCGGCAGAGAATTGCCGATCTTCGGCAGACGCTGGCCGACGGCCCGCAGCTCGTGGCGGATGACCGGCTAAGCGTTGCGGACGATCCGCAGACGTTGGCCGATCGTCCGCCGGTCGTTGCCGGCGACCGGCAGAGACTTGCCGATCTTCGGCAGGCGCTGGCCGATGGCCCGCAGCTCGTGGCGGATGACCGGCTAAGCGTTGCGGACGGTCCGCAGACGTTGGCGGATCGTCCGCCAGTCGTTGCCGACGACCGGCAGAGAGTTGCCGATCGTCGGCAGACGCTGGCCGACGGCCGCCTCCATCGCCAGACGCCGGCACGATACCCCCAACAAAACCAGCCTGGCCGTGTCTATCTGGAAGGAGGCGATGGTATTCTGAACCAATGCGTGGCTTGCCCAGATGGAGCACAAGCCGGAATTCTGAGTTCTTTGAAAACTAGCAAAAAGCATGCCTGACAAGAATCGTGCCATGGCCGTGCCGCCAATTTGGCAGGCAGGTCGGAACTGGACCGCAACATGAGTCGAATGAGAGACTTGCCGACAAAACGAAGTCGCCAGACGACAGAAGAACGGGCCTTCAGGAGCCCAATTTCAGGAGGTCAGAAAAAAAGGCTGGGTAACCTCTTTGAAATCCAAGGCTTGCAAGCGCCGCTGTCGGAACTGCCCTGATCAGTACGGTGGGATTGCGGCCCTTTCTACGTTGGCCTTGAACAGGCCCACGATGACCAGGCAGTCGGAACGCTAGCTCTTTGGCTGGCGCCGCCACCGCTTGTGCCACCAGACCCACTGCTCCGGCCGGTGGCGGACCTGCTTCTCGATCTCGGCGGTCATGAGCGCGGTGGCCTCCTGCGGGTCCTTCGGCAGGGGGAGCACGGGCAGGAAGCGGACGAGGTGGCCGCCGTCCGGGCGCCTCTCGATGAAGGAGGGGACCACGCGCATGTCCTGCTTGATTGCCAGCTCCGCGGGGCCGACCGGGGTGAAGGCGGGGCGGCCGAAGAAGGGTACCCAGACGCCGTCCACCTTGGTGTCCTGGTCGATCAGCATGGCGATGGCGCCGCCGCTCCTGAGGACTTCCAGGATCTGGCGCGCCGCTCCGCGGGTCCCTCTCGCGATGGTCGAGGTGCCGAGCTGGCGGCGGATGCTCACGATCAGGTCCTGGATGCGCGGGTCGTCCGCCGGTCTTGCGATGGCGGCGGGCGGCAGGCCGCCACGGCTCAGGGGCACCGCGATCAGCTCCCAGTTGCCGCAGTGGCCGGTCAGGATCAGGATCGGCCTTCGCGTGGCCCGGGCCGCTTCCACGTTCTCCCAGCCCTGGACCTCGATGTCGGACAGCAGCCGGTCGGAGCCCCGCCGCAGGATGTGGAGCAGCTCGGCCGCGTTCATGCCCTGATAGAGGAAGGAGGCCCGCCCGATGCGGTGGCGCTCCGCGTCGGACAGCTCGGGCAGGGCGAGCGCCAGATGGTCGAGCGCCCGGCGCCGGTCCCGGCCACTCACGCGCCAGCCCAGGCGGCCCGCGGCGCGGCCGAAGGCGAGGGCGGTGCGGCGCGGGACGGCTCCGAAGAGGAGAGCGAGCAGGCGGACCAGACCCGGCAGAATGGCGGCACGCAACCGGCTGGTCCGGCGGCGGGCCCGGGAAGAGGATGGCACGGGTGTCGGACGAGCGCTCAGTCCGGCTCTCCTACCACGTAATAGGGCGCGGTCAGCTCCTTCCAGTCGCCCCGCGCCCGCAGCAGCAGCTCGCACAGCTCGCGCACCACGCCCCAGCCACCCTTGCTCTCCAGCACCCGGTGCGCCCTCTCGCGGACCTCGGCCACCGCGTCCGACGGTGCGAAGGCGAGACCGCAGCGGAGGAGGATCGGCAGGTCCACGAGGTCGTCTCCCATGAAGGCCACTTCCTTGGGAGATACTGCGCGCTCGGCCAGGAACTCGGCGAAGGCCGGTCCCTTGTCCGAGCGGTTCATCATCAGGAAGTCGATGCCCAGGTCGTCCGACCGCACCTTCAGCGCCTTGCTCTCCCGGCCGGAGAGAATTCCGATCTGAAGGCCCGAGCGCTGGAGGAGCCGCAGGCCCAGGCCGTCGCGCACGTGGAAGACCTTCTGCTGCTCGCCGTCCGGACCGTAGATCAGGCGCCCGTCGGTCAGCACGCCGTCCACGTCCAGCAGGAGCCACTTGAGGCCCCGGGCGCGTTCGGCCAGCTCGGCGTCGGAGAGCGGGCTCAGAACAGCTCCAGGCCCCAGAGGTCGTGCAGATGGACCAGCCCGTCGAGCCGGCTCTCCGGTCCGCACACGAAGAGGGAGGTGATGCGGTGGTCCTCCATGGTGTGGAGCGCCGCCGCGGCCAGCTCGCTCCCCTCGATCGTCCGCGGGTTCCGGGTCATGCACTCGCCGGCGGTCTTCTTGAGGAGACCCTCGTCGTGCTCGATCAGCCGCCGCAGGTCGCCGTCCGAGATACAGCCGAGGAGCCGGCCGGCCTCATCCGTCACGGCCGTGATCCCAAGCCCCTTCTTGGACATCTCATAGATGGCGTCGCGCATGGGGGTTGAGGAGCTGACCCGCGGCAGGGCGTCGCCGGAGTGCATGATCTGCTCGACCCGCAGCAGGCGCTTGCCGAGCTGGCCGGAGGGGTGGAGGAGCGCGAAGTCCTCGCTCGTGAAGCCGCGGACTTCGAGGAGGGCCATGGCGAGCGCGTCGCCCAGCGCGAGCGTG
>DATANP010000671.1:0-10400 GCA_036266195.1 Thermoanaerobaculia bacterium | reverse complement strand
CTCGCCGGCCTCAAGGGCAAGGTCGTGGTGCTCGAATGGGTCAACCCGAACTGCCCCTTCTCCGACCGCCACGCGCGGGAGAAGACCATGACCGAGCTGAACAAGAAGTACGGCACGGTGACCTGGCTCGGCATCAACAGCACGAACCCCGAGCACCAGGACTACCTCCAGCCGGCCGAGCACCAGGCCTGGGCCAAGAAGAACGGCATTACCTACCCCATCCTCTACGACCCGACCGGCGCGACCGGCCATGCCTACGACGCCAGGACCACGCCCCACATGTTCGTGATCGACGGGTCTGGGAAGATCGTCTACAACGGCGCCATCGACGACGACCCGAGCGGCCGCAAGCCCAGGCCCGAGCGGGTCAACTACGTCAACGGTGCGCTCTCGGCCGAGCAGGGCCACAAGAAGATCGACCCCGCCTCCACCAAGCCCTACGGCTGCAGCGTCAAGTACTGAGCCCCGCCCTCTGAAAGAGGCCCGGCGCTGTCGGGCCTCTTTTATCGACAGCTTGACGAGCAACCCTTCGATCTATACCCTGGGGTATGGTTTCCATCTTTCTCTCATGCTTTCTGACACGGGCGCTTGCCGTGAACCGGGAAACGTCTATCTTGGAAAAGGAGAGATCGAGATGGCTTACACCAAGGAAGGAATCATGGCTCAGCTCCTGGTTGCATTCGGCCAGGGGACCGACGCGCTCCACGTCTCTCAGGACGCGGCTCTGGAGCTTCGCCGGTGGTACTATGATGCGATCACGGACGAGATTGTCGAAAAGTGGGATTTCTGGGCCGCGGACGTGCTCCTCCGGATGCGCGCGATCGGCAGCCTCGCGGCCCTGAAAGCGGTCCAGACCGGCTCGATCAAAATAACCGCCAGGATGGTCTATGAAGCGGCTTTGATCGTGCAAAAGACCTCGGAGACCCCAATCTGCCCGGACCCGCCTCTGCCGCTCGTCTGAGCCCGAGACCTTCTTCCACGTGCTGAACGCGGGTTTCTGGAAGCGGCTGGCCCTCGCCCTCGCCCTCGTCAAGGTGGGGGCGGGAGTCTTCGCTTTCGCCTCGACCCATCTGGACGACCGGGTCTACCCCTACTTCTTCCACATGGTCTACGCCCTGCCGTTCACGGCGGCAGGGCTCCTGCTCGTCTACGGCGGACGCCGGGACCACCGCGCTGTCTCGCTGGGCGGCTTCTTCCTGATGGCCGCGACGTCATTCGTCAACCGGCCGCTCCGGACCTACGTCGCAGCCAGGCTGTCCGGCTACCTTTTCATCAAGGGCATCGATGCGGCCGAGCTCG
This sequence comes from Thermoanaerobaculia bacterium, assembly GCA_036266195.1. Lineage (GTDB taxonomy): Bacteria > Acidobacteriota > Thermoanaerobaculia > Multivoradales > UBA5704 > DATMER01. The sequence continues at coordinate 9,101 of DATANP010000671.1, read as the reverse complement.
ACGCGTTCATGGCCTTCTTCCTCTGGAGCTTCGCCCGCGACTTCCCGCATCAGATGATCTCCCCGGTCTGGCGCAAGCGCATCCATGCGGCGGTGGTCACCAGTCTCGTGGGCGGCGCGATCCTGTTCGCGATCAACCTGGTCAACTACGCGGTCTCGCTATGGAGAGGCACGGACGCGGGGCCGTTCGAAGAGCTGATCCCGATGCGCGGCCGGGGGGCCTATTACAGCGTCCTGCTGACCCTGACCGTGGCCGCTTTCCTCTTCCTGTACTGGCGCGCCCGCAACCTGGAAGGGACCGACCAGCGCCGGATTCGCCTCTTCCTCCAGGCCTTCGTGCTCTCGGCCGCTCCGCTCGCCGAGATCCTGTTCGCCCTCTTCTTCCCACCGTACAACGAGTACAAGATCCGCCATCAAGCGCTCGACCATACGATCGTTCTGATCCATACGGGGTTCGTGTTGATGCTGCCGATCCTCACCCCCTACGCCGTGCTCGTCCACCAGGTGCTCGACGTAAAGCTCCTGGCCCGGCGGGCCCTGCAGTACGCCCTGGCGCGCTACTCGGCGATCACCCTGGCCGCCGCCCCCTCGCTCGCGCTGCTGCTCTACCTCCTGGAGCACCGCCACGAGCGTCTGGACAAGATCTTCTCCGGCTACCGGCTGCCGGTCCTCGTCTCGCTCACGATCGTGGGGTTCGCGGCCCTGAGCTATCGCCGCAATCTGCTGGAGGCGATCGACCGCCGGTTCTTCCGGGAGCAGTACGACGCCCGGCGCATCCTCACCCAGCTCATCGACCGGATCCGCGCCACCTCGGGCATCGCGTCGCTGGCCTCGCTGGTGGCCCACGAAGTGGACCTGGCGCTCCACCTCGAAGGGGCCTCGCTTCTGGTGCTCGATCCGCGCTCGGGCGTGCTCATCGATCCGCGCAGGCGCAGCCTGCGGCTGGACGCCTCCTCGCAGCTCGCCCGCCTGGTCTCCGACGCGAGCGATCCGCTGACGATCGACCTCGCCGACACCCACTCTCCCCTGGGGCGCCTGCCCGAAGACGAGCGCCACTGGCTGGTGGACAGCGGGTTCCGGCTGATCGTGCCCATCCTCGCCCGGGACGGGTCGCTGCTGGGCATCCTGGGGCTGAGCGAGAAGCGCAGCGGCCTGCCGTTCCTCAAGGAGGACCGCGAGCTCCTGCGCACCATCGCCGGCAGCGCCGCCTTCATGATCGAGCTGGACCAGACGCGCTCGAACACGCCGCCGGTCCGCCCCGGCCGCCGGCCGGTCACCGTTGAGGTCGAGGACGAGGACGACACCGTGGCCGAGCCGGTCTCCCTCGGCGGCGAGCTGGCCAAGGAGTGTCCGAAGTGCGGCCGGCTCTACCCGTCCTATACGGTGCTGTGCAACGCGTGCAGCACGCGGCTGGAGCCTTCCCACGTGCCCTACGTGCTGCCCGGCAAGTTCCGCTTCGAGAAGCGGATCGGCACCGGCGGCATGGGCGTGGTCTACCGCGGCTCGGACATGGCGCTCGGCCGGCCGGTGGCGGTCAAGACCCTGCGCCGGGTCTCTCCCGAGGATGCCCTGCGCCTGCGGCGCGAGGCGCGCACCGCGGCCGCGGTCTCCCACCCCCACCTCGCGCCGGTCTACGGCATGGAGACCTGGCAGGGCACGCCGATGCTGGTCCTGGAGCTGCTCGAAGGCGGCACCCTCGCGCACAAGCTGCTCGACCGCGGCAGGCTCACCCCGCTGGAGACGGTCGAGCTGGGCATCGCCATGACCGACGCCCTCGCCCAGCTCCACGCCGCCGACATCCTCCACCGGGACATCAAGCCGAGCAACATCGGCTACACCCGGGACGGCGTCCCCAAGCTGATGGACTTCGGCATCGCCCGCCTGATGTACGACCTGCGCCGGGAGCGCGAGGAGGCCGAGATGGACGGCCAGCTCCCGCCGGGCAGCTCGGTCTGGACCCACATCGACGGCATCACGCCGCAGTCGAAGCCGCTGGTCGGGACGCTCTCCTATCTCTCTCCCGAAGCCCTCGAAGCCAAGCCGCCGGACGCGCTCTTCGACCTCTGGAGCCTGACCATCGTGCTCTACGAATGCCTGCTCGGCCGCAAGGTCTTCAGCAGCGCCGACCCGAGGCAGACCGCGGCGCGCATCCGCATGGGGCGGGTGCCCGACCTGCTCCAGCTCGCGCCCGAGTACGACGAGAACCTGGCCGACCTGTTCCGCACCGCCCTCCACCGCAGCCGCAACCGCCGGCCGGCCAGCGCCGGGGAGCTCAAGCAGAAGCTGGAAGCGGTGCGGGGGAGGTTGTAAAGGACCCAAAGGACTGCAAGGACTTCAGGGACCAAAGACCTTGTGTCCTTGCAGTGGTTGCAGTCCTTCAGGTCCCTTCAGTAGGGCCCACCCTGCTCCATGATGGTCGGCTTCACCTTCGCCGCCACCCCCAGCCCGTCCCCGAAGGGCAGCACCACCGACTGAAGCTGGGGGTGCATCATCAGGTAGGTGTTGAAGGCCCGCAGGGCGTCGGCGTTCTCGTCGGTGTTCTCGTCGGCGGCCGGCGGGTCGGCCACCTTGCCCTGCCAGAGGAGGTTGTCCACCGCGATCAGCCCGCCCACGCGGACCAGCGGCACCAGGAGGTCCAGGTAGCGCCGGTACTCCTTCTTCACCGCGTCCACGTAGGCCAGATCGAACGGCAGCTGGAGCCTCGCGAGCACCTCCAGGGCCGGACCCTGGACCAGCTCCACCCGGTCAGCCACCCCGGCGCGCTCCAGATAACCGCGGGCCGTGGCGAGCCGCTCCGGGTCGGTGTCGATCGTGACGACCTTCGCCTCCGGCGCGCCCCGGGCCAGGCAGAGAGCGCCGTAGCCGATGGCCGTGCCGACCTCCACGATCCGCTTCGCGCCGGTGATCCGCGCCAGGATGCCCAGGAGACGGCCGACCTCGGGGTCCGAGATCGGCACGTCCTCCCGGGCCGCACGCTCCTCCATCTCCCGCAGGAGAGGATCGCGCGGCGGCAGGAGACGCTCGAGATAGGCGTCCTGCTCCGGCTTGAGGATCAGACCGGTGCCGTGCTTCATGGCGTCAGGGAGCCGGCGCCGGGCGCGGCTTGCCGCCCTCCCAGGGCGCCCAGGCGGCGTTCTCCAGCGACACCGAGCGCGGACCGCCCGACCCGAACTGGAAGTTGGGCGTCATCTGCACCCGGCACTGGCCGTTCTTCGGCGGATCGGCGACCGGCATCTCCACCTCGTGAACGCCCGGGCCCGAGATGCTCGCCTCATAGTCGCCGCAGGAGCCCTCGATGCGGACCGAGGGCACGCTGCTGCCATCGTTGACCTTGAGGTCGGGGGCCACGTTCGGCTCCGGGATGCGCAGCACCAGCCAGACCGAGCCGGGCTGGCGCAGGCCCGCCACGCGCATGCCGCCGGGACCGGTCAGCCAGCGCCGGGCAATGAGCTGGACGTCCGCGCCGGGCTCGGGCTGGAGCCACTGCTCGGAGAACGTGAACCGCGGCCCGCTCTTCTTGTTCTTGGCCGGCGCCGGCACCTCGACCTCCGCGGCCAGATACTCCATCCGCGCCACCGGCTCCCCGACGCCGTCGATCGCCCAGCGCTGCTTGCCCTGGCCGGCCAGGCCGAGCGTCAGGCTGTACTTCCCGCCCGCGAGCGGCGGCGCCATGGTCGACTGGTAGATCTCGAGGTCGTACGCGACCGGCTGGCCCTCGCGCCAGCGGCCCGGGAACGGGTGGTCGAACGTGCGCACCACCTTCCTGTCCTGGTCGAGCAGATGGACGAACACCGTCGGCGTGCCGGAGAACCCCTCGAGCGGCGTGGACGGCTGCCAGCTCAGGTGGACCGTGTACAGCTCGGGGTACGGCAGGCGGATCTTCTTCGGAGTCACCTCCAGCGAGGCAACCGGAGTCGCCTCCTGGCCGCAGGACGCGACGCAGAGCGGGAGCAGGAGAGCCAGGGGCAGAAGTGTTCTCTTCATGGTTCTCATCAACCTATCACGGCCGGTACGTGGCGGAGCAGTCAGGGCCTTCCCACACCGTCACCTCGGCCAGCGGCGCGGCCGGCAGGCGCTCGGCGAGGCCCTGGAAGAACCAGGCCGCGATCCGCTCGGTCGTCGGGCTGACCTGGTCGAAGGGCGGGACGGTATTGATGTGCTTGTGGTCGAGCTGCGCGGCCAGCCCGCGGAGCGCGCCCTGGATCTCCACGAAGTCCCAGGCCATGCCCTCGCCGTCCAGCTCCGGGGTGGCGAGCACCGCCTCCACCTGCCAGGAGTGCCCGTGGACGGGCTCGGGCGCACCTTTGTATGAGGTCAGGTGGTGCGCCGCCTCGAAACGGACTCTCACCCGGAGCGTATAGGACGGCATCTCCCGGTCACGCCTCCCCGAGGAGCTGCTCCACCCGGGCCACCACCATCTCCAGCGCGACCTTGTTCTCGCCGCCCTCGGGGATGATGATGTCGGCGTAGCGCTTCGACGGCTCCACGAACTCCAGGTGCATGGGCCGGACGCTCTCCAGGTACTGGCGCAGCACGTCCTGGACCGTCCGGCCGCGCTCGGCCATGTCGCGGCCCAGGCGGCGGATGAGCCGGATGTCCGCGTCCGTATCCACGTAGATCTTGAAGTCGAGCAGGTCGCGCAGCGCGGCCTCGCAGAAGATCAGGATCCCCTCCAGCAGCACGACCGGCTTGGGCTCGATGCGGCGGGTGCGGTTCGTGCGCCGGTGGCGGACGAAGTCATAGATCGGGACTTCGACCGGGTGCCCCGCCTTGAGCGCCGCGATGTGGGAGATCAGGAGGTCGTTGTCCAGCGCGGCGGGGTGGTCGAAGTTGTGATGGAGCAGCTCGGTCTCGGTCCGCCAGACGATGTCCCGGTAATAGCTGTCCTGCTCGAGGAAGGCGATACGGTCGGTGCCCACGGCGTCGAGGACGGCGCGGACGACCGTGGTTTTGCCCGAGCCGGTCCCTCCGGCCACGCCGAGAACGAACGAGCGGTGGCCCGGCGTGGTCAGGACGGGCAGCGGCAGCGGTGCGGTCTCGATCATGGATCGGCTCCAGGCGGATGAACGGTTGGCCCCGGGGGAATTCTATCTATCTCTGGCAGCGATGGCAGTAGAAGCTGCTCCTTCCCGCCTGGACGATCCGCCGGACCGGCGTTCCGCAGGCGGGACAGGGCTCCCCTTCGCGCCCATAGACCCCGAGAGAGACCTGGAAATAGCCGCTCCGCCCTTCCCCGTCGGCAAAATCGTTCAGCGTGGTGCCGCCCTGGACGATCGCCTGCCGCAGCACGGCGACCGACGACTCCGCGATCCGCTCCCAGCTCCCGGGCGAGATCCGCCCCACCGACCGGTTCGGGTGAACCCCGGAGCGGAACAGCGCCTCCGTGGCGTAGATGTTCCCGAGCCCCACCACGATCCGGGCGTCCATCAGGAAGTTCTTGACCGGCCCGCGCCGGCCATCCGCGGCCTCCATGAGGAACATGCCGTCGAACCCCGGCTCCAGCGGCTCGATCCCGAGGTGGGCGAAATGGGGGTCCCGCGGGATCTCCTTCGTCGGCACCGCGAACACCAGCCCGAACCGGCGGGGGTCGCGCAGCCGCAGCCGCCGGCCGGAGCGCAGGAAGAACGCCACGTGCTCGTGCGGCTCCAGCGGCTCCTCCGCGGGCACGAGCGTCAGCCGGCCGCTCATCCCGAGATGGACGACGAGAGTCTGATCCCGTTCCAGATCGATCAGCAGGTACTTGGCCCGGCGGCGGAGCGCCGAGACCTCGCGTCCGGACGTGCGGCGGGCGAGCTCGGCCGGCCGGATCGCCTCGCGCATCGCCGGGTTGCGCACATCGACCCGCTCGATGCGGTCGCCCAGGAGGTGCGGCTCCAGACTCCGGCGCAGGGTTTCGACTTCGGGTAATTCCGGCATGGCCGGGGATTATAGTTGAAGTCCTCAGGCCCTCTTGACAACTTCCGCCCCGAGGCGTAAATTGAGCGTAATATGTCGAGGCAAGCCACACTCCCCTTCGTCTCCTCTCTACCCGTCACCGCCCAGTCGGATCCTGCCGTGGAGGCGTGGCTCCGCCGTGTCCTGCTGCGCAAGGAACCGATCGTCCTGGGAACGGACGGCGCCGATCCATACGCCGCCGAGACCTCCCAGCCCGGCTTCGCGCGCTCCCTCCTCCAGGGCCTGACGCGCCTGGACGGCCTGGAGGTCGCGATCACGACCCGTTCGCCGCGGGTGCTCCAGGACCTGAGCCTGCTGACCGAGCTCGACCAGCGCCACGCCGTCCGGGTGGACATCCCGCTGGCCGCGGTGGACTGTGAGCTCGCGAAGAAGATCGAGCCGCGGGAGCCCGAGCCCGAGGCCCGCCTCTGGGCCGTCGCCCAGCTCGCCTCCGAGGGGATCAATACGCGGATCCTGATTAAGCCGCTCCTGCCCGGCGTCAACGACGGAGAGGAAGCCCTGCGCGCCCTCTTCGAAGCTGCCCTGGAAGCCGGCGCCTGCGACGTGGTCGTCGGCGCCATCCCCGCGGCGAGGCCTCGCCGTCTCCCCTGGGGCTCCTGGGCGACGACGGAGGACCGGTCGCGGGAAGACCTCCTCGCCACGATCCGCCGCCTGCGCCTGGAGCACGGCTTCCCGCGGGCGACGCCGGGACGGGGCTGATCCGCCGCAAGGCGCCAGCGCACGGCAGGAGGCTCTGCCCGGCGCTGGCGCTGGAACGGAACCGGGGACGGGCCTCAGCCCATCTTGTCGAGGACTTTGTGCAGGGCCTTGGCCATCATCTTCTCCAAGGCCTGCTCCAGGTCCGAGGCGCCCTTGTCTTCCGGCGGGGCGGCCACGGGCGGCTTGTCGATCTCCTCGAAGTCGATCTCGGAGAGATTGAGGGAGCCACCCCAGGGGGCGTTGCCGGTCCTCTGGTACTCCTCCAGCGTCTCCCGGAGGCGGATGGCCGCGGCGGTCTGCGGCTTCCTCTTCCTCGGGAAGGCGATCTGGAACATCTCCTCCGGCTCCATCCCCACCACCCTCGAGATGGCGACGACATGATCCACCTTCAGGTCGATCATCCCGGAGAACAACCGGCTGAGGTAACTGCCGCTCAGGCCGAGCTTCCTCTCGACATCACGGTTTGTGAATCCCAGCACCTTCATTGCGGTCTTCAGCATGGTGCGAAGGCGCCGGACCTCCAGGCTGGGCTCAGACGTCGTTTCGATCTTTTTTCTTTTTGGAGACATTGTATCCAGATCTTACAGGAGAGACAGCCTTGGCACAACCACTCGTCATTTCCTCGGCTATAATGTCGGTTCCATCCGCGGAACCTGTAACGCAGCGATCTTCAGGAAACAAACGATGTCTCGATCCCTCTCCGCCTGTGTCCTCGCCTCCAGCCTTGTGGCCTCCGCCGCCTGGGCCGGGACGGTCTACGTCCCGCTGCCCGGCGTTTCCCAGGTCGGCACCGCCACCTACGAGGCGGAGGTCGCCGTCACCAACATGGCCGCCCCGGCGGCCAGCACGAACCAGGTCCTGCTCGCGAACGACACGGACGGCACCCAGCGCCCCGGCCAGCCCGCGGCGCTCCAGGTGCCGGGCAGCCGCACCGCCATCGTCAAGCCGGGCGCCGCGTTCCGCGGCCTGTTCGAGCTGTCGGGCTCGCCCAACCTGCGCTATGCCGCCCGCCTGGCGGGCAAGGGCGCGGCCGGCGCCATGGGCGTGGCGCTGCCGGTCATCACCTCGGACAACATGAAGGCGGCCAACGGCAATCTGGTCCTTCAAGGGTTGACGCGGACCGACAGCCGGGCCACGCACCTGGCCCTGGTGAACCTCAGCAAATTCGCCTCCTCCTGCACGGTCACCCTGCTGCGGGCTGACGGCTCCTCCCTGGGAGCGTCCTCGACCGCGACCCTCAAGCCGCTCTCCCAGCGCTACTTCCAGGACATCTTCTCGGTGGTGCCCGGAGCCGCCGGCCAGTCGGACATGCGGGCCGCGGTGAGTTGCACCCGCGAGTTCTTCGCCTACGCGCTGCTCACCGACAGCTCCACCGGCGAGGTGGCGGTGGTCGAGCCCTCGGGCAGCGGCGAGTCGACGCTGTCCATCCCGGGCGCGGAGCCGGAGTGCCCGACCGGGGCCACCTGCTACGCGGCCAAGGGCGTGGTCCACAAGGCCACGAAGGAGAAGCCGGTCGGCCGGGTGACCTTCGTCAACACCAAGGCCGGGACCGCCACCCGCCTGAAGCTGACGCTCGACGTGACGGTCGGCGACTGGTTCGCCGCGGACCCCGACGGCAAGCACCTGGTCTACTGGTTCGTCATCAACAAGAACCAGGATATGCCGGGCATGCTCTACTTCCGCGGGCCGGACGAGTACACCGCCCTGGCGCGCCACGGGATCGCGCTCAAGCACCCCCAGAAGCTCAAGATCACGGCGCCGTTCCAGGCCGTGCCGGGACGCACCTATCACGTCGTCAACGACTACGACATGGGCAAGGGGATCTACACGATCACGGTGTCGGACGCGGCCACCGGCGAGGTGAAGGCGACCCTGACCGACGCCCCGAACGTCGCCAAGTACACGCTCAAGACCACCGACAAGTTCCTGATCGACCTGGGCTTCCCCGAAGGGGTGACCGAGGACGAGGTCCCCGGCTACAACTGGACCTGGAGCGACGTGCGGGTGGAGGTGTACTACTAGAAGACCCAAAGGACCGCAGGGACTGCAGGGACCAAAGTCTTTGGTCCCTGATGTCCTTGCGGTCCTTTTCGTCCTTCAGGAGCGGTGCATCTCCTGGAGAGGCCGCACCGCCAGGCCGTCCCGCTTGAGAGCCGCGATGCCCTCCGCGGCGGCCATGGCCCCGGAGAGGGTGGTGATGCACGGGATCTCGTGCTTCAGCGCCGTGCGCCGGATGATCCCGTCGTCCTCGTGGGACTCGCGGCCGAGCGGCGTGTTCACCACCAGGTGGATCTCGCCGTTGATCAGGTGATCCACCACGTGGGGCCTCGCCTCGTCGTGGACCTTCTGCATGGTCCTTACCCTGAGCCCCTGCTCCTCCAGGAAGGCCGCGGTGCCGGCGGTGGCTGCCAGGTCGAAACCCAGCTCGGCCAGGCGGCGGGCCACCGG
>DATANP010000670.1:0-6628 GCA_036266195.1 Thermoanaerobaculia bacterium | reverse complement strand
CCTGGCCCGCGAGGACCGGCCGGGCGACAAGCGGCTGGTGGCCTATCTGACGGGGGAGGGGACCGCGACGGCCGAGCTGCGCCGGCACCTCGCGGCCTCGCTGCCCGAGTACATGATCCCGGCGGCCTTCGTGGTCCTGCCCTCGCTGCCGCTCTCGCCCAACGGCAAGGTGGACCGCAAGCTCCTGCCCGCGCCCGAAGCGGAGATCACAGAGGACCGTGAACCGGTTGCGCCGCGCACGCCGCTGGAGTCGTACCTGGCCGGCCTGTGGCGGGAGCGGCTCGGGGTGGAGAGCGTCGGCATCCGGGACGACTTCTTCGCGCTGGGCGGCAATTCGATCTCGGGCGCCGTCCTGATCAACCAGATCCAGGAGAAGCTCGGCGAGATCGTCCACGTGGTGGTCCTCTTCGACGCGCCCACCGTCGAGCGCATGGCCGCCTACCTGGTGGAGAACCACGCCCGGGCCGTGGAGCGGATCTGGGGCCTCGCGGCCGGCGGCGACCGGCGCGAGGACCGTGTCGACGCCGCCAGGGTGGCGCAGATCCGGGCGCTGATCGACCCCCTGCCGCCGCTCGCGGCCGGCGGGGCGAAGAACCCGCCAGCGGTGTTCGTGCTGGCGCCGCCGCGCTCGGGCACGACGCTGCTCCGGGTGCTCTTGGGCGGCCATCCGCGCCTGTTCGCGCCGCCCGAGCTGGAGCTGCTCACCCACGACACCATGGCCGGGCGGCGGGCCGCCTACACGGGGCGCGACAGCTTCTGGCTGGAAGGCCTGGTGCGGGCGGTCATGGAGATCCGCGGCTGCGGCCCGGACGAGGCGGCCGCGGTCACGGCCGGCTGGGAGCGCGACGGCTGGTCCGTCCAGCGGGCCTACCGCCAGCTTCAGGAGTGGCTCGGCAACAGGCTTCTCGTGGACAAGACGCCGTCCTATGCCTTCGATCCGGGCGTGCTCCGGCGCGCCGAGGAGGGGTTCGACGGCGCCCTCTACGTCCACCTGGTGCGCCATCCGGGCGGCATGATCCGCTCATTCGACGAGGCGAAGCTCGACCGGATCTTCTTCCGCCGGCCGCACCCGTTCACCCGGCGCGAGCTGGCCGAGCTGCTCTGGCTGATCAGCCAGGAGAACATCCTGGGCTTCCTGAAGGACATCCCGGAGGAGCGGCGCCACACCGTCCGCTTCGAGGAGCTGGTGCGCGACCCCGAGCCGGTCCTGCGCGGCCTCTGCGCTTTCCTCGGGCTGGATTTCGAGTCGGCCATGCTGCGGCCGTACGACGGTCGCCGCATGACCGACGGTCTCCGCGCCGAGTCCCGCATGCTCGGGGACGTCAAGTTCCACACCCATTCCGGCATCGAGGCCGGGGTCGCCGAGCGCTGGCGCGACGAGCTGGCCGAGGAGTCGCTCGGCGAGGAGACGGTCCGGCTCGCCGCCGCGCTCGGATATCGCATGCCGCCGATACTGACAGCCTCGATCCCACGGCGCCTGCCCGGCCCCGCCGTGCCCTCCTTCGCCCAGGAGCGGCTCTGGTTCCTGGCCCGGCTGGAGCCCGACAGCCCGTTCTACAACATCCCGGCCGCCCTGCGCCTGACCGGCGGCCTGGACGTCGCCGCCCTCGCGCGCAGCCTGGCCGCGATCCGCCGGCGCCACGAGGCGCTGCGCACGATCTTCGCTGACGGTCCGGTCCAGATCATCGCTCCATCCTCCAGAGACCTGGAGATCGTGGACCTGTCCGCACTTCCCGAGGACGTCCGGCAGACCGAGGCCGGGCGGCTGGCGGACGAGGAGGCGCGGCGGCCGTTCGATCTGGAGGCCGGGCCCCTGCTGCGGACCACCCTGCTGGGCCTCGATGCGCGGGAGCACGCCCTCCTGGTCACGATGCACCACATCGTCTCCGACGGCTGGTCCATGGGCCTGTTCCTCGGCGAGCTGTCCGACCTGTACGCGGGCCGGACCCTGCCGGAGCTGTCCATCCAGTACGCCGACTTTGCGGCCTGGCAGCGCGAGCGGCTGCGCGGCCCGGCGCTCGACGAACAGCTCGCCTGGTGGCGGGAGCGCCTGGACGGCGCGCCGGCCCTCCTCGAACTGCCCACCGACCGGCCGCGGCCCGCGGTCCAGCGCTTCCGCGGCGGGCAGGTGCCGGTCCGTTTCGGAGAGGATCTGGCCGGGAGCCTCGCGGCGCTGGGCCGGCGGCGCTCGGCGACCCTGTTCATGACGCTCCTCGCCGGCTTCCAGGCCGTGCTCTCCGCCTGGTCCGGCCAGGACGACGTGTCCGTGGGCTCGCCGGTCGCGGGCCGGCTGCGGCCGGAGACGGAGCCGCTGATCGGCCTGTTCGTCAATACCCTGGTCCTGCGCACGGAGATCGACCGCGGGCAGTCGTTCGACGAGCTGCTGGGTCAGGTCCAGCGCGGCGCGGTGGCAGCCTTCGCGCACCAGGAGATCCCGTTCGAGAAGATCGTGGAGGAGCTGAAGCCCGAGCGCAGCCTGGCCTGGTCGCCGCTGTTCCAGGTCCTGTTCGCCTTCCAGAACGCGCCACGGCCGCGGATCGCGCTGCCGGGCGTCGCGGTGAGCGCGCTGCGCTCCGGCGGCGGCACGGCCAAGTTCGACCTGAGCCTCGGCCTGGCCGAGCGCGACGGCCGGCTCGGGGGAGGTATTGAGTACGACGCCGACTTGTTCGACCCGGCGACCGCAGAGCGCCTGGCCGGCGGACTGGAGACGCTGCTGCGCGCCGCCGCCGAGGACCCCGCCCGACCGGTGCCCGACCTGCCGCTGCTCACCCCGGCCGAGCGCCGGCAGCTCCTGGAGTGGAACGATACCGGGACGATCGCGACGGGAGGGACGCTCCATGGGAGCTTCGAGGCGCAGGCCGACCGGACGCCGGAGGCCGAGGCGCTCGTCCGGGGCCGCGAGGTCCTCACGTACGCCGAGCTGGACCGCCGGGCCAACCGCCTGGCGCGCCGGCTGCGGCGGCTCGGCGTCGGGCCGGAGGCGAGGGTGGGCGTCGCCCTGGAGCGCTCGGCCGACCTGGTGGTCGCCCTGCTCGCCGTGCTCAAGGCCGGAGGGGCCTACGTACCGCTCGATCCAGCCTACCCCCCGGAGCGGCTGGCCCTGATCCGGGAGGACGCCGGATGCCGGGTAATCGTGGACAGGGAGAGCCTGCTGGATCTCGACGAGGAGGAGGGCCGGTTGCCCGGCACTTCCGGGCCGGGCAACTTGGCCTACCTGATCTACACCTCAGGCTCGACCGGCCGGCCGAAGGGCGTGGCGATCGAGCACCGCAGCGCCGCGGCCCTGCTGGCCTGGGCGGGCGAGGTCTTCGGGCCCGAGGATCTCGCGGGTGTCCTGGCCTCGACGTCGATCACCTTCGACCTGTCGGTCTTCGAGCTGTTCCTGCCGCTGGCGCGCGGCGGCCGGGTGACCCTGGCGGAGAACGCGCTGGCGCTCCCGGACCTGCCCATGCGGGACCGGGTGCGGCTCGTCAACACCGTGCCGTCGGCCATGGCCGAGCTGCTGCGGCTGGGAGCCGTGCCGGAATCAGTGCGCACCGTCAACCTCGCGGGCGAGCCGCTCAAGAGATCTCTGGCGGACCGGATCTACGCGCTGCCGCACGTCGAAGCGGTCTACAACCTCTACGGCCCATCGGAGGACACGACCTACTCGACCTGGGTGCGCGTACCCAGGAATACGGAGCGGGAGCCCACGATCGGCGTGCCGGTCATGGGCACGCGCGCCTGGGTGGTGGATCGCGGCCTGGGTCTGCTGCCGGTCGGCGTGCCGGGCGAGCTGTGCCTGGCCGGCGCGGGGCTGGCGCGCGGCTACCTGAACCGGCCGGACCTCACGGCGGCCTCGTTCGTGCCCCACCCGTTCGGCGGTCCGGGAGAGCGGATGTACCGTACGGGCGACCTGGCGCGCTGGACCACGGGCGGGGAGTTGGAGTTCCTGGGCCGCATCGACCACCAGGTCAAGGTGCGCGGCTTCCGGATCGAGCCGGGGGAGATCGAGACCGCGCTCCTGGCGCATCCGGGGGTGCGGGAGGCCGTGGTGCTGGCGCTCGGCGAAGGCGCGGAGCGCCGGCTGGTGGCGTTCGTCGTGGGAGAAACCACCGGCCTGCGGGCCTGGCTGGAGCCGCGGCTGCCGGCCCACATGGTGCCTTCGGCCTTCGTCGTCCTGCCCGCCCTGCCGCTGACCCCGAACGGCAAGGTGGACCGCAAGGCGCTCGCCCGTGTCGAGGAGCGTGAGCCGGAGCGCGAGCCTGCGACGGCCGCGGCGGCCCTGTCTCCTGTGCAAGACCTGCTCGCCGGGATCTGGTCCGAGGTGCTGCGCCGCGGGCCGGTGGGTCCGGAGGACGGCTTCTTCGACCTGGGCGGCCATTCGCTCCTCGCCACGCGGGTGGTCTCGCGGGTGCGCGAGCTGCTCGGCGTCGAGCTGCCGCTGCGCGCCGTGTTCGAGGCGCCCACCCTGGCCGGCCTCGCGGCGCGGATCGAGGCGGTGCGCGCCGAGGGCCTGGACCTCCAGGCGCCGCCGATCGTGCGGATCTCCCGGACCCCGGAGGACACCGAGCTGCGGGCCTCCTTCGCCCAGGAGCGGCTCTGGTTCCTGGACCGCTTCGGCTCCGACCGCGCCGCGTACAACCTGGCGACCGCCATCCACCTGCGCGGCCGGCTCGACCCGGCGGCGCTCGCGGCCACCCTGAAGGAGATCGTCCGGCGCCACGAGTCGCTGCGCACGACGTTCGCCGTCACCCCCGACGGCCGGGTTCTCCAGGCGATCGGCCCTGTGCGGCTGGATCTGCCGGTCGTCGATCTCCGTGGCATGCCCGGCGAGCTGGCGCGCCTCGCCCGGGAGGCGGCCCGGCGGCCGTTCGACCTGGCGCGCGGACCGCTCCTCCGCGCGGCGCTGACATGGACCGGGGAGGACGAGCACACGCTGCTCCTGACCCAGCACCACATCGTCTCCGACGGCTGGTCGATCGGCGTGCTGCTGCGCGAGCTGAGCGCGCTCTACCGCGGGGCGTCTCTCCCTGAATTGTCCATCCAGTACGCCGACTTCGCGGCCTGGCAGAGGGAGTGGCTCCAGGGCGCGACGCTGGAGCGCCAGCTCGGCTGGTGGCGGGACCACCTGGCCGGCGCGCCGCCGGTGCTGGAGCTGCCCGCCGACCGGCCCCGGCCGCCGGTGCCGAGCGGCAAAGGCGGGCGGTTCGCGGTTGGACTGCCCACCGCCTTGCGCGACGGCGTCCAGGCGCTCGCCCGGCACTCCGGGGCAACTCCGTTCATGGTCCTGCTCGCCGCCTTCCAGGCGCTGCTCGGCCGCCTCGCCGACCGCGACGACGTGCCGGTCGGCACGCCCATCGCCGGCCGCGGCCGGTCCGAGACGGAAGGCCTGATCGGGTTCTTCATCAATACCCTGGTGCTGCGCGCCGACCTCTCGGGCAACCCCGGCTTCGGGGACCTCCTGGGCCGCACCCGCAAGGCCCTGCTCGGCGCCTACGACCACCAGGACCTGCCGTTCGAGAAGCTCGTCGAGGAGCTCCAGCCCGAGCGCTCCCTGGCCCACTCGCCGCTCTTCCAGGTCATGTTCATCCTCCAGAACGCGCCCTTGGAGGGCCTGGATCTTCCTGGTGTGACGGCCGTTCCGGTCGTTCCGGACAGTGGGACCACGAAGTTCGACCTGCGCCTCTCCCTCACCGAGACCGCCGCAGGGCTCGCCGGCAGCGTCCTCTACAACCTCGACCTGTTCGACGAGGCGACCGCGAAGCGCCTGGCCGGGCAGTACGAGAGGCTGCTCGCCGCGGCGGTGGCCGACCCGGAGGCGCGGCTCTCCGACCTGCCGCTGCTGGGCGAGGCCGAGATCCACCACCTGCTGCGCGAATGGAACGACACCCGGGTGGACTGGAGCCTCGAAGAATCGCTTCACGGCTGGATCGAGGAGCAGGTGAGGAGGACGCCGGACGCGCCGGCCGTCACCTTCGAAGGCGAGACGCTGACCTACCGCGAGCTGGACGAGCGGGCCGGCCGGCTGGCGGACGCGCTGGGCGACCGGCCCGACGAGCTGGTCGGGATCTCGGCGGAGCGCTCGCTGGAGCTGGTGGTCGGGCTGTTGGGCATCCTCAAGGCCGGTGCCGCGTACGTGCCGATCGATCCGGGCTATCCGGCCGATCGGATCGCGTACATGGTGGAGGACTCGGGGGTTTCGGTGCTCGACGCCGGCGCGATCAGGACCCAAACGACCCAAAGGACTGCAAGGACCAAAAGCTCCTTGCCGTCCTTTGGGTCCTTCGCCGCCTACATGATCTACACCTCCGGCTCGACCGGCCGCCCGAAGGGGGCGGTCAACACGCACCGGGCGATCGTCAACCGGCTGGTCTGGATGCAGGAGCAGTACGGTCTGACCGCCGGGGACGTGGTCCTGCAGAAGACCCCGTTCAGCTTCGACGTCTCGGTCTGGGAGCTCTTCTGGCCGCTGATGGTGGGGGCGCGGCTGGTGGTGGCGAAGCCCGGCGGCCACCAGGACAGCGCCTACCTGGCCGACCTGATCCGGCGCGAGGGGGTGACGACGCTGCACTTCGTGCCGTCGATGCTCCAGGTGTTCCTGGAGCAGCCCGGGGTGGAGACGTGCACGTCGATCCGGCGGGTGATC
>DATANP010000669.1:0-5461 GCA_036266195.1 Thermoanaerobaculia bacterium | reverse complement strand
TCGCGCGTGCGAACCGCATCTGTGAATACTGCCTCATCCACGAGGAGGACACCTTCTTCGGCTGCGAGGTGGATCACGTCATCAGCCAGAAGCATGGTGGCCCCACGGAGGAGGACAACCTCGCTTTGGCCTGTCTGATCTGTAACCGCAACAAAGGCAGCGACATCGCGTCCTTGTCTCCGAAGACCAGAGAGCTGGTCAGGCTCTTCAACCCGCGTACGGATCGGTGGCTGGAACACTTCGCCTTCGCGCAGGATGGCTTCACCATTGAAGCGTTGACTCCGATTGGAGAGGCTACGGTGCGGATCCTGGGCCTGAATGACGGCGAGCGGCTGTTGGAACGGCAGGCGCTTCAGGCGGAAGGCCGATATCCGCCCGAGGCGGCCCGCAGGCTTCTTGCCGAACCCGACTCGCCCCTGTAGAGTGTGCGGCGTAACCTGGAAGCCGAGGAGAATCGGGTCATGGTCAATGCGGTCATCCTGCTGAGCGTGGAGAAGGGCAAGGTCAACGAGGTCGCCGATCAGCTCGTCGAGATCGAGGGCGTCACCGAGGTGTTCTCGGTAGCCGGACACTGGGACCTGGTGGTCATCGCCCGGGTCAAGACCAACGAGGACGTGGCGACCACGGTCACCAACCGCATCCAGCAGATCGCGGGCATCGAGCGCTCCGAGACCCTCATCGCGTTCCGGGCCTACTCGCGCTACAACATGGAGCGCATGTTCTCCATCGGCAACGAGGAGCCGCCCCCGGGCCGCTGACCCGCCAGTCACTACGAGCCCGAGCCCTCGGGCTTCTTCCGGATCTCCGCCACCACCTCCTGGTATCCCTTGTCCTGCCGGAGCGAGGCGAACGCGGCTTCTCCCTCCAGGCGGGTGAGGTCCGTCCAGCCCTTTTCCACCGCCTTGCGCAGGTTCTCGATCGCCTTCTTCTTCGCGCCCTTCCTGGCGTTCGCGGCGGCCAGCTCGAACCAGACGTCCGGACTGTCCGGCACGATCTCGGCCGCGATCGAGAGCACGAAGATCGCCCGGTCGTGCTGGCCCTGCTCGGTGTACATCTGCGGCAGGTAGTAGCTGGTCTGCACCAGGACCGTGTTCAGCAGCCGGCGCGCGGACATGCTCAAGGCGTGGTCGGTTGAGTCCGCCTGCTTCTTCAGCTCGTGGATTTTCAGGTCGACCAGCGCCTGGGAGAGGTCGCCGCTCGACAGCGCCTTGGGCGCGTGGGCGACGTAGTCCTTGTCTCTCTGGTTGCGCTCCTGCCGGATCTTCTTTTCCTTTTTGTACTCGTCCGACGCGGCGAGGGTCTCGGCCTTCTTCCTGACCTCGGCCACGGCTTCGGGCTTGGAGAGACCGTCGAAGTCGGCCGCCAGACCGGCGTAGAAGCGCTGGGCCTCGACCGGGTCCGGATCGAAGGAGGCGGCGCGCGCCAGCTCCGAGGCCCAGAGGGACTCGACCAGCGCCGGGTCCTTCTCCCGGAGACCCTTCTTCATGGCCTGCAGCTCCATCCAGCCGAGCGCCCGCGTCGCCAGGTCCTCGGGCATCCACTCGTGGGTGCCCGGGAACAGCTCGATCCGGTGGGGCAGGCCGAGCATGGTCATCTGCTCGTCCAGGTCCATGACCTCGTAGTAGTTGAAGTCGCGCTCGCCGACGGTGCCGAAGAAGACGAACGGGGTGTCCTTGGTGGGTCTGGTGTCGAAGGGGAAGCCGGCCCCGGCTCCGATGATGCCGGTGATGCTCCCGGGCGCGGACAGGGCCAGGTTGCAGGCGAAGCGGACGGTGCCGGAGAAGCCCGCGGCGTAGACCCGCTTGTCGTCGATGTTGAAGCGTGCGTGCGTGTCCGACCACATGGCGCGCATGGCGGCCAGGTTCGGAGTGTTCGGGCCGTCGCTCGCGCTGTTGTTCGAGCTGGCGACCAGATAGCCGTACTTCTCGGCCCCGGCGCGGAAGCGCTCGGCCACCAGGGTGCCGTGGGAGCGCGCGTCGAAGGCATAGAGGATCGGCCATGCCCGGTCGGGTTTGTAGGAAGTGGGTACGTAAAGCGCGTAACTTTGACTCGGATCGGCCTGAGTCACGACCTTTTCGACGACCTGCCCGCGAGGGAGAGCAGGGGGCGGGGTGACCTCGGACAAGGCTGGCAGGGCGGCGGCGGACAGCAGGGCGGAGAGGACCAGGGCGCGCATGGGACGGATGCTACACCGATCCCAACGGGCAGGGGAATTGCAGGATTTTTCGCCCGCTGTCCGAAGGAGATTTTCCATGAGCCTTCTCGAACGTGTTCCGTCTCCGGCTTCACCGAGCTTTGGCCTGCATCGCAGCATGCCTCGACGGGTGGTCCCGCAGGATCTCGACGCCACGCTCCCCCTGGCCCCCCTGCCCGTGCCGGAGCCGTGCGAGGTGCTCGGCATGAAGTGCCTGTACTGCCAGGCGCCGGTCGAGCGGGGGACCGCCGAGGTCCGCGTCAACCGGAACGGGTATCAG
Source organism: Thermoanaerobaculia bacterium (assembly GCA_036266195.1). Lineage (GTDB taxonomy): Bacteria > Acidobacteriota > Thermoanaerobaculia > Multivoradales > UBA5704 > DATMER01. The sequence continues at coordinate 2,987 of DATANP010000669.1, read as the reverse complement.
ATGGTCTGGCAGAAGGTGCCGGCCTGGGTCTGCACCCGCTGCGAGCAGCCGTACTTCGAGCCGCAGGAGGTGGAGACGGTCCGCATCGCGGTTTCTGCCTTGACGCGGCTGAGCCGCTAGGTGCCCTGACGCGGCTGAGCCGCTAGCGCGGCAGGCCCCGGCCGGTCACCAGGTAGGTCGCGAAGCTCCCCAGCCAGTGGCCGCCCTCGTAGTGCTCGCCGGTCACGGCGCGCAGGCCGGACTCGCGGTGGACCGCCGCGGCGGCGCGCAGCGCGGGCAGCCGTGGATCGCTCGGCGGCAGGGCCGCGGCGATCCCCTCCAGCATCCAGGCCCGCGACAGGTTGAGGCCGTCCAGGTGGGCGAGCTTGCCATCGGTCGGATCGGTGACCACGCCGGGCGCGAGCCAGTCCGCCCGGCCGTCTCTCGGCGCTTCTCGTGGAATACCGGGCAGGAAGGCGCTCAGCCACTCCGCGAAGGCCTGGGACGACAGCACCCGTCGGGCCAGATCGGCCTCGGCCAGGCAGGGGGAGAGGAAGTCTTCGCCCGAGGGCTCGTAGGCGAGCGGACAGTCGCGGTCCTTCAGGTAGAGCTCGCGGATGCGCGACTCGACCAGCTCGGCCGTCGCCTGGTCGCCAACCGCGCGCGCCCAGTCGAGGATCAGCCCGAAGCCGAAGGCAGTCTGGTTGTGCTCGCCCGTGCGGATCGGGTTGGTGAGCTTGGGGGCCCAGGCGCGGATGCGCGCCGCCGCCGCCTTTTCGAGCGGCCGGAGTGTCTGGGCCCAGCGCTGGGCCTGCGGGTCGTCCCACTCCCGCACCTCGGCCGCGAGTTGGAGCAGCCAAGCGAGGCCGTAGGGGCGCTCGAACGTGTTCCGGCCGTCGCCTTCGAGGTAGCGCACCTCGGCGGCGATGTTCTCCGGGGTGAGGCTCCTGTCGAGCGCCTCCCGCGCCCTGGCCGCGAACGGCGCGTCGGGGAAGCGCCGGGCCAGCCGCGCCAGCAGCCAATGGCCGTGGACCGCCGAGTGCCAGTCGTAGCAGCCGTAGAACGCCGGGGTCAGCTCGCGCGGCGGTTTTACATCGGCGTCGCCGTTCAGCACGTGGGCGATCTTGTTCGGGTATTCCTTGTGGACACAGGCGAGCGCGAGATTCGCGAAGCGCTCGGCCGTGGCGGCATCCAGGGGATCCGGAGACGAAGGAGCCACGGCCGACAGGGCGGTGGCCGCCAGGGAGGCGACGAGGAAGACCAGGAACGGGTCGCGGAAGCTCATGGTCCCGGATGGTACCACCGGCCGCCCTTCCTGTCTGCATGAATGTCAAATCGGCTATGGATCGGGCACACTCCGTGCAAATACGGCATCCCATGCGGTCGCGGTATCCCTCCGTCGATTCAGACTTCACGTTCATTCATCCAGAGGAGGTCTCTTCATGAGTCGGTTCGTCAAGCCATTCTGCCTGGTCGTACTTTTTCTGATCTGCGCGGCGTCGGTCCATGCGACGGCGCTGCAGGTCGCCCTGGACATCCAGGGGCAGGGTCTTGCGGTCAGCGAGGGCGGGGTGGGGACGCAGGGTATTGGGACCGGCAGCCGGAGCTTCACGGTCAACATCGGAGGTCCGGTCCAGGCGGCGCTGCTGTACTGGGCGGGCCGCGACCGTCCATGTCCGCAGAGCGGGATCGCGTGCATCATTCCCTTCCAGCCCTACAAGGATCAGGTGATCAAGCTGGACGGCGTGACGATCACCGGCACGGTCATCGGCACCGAGGGGCAGCCGGTTTCGGCCAACGGTCCGATCAACAACATCGGCTACCTGGCCGATGTGACCAGCCTGGTCCAGGCCAAGGGCACGGGGCTCCAGACGTTCACGGTGCGCGACGGCGACACGGCCAGCAACCTTTTCCGCTGGAACGGAGTCGGACTGGTCGTGATCTACACGGACGCTTCGGATGCGGGTACCTACCGGCTGATGCTGTTCGACGGCCTGGACTTCGCCTACGGCATCGATCCGACCCCGGGAGCCACGCGGGTGACCGATCCCATCACCTTCAACCACGGCTCCGACGTGGCGGCCCGGGTCGCGCACCTGCACATCTTCGCGGGCGACGCGGTGGCCGGCCGGCCGGATCGCATCGACCTCAGCAACAATCCGAGCGTGGTCAACGGGCTCGACTCGTCGGACGGCTCCTCCTGGGATTCGGACGACCTGGTGGTCAACATCCCGGCCGGAGTGTCCTCGACCACGGCGCAGCTCTTCTCGGAGCCGCTCAACCAGAACCCCGATTCGATGCTGTGGACCGCGGGCGTCCTGCGCCTGCCGGTGCCGGTCGAGCCGCCGCCGACCGAGGAGGGAGGCACCGAGGGCTGCACGCCCGGCTATTGGAAGAACCACACGGACTCGTGGGCCGACACCGGCTATAGCCCGAGCCAGACGGTCGGGAGCGTGTTCAGCGGCGCCAGCGCCTTCCCGTCGCTCGCCTCGCAGACGCTGCTCCAGGCTCTCCAGGGCGGCGGCGGACCAGGCACGCTCGGCGCAGCCAAGATCCTCCTTCGGGCTGCGACCGCGGCGCTGCTCAACGCCGCCCACGGCGGCGTGGACTACACGCGCACCACGGCCGAGATCCTGACCGACGTGAACGCGGCCTTGACCTCGAACAGCCGCGACACGATGCTGGTGCTCGCGTCCGAGCTGGATGGCGACAACAACCTGGGTTGCCCTCTGAACTAGTCGGTCAGCCGTTCGCGAGGTGGGCGTTCTCGCGCAGCCGGGTCCGAACGGGCCCGGCATTTTTTTCCTCCAGCCCCAGGTATTCCTCCAGGGAGAAGCTGTCCACCTGGAGGACGTCCGCCTGGGCGTCGGCCGCGGCGCGGAGGAGGTCCGACTCGTCCGGAGTGATCAGTCCGGCCTCCATGGCCTCGCCTGGAGATAGCCGGGCCTTGGCGATCCGCCGGAGGACCGGCGCTGCGTCACGGGCCAGGAGAAAGGCGCGCTCCAGCT
>DATANP010000668.1:0-13481 GCA_036266195.1 Thermoanaerobaculia bacterium | reverse complement strand
TCCTGGGGGCCCTGCGGCGGCTTCTGGGAGGGGGTCGGCTGGGAGGGGGGCGGCGCGGCCGGAGCCTGGGCCCGGGCCGCGGGTATGGCGCTCGCCAGGCAGAGGGTGAGCGCGATGAGACGGAGGACGTGGGCTCTCATTTCGGCACCTCTTTCAGTAGGAGCGAGACTCTATCGCACGTCGCGGTCTTCCAGGGGTAGAGAGAAGCTGTAGGTTTGTGGAGAATTTTGGGCACAGGGCTTGCTGCCCGCGGGTGCCCATGGACGACTTCCCTCTCCCCCTCGCTCCAATGCTGGCCGACGAGGTCAAGCGTCCCTTCCACCGGCCGGGCTGGGTGTACGAGGAGAAGTACGACGGCTACCGGATGGTCGCCTACAAGGAGGGCGACCGGGTGCGGCTCATCAGCCGGAACAGGAAGGACTTCACGCGCCAGTTCTCCAATATCACGGACGCGATCGGCGCGCTCAAGGCGAAGACCCTGATCCTGGACGGCGAGGTGGCGGTCTTCGACGAGAGCCTCGTCTCCCACCTCGGCTACATGCGGGGAGCGCCGGAGGACAAGCTCCTCACGCCGCCGGTCTTCGTGGCCTTCGACTGCCTCTACGCGAGGGGGAAGAACCTCATGGGCCTCCCCCTGAAGCGCCGCCGGGCGGTCCTGGAGAAGGAATTACGCGGCGCGGAGGGTCCGGTGCTGGTGGCGCGCCGGCTCGCCGAGAACGGCCTGGAGGCCTGGCAGGAGGTCGTGGCCAAGGGATGGGAGGGGCTGATCGCCAAGAACCCTGCCTCGATCTACGAGCCCGGCGTGCGGACCCCGAGCTGGATCAAGGTCAAGCACAAGATCCGGATCGGCTGGCCGGGCGAGGGCACCGAGTACACGCGGGGGTGAGCGGAGATTTCTGCCGGCAATCCAGAAACATCCGGCGGCTGGCCGGAAGCATCCGGCGGCTGGCTGGAAGCATCCGGCGTGCTGCCGGAAGCTTCGGGCGTCCGGTTTCCCGATCCGGCGCCTCGCCGGAAGCATCACCCGGCGCGCTGGAAGCATTCGGCGGCTGGCTGGAAACATCCGGCGTGCCGCCGGAAGCTTCGGGCGCCCGGTTTCCCGATCCGGCGCCCCGCCGGAAGCATCACCCGGCGCGCTGGAAGCATCCGGCGGCTGGCTGGAAACATCCGGCGCGCCGCCGGAAGCTCCGGGCGCCCGGTTTCCCGATCCGGCGCCTCGCCGGAAGCTTCACCCGGCGCGTTGGAAGCATCCGGCGGCTGGCCGGAAACATCCGGCGTGCCGCCGGATGCAGGGAACGGTTCGTTCCCCCTTCAATGCGAAAATGAGCGGCGGTCCTTTTCGTTGACCGGCCGAGCCGCGCGGGCTAGCATTCTGCGGCCATGCCGGGGAACCGGCGGATCAATACATTAGGAGCCGATATGCCCATCCTTCCCGGCCGCGTCGCCTGGTACGTCACCGGCCGTTTCTACGAGGACCAGAACAACCTGCTTCAGGATGTCGGCTACTTTCTATATCTAGGAGGAGTGTCCGGCTCGCTCTTCAGCGGCCAGATGGGGGAGGGCACCGCGCGGCTGACCTTCCGCTCCGAGCCTTTCGCGGCCAGCTCGGTTACGAACGGCGACATCTCCATCGGCCTGGATGCCGTCGGCACCTTCAGCCTCTATCTCAACCCGGGCGGCGCCACGTTCGACAGCCCCGAATCGTTCTCCCAGGGGCAGAGAATCGCCGTCTTCCGGCGTACCAGTGTAGTCATGGGAGAGACCCTGTCGTCGCCTGTGCCCGGCGGGCTCGCGATCGGAATGAACGTCTTTTCCGCGGAGCTCGTGGAGAGCACTCCGTTCGAGCTTCCGGACGGCCACGGTCCGGCCGACCTCTGCGACCTGCTCCCGAACGGCATCACCCAGTGGGGCCTCGCCAGCGAAAACCCGCTCCCCATGTTCGGCACCTACCAGCGCATCGTGGCCTTCACCGGCTCGGCCATCGCGGTCGGTTGATTCGGACTTCTTGTGAGGAACTTCATGCGTTTGATCGTCCCGTGTCTTTTGTTCCTGGCCTCTTCCGCTCTTCTGGCCCAGGCCGACGAGGAGCAGGTCTCGCGCCACAACAAGTCGGCCTCGCCCACTCCCGGGGAATCGAAGACGGTTTCGGTGGGCGAAACCGTTTTCCAGGAGGTCGATCAGACAGAGTACCTGTGGGCCGAGTTGCGCTCGGACCTGCGGGCGTCGGGCAAGGTGGTGCTTAAAAAAGGCGCGCGCCTCTGGGGAGCGACCCAGGAGGACAAGGTGCGGGAATTCTGCGATATCGACCTTCCCGGTCGGGCCTGTTTCTGGGATGACGATGGAAACGGCACCTTTGATCGTGCGAAGGTCATCGGGAGCAGCCGCCTGACGGGCATCGCCGGCAGCTACAGGGAGCTCTGGGAGCCCGGCGAGGATCAGACCCAGGGTCAGAGATCGGAGCTTGTGTACATGGGATCAGGCGGTGGAGTCCTGCGCTTCGCCGCCCGGCAGTATGCCGGGCGCGATACGCGCCCCTTGTCTCAGAGCGAAGTCACTTTCGATCTGAATCCGAGCGGAGCCACCGTCGTCACCTACCGAGGAGTCCGCATCGAGATATCGGCTGTGAGCAACGAGGGGATCACTTACCAGGTGCTTCCGTGAAGCCTGAAAAGACCGAGCTGCCCATCGAGCTGTTCAAGGACCAGAAGCACTGGGCATCCTGGCTCGACAAGCACAACGCCAAATCGCCGGGTGCCTGGCTCCGGCTCGCGAAAAAGGGGAGCGATCTTCAATCGGTCTCCTACGCGGAGGCGCTCGAAGTGGCGCTCTGCTACGGCTGGATCGACGGCCAGAAGAAGGCTTATGACGAGTCCTCCTGGCTGCAGAAGTTCACGCCGCGGGGAGACCGGAGCCTCTGGTCCAAGGTCAACCGCGAGAAGGCCGAGGATCTCATCCGGACCGGCAGGATGAAGCCGGCCGGGCAGGCAGCCGTCGAGCGCGCCAAGGAAAACGGCCGCTGGGAAGCCGCCTACGACTCACCCGGCAAGGCCACGGTGCCGGACGACTTCCAGGAAGAATTGGACCGGCACCCCAAGGCCAGGGAGTTCTTCACCACCCTCAACAGCGCCAACCGGTACGCGATCCTATGGCGCATCCAGACCGTCAAGAAGGCCGAGACCCGCGCGAAGCGCATCCGGCAGTTCATCGACATGCTGGAGAGGGGCGAGAAGATTCACGACTGACGAAGCCTGACCGGGATTTTCGCAAATCCTTGACCGCCCTCCAAGAATTCCCCGGCGTTCAGATCGCCCTGTCTCCAGGTTTGCCCATCCCTTCCCCGTGAGCCACGGTTGACAAAATTCGTCAGGCCGGAATTTTGGGAATTATTTCCCATTTTTGAGGGGGCCGGCTCGAATTGGCCGCAGTCTGCGTATCATCGGCGGCCTTGAACGGGACCGAGGCTTTCAGCCTCTGCGCGAGCGTCGGCCCGGTGTTCCTTGACAACTGAATAGGGATGGCGGACGCCGAGTCCAAGGACTCCGCCGTCCCGCCCGGGGAGGCCGCGCGAGAGCGGCCCATGCCCGGGGTGTGCGGAGCCCAGGGCGCTCCGCACACCTCAGTCCCGGGTTTGTCTTCTGGCCAAGTCTCCTGCCCAAGCGTAGGACTCGTTCATGGCGACAAGGATAAGCCACGACTCGCCTGTCTCGTTGACTCCCTTGTTCGTGGGTGTTAAGCTGCTTAACTTAAGCAGGGAAATCATTTTGGCCCGTTGCCTCGTGACGGGGTAGGCTTCTTATGCGTGTCGTATAAGAATCTGGTGGGCCGGTAAGGCATGCTATTGGGCGGCAGTGTACACAAGAGGAGTTCTAGTTGACTTCTGTCAGTGATACGCTTCGCAAGGAATTGCAGAATCTGCTCGAAGAATATGAGGAGATAGTTGGCCTCATGGTCGAGAACGATGCCCAAAAGTTTATTAATCTTGGATTTAAATACCAGGAGTGGTACACCAGAGCCCTTAGTATGATTTCATCGCTTGCCCCAGATCGCCTTGAGGAGTTTGCCGGGCACTATCGAAATTCTAAACGCAAAGATCTCAATGCGCTAACATACACTATATACGATTATCTGCAGAGCATCGGACCTGTTAAGGATTCTGCAGGGCGGATTCCATACAGCCACCATCAAGTTACACAAATTAGATTTCTAAATCAGTTCCAAATTCTTGCAGCCCTCTCGTCCAGAATCGACTCAGTCTTGACCGACGTTAAAGGCCACTTGTTCGCTGAGATCCAGGATGCCGAGCTTGCTGCCGCGGGAAAGCTCTTAAGTACGAACCATCGAGCCGCTGGAGCATTGGCAGGAGTTGTTCTAGAAAGACACCTACAGAGGACAGCGATAAATCACAGAGTAAAGATCTCTAAGAGGGAACCGACTATTGCTGATCTCAACGATCCGTTGAAGGCTGCGGGCGTGTATGAGGTTTCAACTTGGCGCAAAATTCAGCACTTAGCTGATCTTCGGAACCTTTGCTCTCACCAGAAGTCACGTGAGCCTACGCGCGAGGAAGTGTCTGAATTAATCCAAGGCGTGAACAGCATAATCAAGAATATCTTTTGAGGTAGCATGATGATTTTTAGGTTTAACCGCCCAACCCCAGGCCTCAACCGAACAGTAACGCGCTTCGCGCGCCACTGCCGGTTAGGCTCCTCCCGTTGGTGACGTGCGAATGATGAAGTCAACTGCTTCAACTGACCACTTCGGTAACTGGGCAGAGAGTGTTTCGCGTCTGCTTGCGGCGTACCGTGATTTTACTAGCACGACTTCTAATCATGGTGAGGTCCTCGGCAAGGCACGTGAGTTCTTCGTTTCCCAAGTTCTTCGGAGATTTCTGCCGCAGGCTCTCCATATCGGTGGTGGTCAGATTGTGGATGCGGATGGTAGTTTGTCGCGTCAAATTGATACTTTGATTTACCGACATGACATGCCTCTCCTATCATCCCTCGCTGAAACCAATCTATACTTCGTAGAAGGTGTTGTCTCGACGATCGAGATCAAGTCAAGACTTCGCGGCACCAGTTTGAGAGAATCGCTCGATAACAGCATGTCGGTGAAGATGCTCAACATGGAATACATGGCTGCTACCAGTCGTGGGGCTAGCCCTAAGGAGTTCAGCGATTTCCGATACCGCGCCCCCGCGACCTACGTATTTGGATATTTGGGTTATAAGGCAGGCAGTCTATCTAACCTCCGGAAGACTCTTTGTCACTGGGTCCAGGAAAGGAGGATTGAATATATTGCCCACCTCCCCGAGGTAATCGCCACTGAGGGGTGTGTTGTCGTTAAGAACGACTACCGATACTTCGACTCAAATAGCATCCGGCATAAGCATGGCTGCGACCCGATCTTTCTTGTCGCTGCAGATAAGGCCCCTCTTCGTTGGCTCTTGTATCACCTTCTTGGGCAGGTTGGAAACGACATAAACGGCGCTCTTCCAAATAGGAGTATCTTTGAGCTTCTACGCAGGAGCCATGTATCCCGACAAGCACTTGAAGAGCGGGCAGAATTCTGGGGGGAATGGGATCGCGATGAAGACCGGGGCCGTATTGCGAGTCTAGATTAAGGCCGGTTCATGCATATAGATCGCAAGGGCCTCAGAGAAACGCTAACATAAAGGTAAGACTGACGAACACAGCGACTCGAGCGGACTGCCTCGTTATTCTAGAAGAAGAAACAAAGATAGGGGATATCAGGCAGATCAGATAAGAGTCGGCGGGCGGGGGCTAAGCGGCTCCAGCGGACGGCTGGCGCCGCGCGCTGAGCCGTCACATTAGGCAACAAGAATCTGAGGAGTAGCGAGCATCATGGGAATGTGGGCCTACGCACCTTGGGATAACGATGCGGCAGCGGATTGGTATGGCGATCTCATGGATCGAACCAATATTCGCGATGCTTGGCTGGAAGGTATCGACCAAGATCCTGACGACGCCCCCGATGTGGTTCGAGCCGCGAGCGCGCTATTCGTCATGCTCGGTCGTGTTTACGTGTGGCCCATCAAGACCTTCGACGAAGATCTGGAAAAAACGATTGCGGCGTTGAGCCGCGTAGCAGACTGCGCCGAGTACAAGGAAGTGCCAGAGCTCGTCGGGCTAATTGAGCAAGAAATCGCAGAGTTGAAGTCGAGGCGGAAGCCAGCTGACGACAAGAGGACGCAGTCCACGCCGCCCGAATCAAGGCCTTGGTGGAAGTTTTGGAAATAGGGAGAGCCGAACATTGCGCTGCAGCCGATCACCGCGGAGACGCGGCGCCGACTGAGCGCAGGCGTTGCATGCCATGAGAGAGGTCACCGCATCAGGCCAGTTTAGCAGTGCGATCAAGCACGGCGACATTTTGCGCGTGCGTGAGTTGCTCGATGATGGCGCAGACGCGGACGCGCGAAACCCGCACGGTTGGACACCTTTGATGCACGCTGCGGAGACGGGCCATACCGGCATCATCGAGCTTTTGCTGTCGCGCGGAGCGGACGTAAACGCCACAAACGAGTTTGGTTGTTCGGCGTTGGCCTACGCCGCACTCGAAGGTAGAGTTGGCGCGATTCGGATGTTGTTGAGTGCAGGCGCATCCGTTGGTGTTAGTCCGTACGGTGTTTCGTTGCTCCAGTTTGCAGCGTCCGGCGGCGGGCGATTTCAAACTCAGCAGCATTTCGATATTTTGCGAGAGGCAGGAGCATCATGAGCATGCGGCCTACACAGCGAACCCGGCGGGAGCGTCGTGTGGCCCTGGCATTCGGGCTTGCTTGAAGAGCGGGCCCAGGACGTGGCCACAGACGAACGGTGAGGCCTGCCGCTGCCGCAACGCCCGGGTGAGCAGCCGGTCCAGGGGCGGCCACCGCGTGCAGCGATGACCGCCCGCCGAGCCGTCACTCAATGAGCGGCGACGCTCCTCTCCACCCACTCCCGCGCCTCGGGCGACTTCGCCCACTCGCCCGCCACCTGCCGGGTGGAGACGTTGAGGCGGTTCCACACGTTGATCAGGGAGATGGAGAGGAGCAGGGTCGCGAGCGCCGGCTCGTCGTAGTGCCGGGCGGCCTCGTTCCAGATCTCGTCCGGCACCGGGTCCTCCCGGTCGCTGAGCCGGGTGACGGCCTCGGTCAGCGCGAGCGCGGCGCGTTCGGCGTCGGTGAAGTAGGGCGCATCCCGCCAGGCCGCCACGGCGAAGAGCCGCTCGTCCGTTTCGCCACCCTTCCTGAGGTCGCGGGCGTGCATGTCCACGCACACGCTGCAGCCGTTGATCTGGCTCGCGCGCAGGTGAACCAGCTCGAGCGTCCCCGTGGGCACGCCGCCTTTCTTCGTGAACGTCCCAAGGGTGTACAGGGCCTTCATGGCGTCTGGGTGGAGCATCGCCGGGTTGCTCATCCGTGCTTTCATGGTGTCTCCTTTGTCACATCGACGGCGTTTCGCTCGTCATGACCATGACGGATGACGAGGAGGGAATGTGACAAGGAACGAGCATGAATGGCTGGCGGAGCGGTTCGAGGAGAACCGGGGTCACCTGCGGGCGGTGGCCTACAGGATGCTCGGCTCGTTGAGCGAAGCGGACGACGCGGTCCAGGAAGCCTGGCTGCGCCTCGGCCGATCCGAGACGAGCGGCATCGAGAACCTCGGCGGATGGCTGACGACGGTCGTCGGCCGGGTCTGCCTGGACATGCTGCGCTCGCGCACCTCGCGGCGCGAGGATTCCCTGGACGTGCAGGCGCCCGAACCGGCCGCGAGCCCTGCGGAGAGACGCGACCCCGAGCACGAAGCGGAGCTCGCCGATTCGGTCGGTCTCGCGCTGCTGGTGATTCTCGAGCGGCTGGCTCCCGCCGAGCGGCTCGCCTTCGTGCTGCACGACATCTTCGCCGTGCCCTTCGAGGAGATCGCCGCCATCGTCGAGCGCTCCCCGGCCGCGGCCCGGCAGCTCGCGAGCCGCGCACGCCGCCGCGTGCAGGGGGCGTCCGCGGTTCCCGACGCCGATCTCGCCCGCCAGCGAAGCGTCGTCGACACCTTTCTCGCCGCTCTGCGCGGCGGGGACTTCGAAGCGCTCGTCGCGGTGCTCGCCCCCGACGTCGAGGTCCGAGCCGACCTGACCGCCAGGGCTCCGGGCACTCCGGGGGAGGTCCGTGGCGCGCGCGAGTGGGCCGGACAGGCGATCGTCGCGGCGCGGGGCGCCGTATTCGCGCGGCCGGCGCTCGTCAACGGAGAGGTGGGCATCGTCGTGGCGCCGCACGGGCGGCTGTTCCGGGTGCTCCGCTTCGCGTTCGAAGACGGGAAGATCGCCCGCATCGAGGTGGTCGGCGATCCGGCGAGCCTCAACGAGCTCGATCTGGCGATCCTCGACGTTTGAGAGGCGCCTGAGCGCGTTCTTTCCCGTGTTACGGGCGCTGCCGCAACGCCCGGGTGAGCAGCCGGTCCAGGGTGGCTGAGAAGGCCTGCCTGTCCTTGGCGTTGTAGGGACGCGGGCCTCCTGCCGGCTGATCCAGCATGCCGGCTCCCCGGAGGCCATCCATGAGATCGCGGACGGCGAGGCGGTCTCCGACGTTCTCCTCGGTGTACTCCTCGCCCCGCGGGTCGATCACCAGGACCTGCTTTTCGACCAAGCGGGCGGCGAGCGGGATGTCGGCCGTCACGGCGAGGTCGCCCGGCTCGGCGTGGTCCGCGATGTAGCGGTCGGCCACGTCCATGCCTCCCTGGACCCGCACGACCGAGACGAACGGGTTGCCCGGCGGCGCGGTCAGCCACTGGTTTGCCACCAGGACCGCCTCCACGCTCAGCCGCTTCGCGGCCCGGAAGACGATCTCCTTCACCTCGCGCGGCGCGGCATCCGCGTCGATCCAGACTTTCATGCCGGGCAAGATAGCAGAGAGCTTGCATCTGGTTGACTGGCGCGCTCGCCATCCTGGGTACGGTCGGTCCCTTGGTCGGGGACATTCATGAAACAAGATACCAGGAGGAAGAGGTGGAGATCTTGGGAATCCAGAAAGCGGGAGCGTCGCGCCTGCGGCGCTCTGCCCCCGGCCAAGTGCCGTTACCTCCTTCGGAGGCTCAAACAATTCGATGGGCGATTGAAGTCATGGGCACACGCAACCGCACTCGCATGTTGTTATATCGATGCAATCAGCAGCACAGCCGGCCTGATGGCAGGGAAGGTTGCACGGTCCTTTGCAAGACACGTAAGTACAGGAATCCAAGGCGCTTGCCGGTACAGAGGCGACCTCTGGAGGGGCTGCGGTGCAGGCCTGGGAAGAGAATATCATCGCGTGGAGCGCAGCGGCCGTTGGTTGGACAGGTCCGGCTGACGGAGAAGTGCCGTCGGCTGCCACGATGCCCGCCAGGACGAGAGTTCCAAGGAACAGCAGTACGACCAACAGATTCCGCTTCATATTCCCATCCTTTCTGTGTCTGGGGTTGGACTCCAGCAGAATGTTGGAGTCACGCAAATAATTATACAGCAGTTTCTTCTTGCCGGTGAGAGCATGGAAAAAGGGGAGGCCCGGAAAACCGGGCCTCCCCTTCGGAGTGTCGGTGGGGTAGAGGTTACTCCGGCTTCCAGGTCGGGATGCGGCCCGGAGTCCAGGGTCCGCCGGCGGATTCGAGCCGGTTCTCCAGGCTGACCAGGTCCTGGCCCACGGCCTTGCGGATCTGATCGAGGATCGGAGCGAAGTCCTTGGCGGCGAGGTCATAGTTGGCGATGTGCGTCTGGGTCGGGGCCGAGGTGGACGACCACGCTCCGCCGACGATCACGAAGACCCGGTCCGCGATGGCGGGCGGGGTCGGCTCGTTGCGGCCGGCCCGGATCGGATCGCCGGTGAGCTGGTCGTTGAGGTCCCGCATCCGGTCCTCCAGCGCGCGCGCCTCGACCAGCAGGTTCTGGTCGGCGCCCGGGGTCTCCTCGAGCGCCTTCTCGACGAAGTCGATCCGGTTGAGACCCTCTTCGAGCGCGTTGATGGCGCCGGTCACCGCGCGCTGCAGACGGGCGACCTTCTGCTGGAACTGCAGCGTCACCTCCCGGTCTTCGGCTGCGAGCGATGCGTTGCCCAGCGGCATGGCCTCGAACGTCTGGGGCTCGCCGATCGGCGTCGTCGTGTTGCCCGCGCGCTTGGCGAGGGTCACGGTGTACTTGCCGGGCGCGGCGAGCGGACCCTGCGGCGGCGTGAAGAACGGGTTGTCGACCGGACCCGGCGTGAGCTGGACCGGCATGGAGGTGGGGTAGCGGAGATCCCAGGACACGCGGTGGAACCCGGCGCCCGTGGGAGCCTCCATCCGGCGTACCACCTGGCCGTCCTCGTCGGTGACCGTGAGGATGATGGTGGGCTCCTTCTCGCGTTCCTCGGCCTTCAGGTCCTCCCACTTCGGGTATTCGACGTTGCCGCCTTCCTTTTCGAGCGCGGCTTCCGTCTCCCAGCGTGTCTTCTTGAGGGTCTTGTAATCTTCCTTGAGGTAGTAGGTGAAGACCGCGCCGAACGGCGGGTTGGGCGCGACGAAGTGGGCCTCGCCCTGGAACGCCCTGCCCGGCAGGCCGAGCGGCGAGGACTCGATGTACATCCAGGTCGGCTTGACCGGGAAGAGGATCGCGTCCTTCTCCAGGGTGGCCTCGCTGATGCCGCGCAGCGGGGTGTAATCGTCGAGGATGTAGAAGCCGCGGCCGAACGTGGCGAGCACGAGGTCGTTCTCGCGGGTCTGGATGGCGAAGTCGCGCACCCCGGTCGGCGGCAGGCCGCCGAGCTCGATCCACTTCTTGCCGCCGTCCGGGCTGAACCAGGCGCCGAACTCGGTGCCGGCGAAGAGGAGGTTGGGGTCCACCGGGTCCTCGGCCAGGGCGTAGACCGTGCCGCGTTTCGGCAGGCCGCCCGCGATCGAGACCCAGTTCCTGCCCATGTCCGTGCTCTTCAGGACGTAGGGGTTGAAGTCGCCCTGCTTGTGGTTGTCGAACGAGGCATAGATCGTGTTGGCGTCGTGGGCCGAAGCTTCGAGGTCGGAGACGTAGGTGTTCTCCGGAATGCCCGGGAACTTCTCGATCTTGCGCCAGTTGGCGCCGCCGTCCTCGGTCACCTGGATCAGGCCGTCGTCGGTGCCGATGTAAAGAAGATCCTCCTTCTTCGGCGACTCGGTGAGGGAGACGATGTTGCCGTAGAACGACGTCGAGGCGTTCTTGGCCACGGCGTCGACGCTCCACACCTTGCCCATGACCTTCAGCTTGTTGCGGTCGATCTGGCGGGTGAGGTCGGGGCTCACCGGCCGCCAGGTGTTGCCGCGGTCGTCGCTGCGGAACAGGCGCTGCGCCGCGAGGTAGAGCCGGGTGTGGGAGTGCGGGCTGATCATCAGCGGCGAATCCCAGTTGAAGCGCAGCGGGTCCTCGCCGGCCGCCGGCTGCGGCTGGATGTCCACCGCCTCGCCGCTCTTCTTGTCGAAGCGCACGATGCCGGCGTGCTGCGCCTCGGCGTAGATGATGTTCGGGTCCTCGGGATCGACAACGGTTTCGAAACCGTCGCCGCCGTTGGTGATGAACCAGTCCTCGTTGCGGATGCCGTGATTCGTGATCGTCCGCGACGGGCCGCCGAGGCTGAAGTTGTCCTGCGTGCCGCCGAAGACGTTGTAGAACGGCTTGTCGTTGTCCGTGCTCACCCGGTAGAACTGGGTGATGGGCAGGTTCGGCTTGAACATCCAGGTGGCGCCGCGGTCGTACGACTCATACAGGCCGCCGTCGCAGCCGACCATGAGGTGGTCGGTGTTCGCGGGGTCGATCCAGATCACGTGGTTGTCCACGTGCTTGAAGCGCTCGCCCAGGTTGCGCCAGATCTTGCCGCCGTCCTCGGTCACCTGGAGGAACACGTCCATGGAGTAGATGCGATCCGCGTCGTTCGGATCGACGAAGATCTCCTGGTAGTACTGGGCGCTGCCGGTGTTGTACTTGCCGCGCTTCTCCCAATTGGCGCCCGCGTCCCGGGACCGGAAGAAGCCGCCGCTGCCGCGCGCGGCCTCGACCAGGGCATAGACCGTGTCGGGCTCGGACGGCGCGACCGCCAGGCCGATGCGGCCCATCTCCTCCTTCGGGAGGCCGGCCGTGAGCTTCTTCCAGTTGGCGCCGCCGTCGGTCGACTTGTAGACGGCCGACTCGGGGCCGCCGTTGATCAGCGTCCAGACGTGGCGCCGGCGCTGGTAGGATGCGGCGTAGAGCACGTCGGAGTCCCGCGGGTCCATGACCACGTCGGTCACGCCGGTGTTCTCGCTGATGGAGAGGACGGCCTTCCAGGTCTTGCCGCCGTCCGTGGTCTTGTACAGGCCGCGGTCGCCGCCCGCCGACCAGAGCGGGCCCTGCGCGGCCACGTAGACCGTGTTCGAATCGCGGGGATCGACGACGATCTTGCCGATGTGCTCGGAGCTCTTGAGCCCCATGTTGTTCCACGTCTTGCCGCCGTCGAGGGACTTGTACACGCCGTCGCCGTAGCCGACGCTACGCTGGCTGTTGTTCTCGCCCGTGCCGACCCAGACCACGAGGTGATCGTTCGGATCGATCGTGATGCAGCCGATGGAGTAGGAGGGCTGGCCGTCGAAGATGGGGCTGTAGCTGGCGCCGCCGTTGGTGGTCTTCCACACGCCGCCGGACGCCGCGGCCACGTAGTAGGTGCCGGGCTGCTTGGTATCGACAGCGAGGTCGATGACTCGGCCGGATGTTATCGCGGGGCCGATGCCGCGGAGGGCGAGACCCGAGAAGGTGCCGGCGTCGAGCTTGTCCTTCTTCTCGTCCTTCTTGCCCTTGCTGTCGGCGGCGTTCGCCGGCTTGCCCTTGTTGTCGACCTTCTGCTTCGCGGCGTGGGAGGCGCTCCCCGCCGTCAGGAGCGACAGCAGAGCGATCGCAGCAGAGACTCGTTTCACAGGATATCCTCCAATCAAAGTTCAGAGAGGGGGCCCGGGCTCGGCCAGACAGACCTCACCCGCGTTCGGTCGCCCGATTCTAGTCGGGATACGCAGGAGCCGGCGAAAAGTTTTCGCAGGATCCCACTCCTGGATAGACAAAGCGGAAGTCGGGAACGCCCGTACCGCAGGTACGCGATCCGTGCCCGATTCTCGCACGATTCCAACCGTCCCACGCCCCGCTTTCTCTGCCCTCCCGGGCCCGCGGATGACCTATTGGGGCGCTTCGCAGGCGGATGGCTGGCCGGAGTCGGCCGGCCTCAGGGTCAGGCGGAGCTCGCGCGTGAGGCCGCCCATGATGCGGACTCCGGGACAGGTCACCGCGCCATAGCCTTCCAACGTGGCCGAAGCCACATAGGTGCCCCGCTGAAGATCGGGAAACCGGAAGCCCCCCTCGGCGTCGGACACCTGATGCGGCGGCTCCGCCGTGCCTGAATGCAGAAGCGTGACGGTCACGCCGGCCAGCGGTTGACCGTCGGCCGACTGCACTTTCCCCTGAATCTCTCCCGTCGTCTGGGCCGTGGCGGCAGG
>DATANP010000667.1:0-5619 GCA_036266195.1 Thermoanaerobaculia bacterium | reverse complement strand
GGGTCGCGAGCACCTGGGCGAGCGGCACCAGCACGCCGCTCGGGGTGCGCAGGGTGAAAAGGAGAAGGAGCGCGATGGCGGCGACCATCAGGGGCACCAGGCGGGCGAGGTCGCGGAGCACCACCTCGCCGAGCACGGCCTCGGCCGCCACCGGGCCGGTGATCCGCAGGTCGAAGGGGGCGTCGGGGGCGTCGCCCTGCCGCGCTCGCCAGGTCTCCAGCTCCTGGATGACCCGTCCCCGGTCGGCGTCCGGCGGCAGGAGGAAGTAGAACGCCGCGGTCCGTCCGTCGGGAGACAGGAAGAGGCCGCGCGCTACAGGGAAGCGATCGATCCGCTCCATCAGGGCACCGAAGGCCGCGGGGTCGTCGGGGATCTCGTCCAGATAGCTGTGGACGGTGAGCGTCCGCCCCTCCGGCCGTTCCACCAGGTTGGCGAGGGAGCGCACGCCGAAGGTCTGCGCGACCGGCAGCGCCTGGAGGCCGGCATGGACCTGCGAGATCCAGCGGAACCCCGCGGGGGTGGCGAGCGGCGGCCCGCCCGGGCGCGAAGTGGCGAGGAGGATGACCTGCTGCGGCTCGGCAAACCTCTCGCGGTCGGCGAGCGTCCGGTCCACCGTGGCATCCCCCTGCGGGTAGAGAGAGGCGCCGTCGGTGCGAACCTCAAGCCGGAAGAGCCCGGCGAGGAAAAACGCCGAACCGAGCCCGATCAGGAAGAGGACGAGCCACGGCCGGCGCAGGGCCGTATGGACGAGGGTCAGCATCGCAAGGCCGGCGAGCTCAGCGCTCGGACGCCGCGGAGTGTAGTCGGTCCCATGGGGGCAAGAAAAGCGCCGGCCCCGTCCGTCTCTCTGTGCAAGCCTCCGAGGAGCAGTTACGCCTCATGAGGAATCAAGAAGGGGGATAGTCATGCCTTGCGGATCGATTCACCAGGGCCGGTGGGGACAGAAGCTGCTCGTCGCCATTCCCGTGCTGGCCCTTCTGGGAACCCTGCCGCTGAACGCTATCGTGGTTGGTGGGTGTGCCCAGGAGTATGAGAGCCCGGACGCCGCCCTTCGGCGCTGTGTGGTGGTCGGGCGGGCCGTGGAAATGGCAGGCACCAAGATTCTCGGTCAGGCTTCGACCGCCGCGGCGTCCGATGTTTCCGGGTCGCGCGTCAGCGACTCCCTGGCCGATCTCCTGCCAATGCTTCAGGGGGCGATCAGTCCCGTGGACACATCCGGCAACGGCTCGCCGGTGGTCCTGAACTTCAACAGCCCCCCCATCTTCGGAGGAAAGACCTCCTTGCAGACCACTCTCATCGAGCCGAAGATCTTCGCTCCCATTGAGGAGAAGTTTGCTGACGCGACCCGCGACGTCGAGAGCAAGACCCTGCTGGACCGGGCCGGCGGCTTCGGAGACGCGACCTACTCCCTCGGCTGGGCGCCGGTCCGCCGTGCCAGGAACTGGGGAGCGAGGAGGCAGCAGCTATTCGGACGGGATATCGAAACCTATCTCCCGCTCATCGATGAATACGCCCAGGACGTCCTGATTCCGAAGCTGAACGCGAAAGCCAATAATTTTTTCACTACAGCCCGCAACGGTTTGAGCTCCAGTGCCACGGCCGCGGATCTGGCAGCAAAGCTCGGAAAGACGCCCAATGAGATCTTCGGCATGAGCTTCGCGGATCTTCGGACGGCGGCTGCCGCGACCGCGGACCCAGACGGAGCAGAGGACCTGGTCGACAAGCTCAAGGGTGAGATCGAGGACTTCGCCGCCGACGACACGGACGACGAGGAGATCCTCGATCAACAGCAGGAATTGAGCGACCAGTTTGCGGCCCTGATCGGCAACCAGCCGGTGCTCCAGGTGAGGACCAGCTATCGCGATGCCGACCCGGCCGTCGGGCCGCGGGACTTTGGCGTCACGGTGGAGTACTCGGCCGGCACGCTCAATTTCAACCGCCTCCTCGATGAATACCGCGGACTGATCAAGCAGTGGCCGGATACGAGCGGCCCGATCGATGACGCCACACGGCGGCGTTTCAAGGAGCAGGCCTTCAACAGGATCGCGAAACGGTCGGCCGAGGGCGATCTGTGGCGGACCTCCTACGCCATCACGTACAAGAAGGTCGACGACTACGACGAGGACTTCGAGTACGACGTCGATGACGTCAAGAAGACGTTCAACGTTACCGCGCCGGGTGTCGATCAGTGGCAAGTCCGGATCAACTACTCCCAACTCGCGGGGCCGTCCGATCTCCTGGCTTCCGAAGCCCGGCCGCGTCTCGAGTTCTCCGTCGAAGGGATCTGGAACAAGGAGGACGACGACGTCGCGGAGGATCTGCGCCGCAACGACCGGGTCCTGGGGCGCATCACCTACACGGTGCCCACCACCGACAACATGACATTCCCGATCTCCATCGTCTATGCGAACCGGCCCGAGTTCCTCATGGAGGACAAGGACCTGAAGAACAAGCTCAGCATGCACGTGGGCCTGAGCTACAAGCTGCCCCGGCCGGGTGCGATCCGCGAGAAGAAGGACGAGGGCGACCAGTAGAACGAGAAAAGCCTCCCTCTGGCGGAGCTGACCGCCAGGGGGAGGCTTCGATTGTCGATGAGATTGGTGGAGGCGGTGGGAGTCGAACCCACGTCCGAGAAACGCGTATCAGAAGTCTCTACGTGCGTAGCCTTCAGTTCAGGGGTCTCGCCATCCGCGCTTCGGAAGAAGGCATTCCAACGCGGCGGCCAGCCTCTAAATTATCCGGGTACGGCCCGAGGCTGCCGCGCCCTTCGATCTACTTTGGATGTCGTCCCACTGAAGCGCCGTAGATCAGGGCTCCCCAGCGGGACGTCACGACCGTTTAATTAGGCCGCGAGGGCGAAGTTATCGTTCGCAGTTACTTTTCCGCCTTACGGGCGGCATTCGACACGCAACTCCCGCTCCGCTCTGTTCCCCGTCGAAACCGGTACGCCCCCAAGTTTTGAAAGAACCAGCACGGAGTATAACCCGGAGCGGGCTTGCCCGCATTCCTGCGCCGCTCGGCGGACGATCCCGGAGTCTCGGCGGACGGTCCCGGTATCTCGGCGGACGATCCCGGAGTCTCACCGGATGATCCCGGAGTCTCGGCGGATGGTCCCGGAGCCTCACCGGATGGTCCCGGAGCCTCACCGGATTATCCCGATGTCCCGGCGGACGGTCCGGGAGTCTCGGCGGATAGTCCCGGTGTCCCGGCGGACGGTCCCGGAGTCTCGGCAGACGGTCCCGGTGTCCCGGCGGATGGTCCCGTCGTCCCACCGGACGGTCCGCCGCAGCCGGCCTACGCTTCGGCAGCGGGTGCGCCGGCCTCGGCCTGGGCTTCGACCATGACCAGGAACTCGTCCGGGCCGCTGGTGCGCAGGCGGGAGAGGACCAGGAACCAGCCGCCCAGGGCGAGGAGGGCTCCGAACGGCGAGACCGGGAGGAGCTGGGGAAAGAACGGCCAGAGCACGGTTGCCAGGGCGCCCACGATCGCCACCAGCAGGATGAAGACCGAGGCCATCTGCACGTAGAGGTGGGACTCCTCGGGGTCGAAGACCACGCGGGCCCCTTCGTCCGTAGGCTCGACCCGCAGCGGCCCGGAGATCACGCCCCGCTTCAGCCCCTGGACCACCGGCAGGTGAAGCTGGCCCTTCTCGAGCTCGGCCCCCCAGTCCTCGGCGGCGCGGCGCAGCGCGGCCAGGGCCGCGTCGGGGCGCACCGCCAGATCGAGCGTGTGCCCAGCCGGCTGATCAGCCACTAGGCGGCCTGCTCGACGAGCATCTCGGCCAGGAACGACTCCACCGTGGCCAGGAAGCTCTCGACGTCCGGCATCTGGTTGATCGCCTGGCGCAGCTTGCGGCCGTTCGGCAGGCCGTGGGTGTACCAGCCGGTGAACTTGCGCAGCTTGTGGAGGGCGTACTTCGAATGCTCGCGCTCCACCACCATGCGGAAGTGCTCCAGGATCAGGTCGCGCCGGTCCTCCAGGGTGGGTTCCGTCACCTGGCTGCCCTGGTTAGCGGACATGCGGGCCGCGATCTGCCGGAAGAGCCAGGGGTTGCGGGTGGCGCCGCGGCCGACCATGACGCCGTCGCAGCCGGTGGCCGCCAACATCGTCAGGGCATCCTCGGGCTCCCGCACGTCGCCGTTGCCGATCACCGGGATCGACAGCGCCTCCTTGAGCTGCGCGAGGTGCGACCAGTCGGCCTGGCCGTTGAACATCTGGCGGGCGGTACGGGCATGCATCGCCACCGCGTTGACGCCATTCGCCTCGCAGATCCGGCCCAGCTCCAGGTAGTTGCGCCGGCAGTCGTCCAGGCCCAGGCGGAACTTGACGGTCAGCGGGATGCGGATCGCGTCCCGGCAGGTCCGGATGATCCGTTCGGCGAGCTTCGGGTCGCCCATCAGCGCCGCTCCGGCGCACCCCTTGAGCACCTTGTTCGCCGGGCAGCCCATGTTGATGTCGCAGATGTCGGCTCCCAGCTCCTCGACCACCTGCGCGGCCACGCGCATGGAGTCCGGGTCCGAGCCGTAGATCTGGATGGCGAGCGGCCGCTCCTCGGGCGAGAAGTACATCAGCTCCCGGGTCTTGGCGTTGCCCGAGACGATCGCCTTCGAGGAGATGAACTCCATGGACACCACGCCCACGCCGCCGATCCTCCGCACGAGGAGACGGAAATCGCGGTCGGTCACCCCCGCCATCGGCGCAAGCCAGAGAGGGGGATCGACCTGGACGGAGCCTACGCGCACCATGGCGCGTATTCTAACCGGGTCCGGCCGGTCTCCATTCCTTTTCAATCCCTTCAATACTTTCGGCGGTGGAGCGTGCTGCCGAGCCAGAGCGTCAGCAGGGCCGCGATGGCCGCCCACTGCAGCCCGCCGGCGACCAGGCTCCAGGCGAGCATGCGACCCCCGTCCAGGTCCAGGAACCCGAGGGAGACCGGGAAGTCCATCCAGGTCAGCAGGTTGGCCCGCCCGAAGTAGTCCCAGGACCGCCACACCGAGAGCGCGGTCAGGGTGTGGAGGACCGCTCCGAGGATCGCGGCGGCCAGGACCGCGCGGCGCGACGGCTTCATGGTCTTTTTCATGAGGCGACCCGGAAGCCGTAGTCGGCGTAGCGCAGGTGGGGCGGGATCGCCGAGCGCGCCGCGCACCGGCTCACCTTGATCTCGTGCCGCCAGGAGCCGCCCCGCGAGGAGCGCCGGGTGCCCGACTCCGGACCGCGCGGATCGTCCACGGGTGAAACCCGGTAGTAGTCCGCGGCGTACCAGTCCGAGCACCACTCGTGGACGTTCTCGCCCAGTCCGAGAAAGCCCAGGGGGTGGCGCGACGGGTAGGCGTCGACGGGCTCGGGGCCTTCCCGCCAGCGGCGGTGGTAGTCGGGGAGCGACTCGGGCGGATCGTCGCCCCAGGGGTAGAGGACGTCGCGGTCGAGTCGCGCCGCCCGCTCCCATTCGGCCTCGGTGGGAAGGCGGGTTCCGGACCAGGCGCAGTAGGCCATGGCGTCGTCCCAGGATGGACCGACCGCGGGCATGCGGGGATGGGCGTAGGCGGGCTCGTGCCAGAACGGCGGCGCCGGGCGATCGGTCTCGTCGAGGAAGCGCTGGTACTCCTCGCGGGTCACCTG
>DATANP010000666.1:0-4864 GCA_036266195.1 Thermoanaerobaculia bacterium | reverse complement strand
GAACCTTCCGCCACGTCACAGAACTTTCCGCCACGCCGCAGAACTTTCCGCCACGCCGCAGAACTTTCCGCCACGCCGCAGAACTTTCCGCCACGCCGCAGAACTTTCCGCCACGCCGCAGAACTTTCCGCCACGCCGCAGAAACTTTCCGCCGCGCCGCAGAACCTTCCGAGCCCCTATCGCAACGAGCGCAGCCAGCCGTCGATCGCCTCAGCCACCCGGGGGTCCGTCTCGGTGACGAGAGAGAATGCGGCCTGCGGGTCCATATCCGGCTCGGCGCGCTTGTAGAAGTGCTGGAGGTCAGGGAATACCTTCAGGGTAGTCGGCTTGGTGCCTCGCGCCTCGGCAAGCCGGTGCGCGTGCTTTTCGGGAACGCCCCCATCACGCCCACCCTGGATGATGAGGACCGGGCGGTCCACCGCGGCCAAAGCCTGCGCAGGATCGACCGCGTCCACCTCACGGATGTACATCAGGGCCTTCGAATCCATGGTCGCGAGCATCGCGAGTTGCGGCTGCCTGGCGGCATCCGGCTGCAGGGGCTCGCCGCGGCGGATGCGAGCGGCGGCCTCGTCGAAGGCAGAGAGGTCCGCGGGCTTCCCATCCGGGCCGGGGAACATCAACGCCTGATCCCGCATGATCCCGAGTAGTCCGACCGAGGGGCCGGACAGGCTGATCACCGCATCGACGTCCGGGGCCTCCGCTGCGAGGAGCGACGCGACGACGGCGCCCTCGCTGTGGCCGGCCACCGCCCAGACCCGGACATTCTGTGCCGTGTCGCCGAGCTCCTCTCGCAGCCTGCGCAGGGCGGCCCGGGCCACGACGACCCGCTCCGCAAAGTGCCGGTGAACCTCGATCCGCTCGGGGTCGATCACCTCGGAGCCCGTGCCCGGACCGATCTTGGCAAAGCGCAGAACCGCATAGCCCCGGGCCGCAAGCTGCTGCGCGAGGTCCGCATTCATCCGCGGATAAAGGTTCATGAACGGCAGATTGCCATCGACGTCGATGAACAGCGACCCCGGGATCAAGACGATCGCCGCAACGGGCTGTCCCATGGCTGGGACCGTCAAGGCCGCAGGGATACGCACGCCGTCAACCTCGAGCGTCAAGGGACGCTCCACGAAATCGGCGGCCTGAGGGTTGGTGGCTGCCTGGGCCAAAGCTCCTGGCAGCACCAGAGACGCGGTGACTGCGGCGGCAAGAATCTTTTCGGACATGGTTATTGCCTCCATGGTTGGGCCCCTCGAAGAGGGGCGATGGAGGCAAGGTACACCCTCACGTTACGTCAGGTGCAAGAGGGTCTTTGAAGATCGCGGGGTTCGACCGGCAGGGTCTCTTCGGTGGCCGTGAATCTCGTCCGGTCGCCCGCAGGCAGTGCGCGCCGAAACGCCTGGCGCTTCCTCCCTGGTGCCCTATCCCCTTTCTCAGATTCGCCTGTCACTTCTGCCTGCCTGTCTGCACCCCCTATTCAGGGACCGAAGCGTGCATACTTCAGCATGTTGTCACGCTGCGATGTGCGGCGGGCACCCGATCTTTTAGGGGGTCATCCATGAACTGCCGCCCCTGGAGGAGAATGACACCTGCGAGCCCGGCGACATGTGCCCGGGCCAGCAGGGCAAGGTGGACTGCTACGGCGCAACGTTCGGAGTCTCTCCGTCTGCGAACCGGCTTTTCAGGAAAGGAGATCTCGTCATGCGGAAAAACGTCGGGCTTGCGGCCCTCTTCCTGGTCCTCGGTGCAGCGCTTCCGGCCGCAGCCATCATGCTCTGCGAGGACTGTAGCTGCTTCAACTACTGTTCGACCTCCTGCGTCACCGACAACGGGTGGAGCAACTGCGGAGCGGCGACCGGTCTCTGCCAGGGTTCCTCCTCGTGCGGCGGCGGCGGTTGCCTCACGGTCGGTGACGCCGAGCGTTTCCGGGAGTTGATGCGGGGCTTTCACGACGCGGTGACCACGTCGGAGGAGCGCGGCGAGGTGGCGGCACGGCTGACCTGGCGCCTGGCGCAGCACGTCGAAGAGTCCGGGCTGGGCGCCGTGTTTGCCGCGGGCACCCGGTTCCAGCTGCCCGGCCGGGTGCAGGCGCCGGCCCTGGCCTTCGTCCGCGCCGGAGCGGCGAAGGACGTTCCCGATCTGGTCGTCGAGTTTGTGACGGCCCCCAGGCACGAGGCGGCCGTCGCCGGCTGGCTATCCGCCGGCGTCAAGGCCGTGCTGGAGGTCGATCCCTCGGCGAGGACAGTCTCCGTCCTGCGGGGGCAGGACGTCAGGGTCTACGGCGACGCCGATTCCCTTGAGCTTCCCGACATCGTGCCGGGCTGGTCGCTGCGGGTAGGCGAGCTTTTCAACTAGCGTCGCCCTCTTGTTGAGTCCGGAGGCATGCGAAGCACCTTCGCACGTCTCCGGACCGGCTGGAGGCCCCGGTCCCGTTCCAAGTAGGTGCCAGACGCTCCTTCCTCCGGGGCGAGCACGAACAGCCCGCCAGATCCTCGGCAACGTCCGTTAGACTTCCTCGATGACGGGAATCCCTACGAAGCCGCCTCTCGCCACCCTGGATCTGGTGGTTTCGCACCTGGAGGAGGGGAACACCGCCGAGGTCCGCGTCCTGGCCGACGAGATGGTCGCGGTCCTCCTCGCTCACAACGTCTCCCGCGAAGCCCTGGCCGCCGTCCTCCTCTTCCAGGAAGCCGCCCACCGCGAAGCCGCCA
Organism: Thermoanaerobaculia bacterium; assembly: GCA_036266195.1. Lineage (GTDB taxonomy): Bacteria > Acidobacteriota > Thermoanaerobaculia > Multivoradales > UBA5704 > DATMER01. The sequence continues at coordinate 2,165 of DATANP010000666.1, read as the reverse complement.
CCGCCGAGCTGGCCCGCGAAGTCGCGGCTCCCCTCACCCGAGCGCGCGGAGGCTGTGCGTAGGTGAAAATCCTGAGTGCGGGAGGGGCGGTTTGGGGAGCCACCAGAGGCCCCCCACGGGCGGGTGCCAGAGGAGGGCTTCCAGGGTCCGTTCCGCAGGAACCAAGAGCGCCGGGTCGGGCGCTCTGCCGCCGAAGTACGCACTACTTCTTCTTTCTTCCTCTGACACTTTCTTGGGCGAAAATTTAATGCGGCCGATTCAGACGCCTCAATTCTCTCGAATCCTTTCTGATTCCTCGGGCACGTTTTTCTGGGCTTGCGTGAAAGAGGCTCTATCGCTGTAACATGGTAAGCTAAACGGCCTTAGGGCTGAGGCGGTAGAGCAAGCAGCCTAGAGGCAAGGGGAGGCACGGTCATGGCTAAGAAGTTCAGGATGAAGACTGCCGATCAGGATGGCACCGATGAGGAAATTGTAGATCTTGAATTTACAGATGAAGAATGGGAGATTCTAGAAGACTTTGCAAAGTACGCGGCGGAAATGGAAAACAATTCGCTTATCAAGGAGGGCATTCCATCCGCGCTCCATGTTAATTGGACGTTGGGTGAAGGGCTAACGGTGGAAACCAAGCTTCCAACTGACGAGCAAATTGATGCCATGCTCATGAAACTTCGTCCGTTCCTGCTGGAGAACGAGCAGACAAATTTCAATGATGTATGGAACATAATCTCAAAGGCCACTCCAAATCAAAGAGTTCGGAAGCATCTAAAGGCACTCCGCTTCCTCTATTCAGGTGGACGCCTGCAATCGTTGTTTGTGGCAGGTGCATCTTCAAACGATGTCCCGGAAGGTAAAATCATCAATTCTGAAGAGATGCTCCACCTTTGGCTAAATGGATGCCGTTTCCATAAGAATAAGGACAAGCAGAAGATAATCGATGCTATGCATGGGATTATGCCGCCTGAATCTTCCATAGCACTCTTTCTATTTTTAATCACAGATAAAGTGGGCGCAATACTGGCTCTAAAGCGGATGATAAGTCTGTTCACGGGTGAGAGTGAGCAGATTTTCGCGGAGATGCTCCTTGAGGAGCCAATGCATTATATAGCCTACCTACACCCCACCATATCCATGCTCAGCTTTTGTGATCATGAAGAAGAGCAGGAGCGTACCTTCCCGCCTCAGGGGCTGTGGGAGAGAGTTTTTGATCTTACCTCTTTGGGCGGCCCTGCTACTGTCCCTGTATTTACCGACTTTGTGGGAAGACTCTGGATGAATCACGAGTTACGCGAGGAAGTAGGAACATGGTACTACTTCTTTAGGTTGGGCAAGGGCTTCAGAACACCAGACGGTAAAGTGTCAGAGATTGGGATGGACATCATAGTTACGTTAAAGGTACAGGTCTTCCTTACTGAAGACCCGTTTTATCGTGACCGGCGCAAGCCTGCTCAGGCCGTCTTGGAGCGGATGCGCAGGGATCGGCAGGGAATTACATCAACTCGGGTAACCCTCAAGTCCTTTGAGAAGAAAAAAGATCTGGATAGCTTTCTCGACCGTGACCCTAAGCCTGAGGTAGAATGGCATATTGTTCCCCGGGTTGCATTCCAATTTGCATACTGGCCAATCAGTAAACAGGCCAATGAGAGATTTCACCAGATTTACCTCGAAGATCGTGAACCCACCTTTGAAGAGGTCGAAGGCAACGACATCTCTAGAGCATGGGAGATATTCGAGGACGAAAACGACAACAAAGAAGAGAAGTAGACTACCTCCTACCCCCTCTCCCTGAGACACAGCGTGGAGTCCGTACGGGCCTTGTTGAGGTACGCCGCAAGCTCTTCGACGAACCTCACCGTCACCCGCTCCTCCCGGATTGCCATCTGGAACAGCATGAGAGCCGCCCGAGATTCAGCATGGAGATCCTTGGCCTCAAAGATCGGCAGCAACTCCTCGGCCAGTTGGCGGAGTTGATCCATCCTTTGGGTCTTGAGGTATAGCAGCGCGAGGTCGAGCGACACCATGGTCGCGTCGTAGCCATTGCCTTCGTCGAGGAAATGCTGGCGGAGGGAGAGGAAAGCCGCTTCGGCTTCGTCGAAGTGGCCGAGTCCGGCGGCGGTCATCCCTTCGAGCCAGACGAGGCGAGACCGGGTGTAGAGGTCGGGATGCTG
>DATANP010000665.1:0-4492 GCA_036266195.1 Thermoanaerobaculia bacterium | reverse complement strand
TGTAGTTGATTCTCCTGGTAATACGGCTGTGGGGGGCGAAGGGTTTCGCGGGGGTTCATGCCAAGGAGGGGGGGCTCGGCTCGCGAGCCCCTCCTCGTTCAGGAAAGCTCGCGGCTAGTAGATCTGTACTCCCCAGGCGGTCTGCGACTGGGCGGTCGAGGTCCGCCCGAGGGAGACCCGGACGAAATAGTAGTTGTTCGCGAAATCGAAGGTGGAGGAAGAGAAGGTGCAGGTGCTGGTCGAGAGAGCTCCGGTCGCAGGAGCGAGGGCGCTGCAGATCGCGATGGCCGTGCCGCTGAATCGCGGCTGACGGTACAAGCTGGCGGTGGCGAACACTCCGAGACCGCCGCCCGTCTTGGCGACGAACTCCAGGGTGGTCCAGGATGGACTTCCTGAATCCTTCGGGTCGGTGACGTTATAGATCGCATTGACGTTGCCGGTGGCCCCGGAGCGGAAGAACAGCGCACCATTGGAGGTGCCGTAGGTTGCGGCTGAGTTGTCCTCGATCGCACCGCTGGACGCTACGGCTGTCCAAACCTGAGCGCTGGCGCTGGATGCGATGGCCAGGAACACAAATCCCAATAGAGCCCGGAACAGTGGTTTTCTCATGCTGGTACTCCTTAGACTGCCGGCATTCAATCTGCCGCGCATACCTATATTAACATATGCTACATAGCGCGTACCAGGAGAGAGTGACACGACTGTTACCCGGGCTCCTCGTAGCGGAAGCCGCTCGGAACCTGGAAGAGCGAGTCCGGGGGCTCCACCGGTTTCACGCCGTGTCATGCGGTGCCTGCGTAGAGAGGGGGGGCATTCAAATTCATGCCCCCCCCTCTACGCATGGGAGCCCCCGCTGGTTTCCCTGCTCGGACTTATGGACAGGGGACCGGCGGCGGCACGCTCGAATCGCTGCCCACCCGGCGGTCCATCCAGCTCAGCAGGGTGTCGTACGCGGCCGGAGCCTGGACGTGCAGGTTCAGGTCGTGGCCCGCACCGGCGATGGCCGCGGTCTCCACGCAGGCGTCCGCCGGGAAGAAGGATGACTCGGCGCTCAGGCTGCCGGAGACCGAGCACGAGGGATCGGCGCAGAAGGCCAGGTCGAGATCGCCGACCTCGACCAGCGCCGGAACGTGGACCCCGCCCGACAGGAACAGGCCGGGGAAGGCCGTGTCGAGCTCGGCGCCGGTCACCGTCTCCTTGGTCGCCTCGTCGAGCGCGAGGACCAGCGGGTCCACCGACGGCAGGTAGTAGAAGACGCCGCGGGTGCCCGGCAGGGTGGTGAGATAACCGTCCGGCACACCCGGGAACCGTGGATCCAGGTTGGCCGGGTAGAGGACCGCGAAGATCTCGTTCAAAATCGGGGTCACCGTGTGCGACACACCGGTCAGGGCCACGCCGTCCACATCGCCATAGGTCGCCGCCTCCTGGATCGCGATCACGGACCCGAGCGAGTGGCCCACGAGCGCTACCCGATCGGCGCGGACGCGGCCGAACGAGGGCACGACCAGGTCGCCGCCGCGCAGCGCCTGCACGACCTGATGGACGACGTGCGCGTTGGCCGCAATGGTGACGTCCGCCGCCGGAGGCCGGTCGCTCTGGCCGATGCCGATGCGGTCGAGATTGAGGACCGCGTAGCCCGCGGCCGTGGCGCGGCGCACATAGGAGTAGGTTTCGGGCTGCAACGGCCAGTCCCAGTAGAGGTGGCTGTAGGTCGAGCCATGGAGCGTCACCTGGATCGTCTTGTGCTGGATGCTGCCGCGGGAGCAGAGGACGCCGAAGACGCTGTACACCGTGGGATCGCCCGGCGAGAGGTTCACGTCAAACGACAGCTCCTCGCACCGGAAGCCGCCTTCCGCCGCCCGGGCAGCGGAGGGCACGACAAGGATGACGGCCAGTGCGCAGAGCAGTCCCAGGGTGAAGGAACGGAAGCCGGCGGAGCTGGACAGGGATTTCATCATCATCTCTCCTCCTTGATAGTCCTCGACTAGGAGAGAGTACGTGAATGCTCTCCCGTTGCCGCCAGGGGTCGATCAGAAAATGGGCGCCGCGTCCGTCTCCACACCAGGAGGTGTCCTCATGAACAGACAAGTTGGCGCATGGATCGGCGCAGCGGCCCTGGTTGCGGCACAGAGCCTGAGCGCGGCCACCGTCGTTACCGGAGAGATTCCGATTTCCGAGGTTTCGGGCGTGGCGCTCCTGCCGGGCGACCGCCTGCTCGTGGTAGCCGACGACCCGGATCCCGACCCGGGCCCGGTAGTCTTCGTCCTGGACGATACCTCCAAGGTTCTGATGTCGGGCAAGGTCAAGAAGGAGGATTTCAAGCCCATCGCCTTGAAGGATGAGGTGAAGGATCTGGAAGAAGTGACCTGGGACCGGGAATCGAGAGCCTTTCTGGTCACCTCTCACAGTCGCAACAGCCGGGGTGAGGTCAAACCGAAGCGATCGGCGATCGTCCGTCTGACCCTGAAGGACGGAGACTTCAAGCAACAGTCTCTTCCTGATCTACAGATTCCCTGTGAGCTTGAAAAATCCAGGGAGCGCACGGCGGCACAGTCCGGCTTCAACATCGAAGGGGCGGCCTGGAGCCGGGAGGGCCACCTGTTGCTGGGCGTGCGTTCTCCCACGCACACAGCCCCGGAAGAGCGCAAGAAGCCCGGCTCGAACGAAGACGCCATCCTCCTGGAGATCAATGACCTGGACGCAGACCCCTTGAAGGTCACGGTCGTAGACAATCTACGACTGAACGGCAGCGGAATCCGGGGGATGTTCTACGACGACAAGGAGCAGGGGCTCTGGATCCTGGCTGGTCTCTCTCCGGATCTGCCGGACGGCCTGGTCAGAAAGTGGGACCTCTGGTTCCGCCATGACAACGGCCAACTCAAGCAGATGACGCTGCCTCAGGAGGCTGCCACCCTGGACAACGCCGAGTCCGTGACCCGCGTCTCTGCGGGAGATGTGGACTTCCTGCTCGTCGTGGAGGACCGGACGAAGGCGAGCCGCTATCTACTGTTCCCGGTGCCAAAACCGTAGGGCTGCTCTCCGGAGGTCATCCGCACTGCCGTCTTCCCCGTAGGATGGAAGGATGATCACGCATGCGGCGGTCAATCGTCAACGGATTTTCGTAACCGGTGGGACCGGATATCTGGGAGTCCCCCTGATCGAGGCCCTTCTCCGGCGCGGACACGAGGTCCGGGCACTGGCGCGGCGGGGCTCGGAGGGCCGGCTGCCGTCCGGCTGCGGCGTGGTGTTCGGGAACGCCCTGGACGGCGCGACCTTCGCGGACCAGGTGGCGCCGGCGGACACGCTGGTCCACCTGGTGGGCGTCTCGCACCCGGCGCCCTGGAAGGAGCGCCAGTTCCGGGAGGTGGACCTGGCCTCGGCCCGCGCCTCGGTCCAGGCGGCGCGGACCGGGGGAGTCCGGCACATGGTCTACCTCAGCGTGGCCCAGCCCGCGCCGGTGATGAAGAGTTACGTGGCCATCCGCGCCGAATGCGAGCGGCAGATCGCGGACGCGGGCCTGTCCGCCACCTGCGTCCGTCCCTGGTACGTGCTCGGCCCCGGCCATCTCTGGCCCTACGCGCTCGTACCGGTCTATGCCCTCCTTGAGCGGCTCCCTGAAACGAGCGACACGGCGCGCCGTCTCGGCCTCGTGCGCAGGCCCGAGATGATCGACGCGCTCGTCTGGGCCGTGGAGAACCCGGCCGAGGGAGTGCGGGTGATGGACGTGCCGCGCATCCGCTCGTTCCGGACTCGCCCCCGGGATGGGATCAACCGCAGTTTGACTGCTAACGGCAAGCGCAGGTGATCACGAAGCGCTGGCCGTCGCGGACGATCGAGACCCGGCAGGTCCGGTTGCACCCGTTGCTGGCGCAGAAGATCCGCACGGGATTGACCTGGACCACGAGCCGGCACACATTCGAGGCCGGCGGCGGTGGAGGCGGCGGGTCTTCCGGACAGTGCGGGTCCGGCCGGCAGAGGCACTCGAAGACGAGCTGCATGGTCTGGGGGTCGAATCTCTGGCGAAACCGGCAGATCTCGCAGGGGTTCTGGATGCAGTCCCCCTGCAGCGCGCCGCCGCCGTCCGGCAGCGGGTAGTAGGCCAGGCGCGAGCCGTACTTGGGCAGCGCCTTCCCCTGCGGAATGTCGCGGATGGCCGACGCCCACTGCTCCTTGGAGAAGTGGATCAGCGTACCCGCGGGCGGCGTGGCCTTGATGGACTCGACGTTGACTATGCGCGGTGGCTTCGGGCCCTTTCCGGCGGAAGCTGGAGATCCTGTCTTCGGCATGACGAATCCTCCTGCCCCTTCCAGGCGCGCCGGGGCCGTCGAGCGTTACATCCGCCTGAGGGAGAGAGGCCTCCTCGTGAGGCTGAGGCGTGTTCCCGGCCGTCTTGGATGTATAAACTCGCTGCCAGATTGTATAAACCTGCCTTCCGGGAGTGTGGGGAGATCGCGCCCGTATATATCCGGGGCGAATTCCTGTATATCCGGAC
>DATANP010000664.1:0-14226 GCA_036266195.1 Thermoanaerobaculia bacterium | reverse complement strand
GACTTCCGGCCCAGATGTCCGGCATCGACCATCTTCACCAACAGCGGGCAGGGACGATACTTCGGATCGCCGAAGCCGTCCTGCAACACCCGCAGGATATCGAGACAGACGTCGAGGCCGATCAGATCGGCAAGGGCCAGGGGGCCCATGGGATGATTCATCCCGAGCTTCATAACCTCGTCGATGGCTTCGGGCTTCCCGACGCCCTCGTACAGACAATAGACGGCCTCGTTGATCATCGGCAGCAGCACGCGGTTCGACACGAACCCCGGCGAGTCGTGGACCTCGACCGGCGTCTTGCCCATCTTCCGGGAGGCCGCCTCGACTGCCTCCCAGGTCGCCTGATCGGTCGCGAGGCCACGGATGATCTCCACCAGCGTCATGACCGGCACCGGGTTCATGAAGTGCATGCCGATGACCTTCTCCGGCCGGGAGGTGACGGCCGCGAGCTTCGTGATCGAGATCGAGCTGGTGTTCGAAGCCAGGATCGCGTCCGACTTGCAGATCCGGTCCAGCTCCTTGAGCACGGACTGCTTGACCTCCAGCCTCTCCACCACGGCCTCGACCACCAGGTCGGCCTGATCGAGGGCCGCCAGCTCTCCGTGCGGAGCGATGCGGGCGAGCGCGGCGTCGCGGTCCCCGGCCGCCATCTTCCCCTTGCCCACCAGGCGCTCGTAGCCCTTGCCGATCTGGGTCATGCCGCGCTGGAGAGCCTCCGGCGCCACGTCGACCAGCAGCACGTCGAACCCGCTCTGCGCGGCCACCTGGGCAATGCCATGACCCATCGTGCCCGCGCCGATCACTCCTATTGTCTGGATGGACTCCATTCGATCGTTTCCCTTTCCCCTTCGGCAGCCAACTCACCCCGGAACAGCAACGATATCACGGGTAAAATCGCTGTCATGAGCCTTGGCGAAGCCCTTCTCCGACTGCCGCGCGAGCACCAGAATCGGCTGCCCATCCTGGGTCTGTTCGAGGCCGGTCTCGTGGACCTGAACGTGCTCGCCGGGCTCGAAGAGGCGACCGGGATCGGGCGGGATGCCTGGGAGGAGACCACGGAGGCCGCCGTCCGAGCCGGCCTGCTGATCCCGGCCATGGAGTCCGTCTACCGGATGGAGTCCGGGCTGGCCGAAATCCTGGAGGGCGCCTGGCAGGACCGGGCCGAGGAGCGCGAGGCCGTCCAGGCCGCCCTCCTGCGCTCGTGGGCCGTGGTCGGAGAGTGGCTCGGCGACCAACTCGGCGAGGAGGACGACGAGATCGCCATGGAGGTCCTGGACCTGGAGGCCGAAGCCCTGGGCGCCGCGGCGGCCTCAGCCCTGGACCGCCGGATGTTCGGAGAGGCCCTGTCCATCCTGGAGCCGCTCAACACCTGGTGGGTGCGCACCGGCTCCGGCGAGGCGCCGGCCTGGACAGCTCATGCCCGCCAGGCGGTCGGCGAGCCCGAGACCGACTCCGAGGCCGGCGCCCTCTGGTTCTTCCTGGTGGGAGCCGAAGCGAGCCGCCTCCACCGCGCCGACGCTCTCGACGAGGCCGAGGCGCGCTATCACCTGCTCCGCGAGAGACTGGAGAGGGCCGACAGCGACTGGGCCCGGATCCGTCTCGCCGCCACCTACCACCAGCTCTCGATCCTGGCCCACCGCAAGGGCGACGCCCCGGCCGCCGCGGAATGGCACCGGAAGGCGGAGGAGGCGGCGGCATAGCCTTATACTTGTCTCAAACAAGGAGGGCCCGCCATGTACTGTCCCGAATGCGGAAGCGAGTACCGGGAAGGATTCGTGCAGTGCGCCGATTGCGAGGTTCCCCTCGTCGACACCCTTCCCCAGGAGGAACCGGAGCATCCGGACCTCCAGTTCGTCACGGTGCTGGAAACGGGCGACCCTGGCGAGATCGCTCTCGCCGAGTCGATCCTGCTGGAAGCGCAGATCCCCTACTACAAGAAGGGAGACCAGATCCAGGACCTCTTCGCCATGGGACGCCTGCCCTTCGGCTTCAACCCCGTCACCGGGCTGGTGGAGATTCGGGTCGCCGAAGAGAACGCGGTCGCGGCCCATGAGGCCCTGGAGGAGCCGAGGAACGTGGATCCTAACCAGCAGGAGCTGGTGGCCGAGGATTAACTCGGCAGTCGCCAGACCGGCCGCGTCAGGCAGGTCGGTCCGCCTTCGGCCTTGAGAGAGATCTCCCGGCCGCGGTAGGTCGTCACCTCGCAACCCGCCCGCTCCAGGCGGCGCCGGGTCGCCGGATTGCCTTCCAGCATGAGGCATCGGCCGGGGGCGAGCGCCAGCACATTCGGTCCCATCGTGGGGAATTCTTCCTCCGGGACCTCGACCAAGCGGAAGCCGCGATCCTGGAGGAGCTGCCAGAACGAAACCGGCATCAGAGGCGGATAGACCACCGCGAGGTCGCGATCCACGATGCTGATCAGCGACAGGAGATGAAGGCAGGCTTCCGGGCCGGTGAAGTAGGGAAGCTCGACCGGCAGGACGTCGATCCCGGTCAGGATCTCGCGAAGCTGGCGGAGCCCCTCGGCGTTCGTGCGGAACCCCTGACCGACCGCCAGCGTGTTGGAGTCGAGCCAGAGGAGGTCGCCGCCCTCCGCCGTCGCCGGGGCTTCAAGCTGACCCAGGACCGGAACGCCGATCTCCTGGAAGCGCCGCGCCATCGCCGCCTCCTCGCCGCGCCGCAGCTCCTTGCCCATGCGCAGCATCACGGCCCCGCGGTCGGTAACCAGCGCCGGATCGAAGACGAAGATCGAGTCCGCGCGGTCCGGCTGCGGCTCCGGATGGTCGATCACCTCGGCCCCCGCGTCCGCCAGAGTCTCCACCAGCGCGTCATGTTCGCGTCGCGCTTCATCCAGATCGGGACGGGAGGTGTAATGCCAGCGCGCCGGATCGGCGCCTCCGAATGCCTCGTCAGGACGCTTCACCAGGACCCGCCGTAGCGGGCCGGCCATGCTCTGAGAACCGAAATCTTGAGCCATCGTAGTCAGAGTCTACCTGTAGAAGCTCATTCATGTCCGAAGCTCGATCCAGAGCCGGCCGAGCACCGGCGAGCCCTTGAGAATCTTGTCGATCAGATTCAGGACCGTGCGCCGGGCCTCCAGGCCAAAAGTAGTCGGCAGGTCGCCGCCGAACGAAGTGAAACAGCCCAGAAAATCGGGCTGAGCCAGGCGTTCCAGCCCCGCAGTCCTGTTCAGGGAGCTCCATCGCGACCACAGAGTGGGCATTTCGAATTTCATATTGCTCCTGGTGAGCTCCACCGAGGAAAGAGCCGCGCCGCAGACCATGAGCTCCACCCACATGCGCAGGAAGCGGTCGATCCGGATGTGGCTCCTCCGTTCCTGGCCGTCCTGCGAGACCGGCAACAGCACGTCGAGCCCCTGCCGGATCGCGTGCAGGCCGGGTTGGAGCAGTTGGGGACGCACCATTTCTTCGGGTCTGGCAGACCCGGACAAGCGCCAGAGGAGACTCTCGACCTCGATCTGGGCTTTGAGTTGATAGAGGCAGGCCCACCATTCCATGTTCTGGCGCGCTCCCGTCAGCATCTCCTCGGCCCGCACCAAGACGTTGGATGCCCGGTCGAGCCGGCGCTCGGCGCTGCTCAGCGCCCAGGCCACAGTCTCCTCCGACCTGGTCCGGGATGTTGCATCATCCAGGGCTTCGTTCGCCCGGATCATCAGGCACTCGGCAAGGCGCAGCAACGCGATCGCGAGGGCTTCCCGATTCGCGCCGACCGTCGGAGCGACGCCAGCCTGTGCCCGGTCGAGAGCATGGTGGGCGGCGGCGAACAGCTCCTGCCGGCGCGTACTGTCCTTCTTCCCTCTCAAGACGGAGGCTTCGACATAGCAGGCACGCCCCTTGAGGGACTGGAAATACGATCGGTGTCTCGCGTATTCCTGTCCGACCGCCCATTCGAGAGTGCCGAGCGCCTGATCGCAGATCCGGATGGTCTCTTCACACCGTTTCACGGCGTCGTCCGCTTCAGGTCCGGCGACTCCACGCAGGCTCCAGGGAGACAGGCCCAACTGGGTGTGATCGGCGTCGCCGCGGTACCAGCGGATCGTCATGGCGTCCAGATCCTTCTTTCGGATCTGTCCCGAAACCATTTCCTGGGACCGATGGATGACGTTGCGCGTGTTCTGCCTGAGAGTCTCCGGAGAATCCTCCTCATTTCCATCGGGCCCTTGACCTCGGAGGCAGAGCCAGACGTCGCACTGATAGCGGATGAGCCGCCTCACGTCATAGGAACAGGAGCCATCCGTACGGGCCTCCACCGATGCAAGGAACGGCTCGATCCCTTGCGACCAGAGAGTGGCGAAACTCTCGTCTGAAACCTTCCTGCCGATAAGCTCCGCAATCTGCTGTCGGCGAAGCCGCTGGCAACCGGCAAAGTCCATCTTGTCGCGCAGGGCGTCCGCCTTGAAATTCTGGAACGTGGAGGAGAGCTCCGCGCACTCATCGACGATGTCCCGCTCCATCTGCTTCAGCGCATCCTCATCGAGCCTCGTTTGCAGACGCGTTCCGATCTCATCATCTTCGGACGAGCCCAGACAGTTCGCGACCTTGAGGCGGCCGATGTCCGAGTACAGCATCCAGTCGACCCAGCCGATGAGAGGATCGGAGAAAACGTTGCTCAACAGGACTTCACGTTCGCGATCCAGCACGCGGTTGAGCGCCAGGATTCCGAGCAGCCGCTGTTGCCGCAAGGCCCTGCGGGTAGGCCTGCCGATGGCGAGCCGGTCGAGGGCCTCGCAAACCTCCTCGGGCGGCTCTCCGTTCCAGGTGAGCAGCAACCATGCATCCAGCTTCGTCAGGAAGCGGAGGCTGGCGATCTGATGGTAAAGGTGCTCCAGAAGCGCCGATGGATCCTGCGATGCCGCGAAAAGATCGGAGTAGCAGTATCGTGCGATATCCCGGTGGATTCTCACCAGGAGAGCCAGGCGTTGCACCAGGGCCAGATTCTCCTCCGGCGGCAGCCCGCTTTTCACGAGTCTGATCAAATCCCCGGAGGTAGTCTGTTTCTTCCCTGCCTGATAGATCTTGTCCCGCTCATGGCGGCACATCCAATATTCGCCGCCTGCGACCGAAACCACGTACTCCAATTCGGCAGCTCGCTTGAGAAAGGAGTCCACCCGCTCCTGCTTCGTTTCGTGTTGCGCCCGGCCGTTCGGCAGATACTCCGGGAGGAGTTGCAGCAAGGCCACGTAGCTCCGGCGCCGGCGGAACGCCGCGAGGAGCATGAACGCCTCGTGGTGGCGCTTCGCCCATTTGCGGTCCCGCCATGGATGCTCGGCGCCGGACGTCTCGCGTTTTTTCAGAGACCACGGCTCCAGCGCGGACCTGAGGTCCTTGTCGAGATCCTTCCAGGAAAGCGAAAGCGCGAGAACGGATTCGCGGAGACGTCCCATGCGGGCATCGTCGATGAGCCCATACAGGAAGCGGATGCGCCCCTGCTCGCGTTCTTCTTCTCCTGGCAGCTCTCTGTTTGCCGCCATACCTTCGCGGCCATGGTGCCATGTCGGGGGGCGCCCGAAGCGCGTGACTCCGTTGAACGCGATCACATAACGGTCGCGGACCAGCGCGTCGCGGATCCGCCGGACGGCCTTCTCCACGTCGTTCGGAGCGGGCCCTCCGGGCAGGACCATGGGCGGGATCGACCGGTCATACCTGTGGATCTGGCGGATGATCTCGACCGCCACCTCTTCATAGGTGTGCATGGCTTCGAGATCGATCCAGATCGGAACATGAGTCCTGGTCTTCTCCGCGACAAACCGGGAAAGATCGAGAGAAGCGCCGAAATCAAACTTGCGCTTGTCGTCCAGGAAGAGATGGATCGACTCTTCTTCGGACTTCTCCTGGGATTTCACCTTCCACGGTCCGCGGGCGACGATCGGTCTGCCCATCTTCGGATCGTAGGGCCGCAGGCTCGGCGGATGGGAGCCCGCGAGCCGGCTGAGCATTTCCAGGAGCAGGGAGGCCGGTCCCTGCGTCCGGAGAGGGTAGATGGCGCCCTTGTACCGTGCCTCCAGATCCGTGACCGGCTTCGGGCAGGTGCTCTCGAAATACATCCAGTAGACCGTGGCAAACCGGCTCTTCTTGTCGTATTTCTTTGCGACGATCTCGACGAAGTCCATGACCCGGCGGTCGTTCGCGCCCAGGCCCAGGACGAGGAGGAGCGGTCTTTCCGGCAGATAGCCTTCCAATCGCGCCTTGCTCTCCTCGTCGAGAGGAAAGTTGAGGTCTTCGCCGAGCCGCAGCCGGAAGCCGTCTCCGTGCAGCTTGACCACCGAGAGCTGGCTCCGGACCAGGGACTGGTGCGGGAGCGGAGAGTCGCGGGAAACGGCGTAGACGGCGGGGTGCAGGCCTTCGTATCGCAACGCCTCTTCGAGAAGGTCGTCGAAGTTCAAGGTCAGGAAGAGACGCAGCCCGAGGAGGGGCGTCAGGAAGGCCAGGAAGCGGTGGGCCATCCCCGGTTTCCGGTTCCGGACGAGGCTCTGGAACAGGGCGTCGGCATAGTCCGGGTTCGCCCCGGTCAGATGGGTCATCAGGGTCTTCCAGTTCCCGCCCGCGTGCCAGAACCCCTTGCTCTTCCAGGATTGCTTCCACTCGTCCGTCCCGAACAGGGGCTGCCATTCCTCGTCTTCGTACGCCAGCCGGGCGTTTCTCTCCTTCTCGGCAGGGCCATCCAGAGACTTCGCCAGGTCGGCGTCGAAGCGCAGGAGGTCCTCGATGAGCTCGGAGCGGACGTGGTACTCCAGGTAGCTCTTGCGCTCCACGCCGGGGCGGCCGGAATAGACCTGGTCGATCCAACTCCAGAGGTCGGCGTTGAGCTGGTTAGGGTCGGGCCAGCCGATCTCCCGGATGTAGCCGCTGGGATCGGAGCGGTACTTTTCTCCGAACGGAGGCAACTGGGGCTCGGAGCCCGCGGTTCCTGGCGGTCGGAACGCCGCCCGGCTGATGTAGCCCTGGACCTTGGCGAGGTATTGGGTGAGCTTGCCGAGAGGCGGGATGCCGGATTCCACCGACAGGCCAGCACCGATGAGGCAGACGATCTCGCGCCCCTGGCGCGAGGCTTCGATGATCTTCTGAACGACGTCGAGCTGCGGCTCTCCCTTCGACACGGTAAGCCCTCTCCCCGCCTGGACTTTTTCGAGCTCGGCGGATTCTACCAGAACGAAATCGCGCAGATGGCGAGAGACTCAGGCCAGCTCGAACCAGGGCTCCTGCCGGCCGAACTTGGTCGACAGGGCAGCCCCGATGCCGATGAGGGTGGCGGCGGTCCAGACCCAGACCCCGACCCAGGGGAGGAACTTCACAAGGCCCAGGACCAGGAGGCCCAGGGTGGCCGCGTTGAGCGGCCGCAGGCGGGGACGGCGCAGGAGACGGCGCGCCATCCAGTCGCCCAGAGCGTAGAACACCGCGACCATGCCCCAGAGCTTCAGGATCATGCCGAGGAGCACGACCAGCATCAAAAGCGGCACCCCCACCAGGCCGCCCGTGAAGGCGCTGAAGAAGAGCGCGGTCAGGATCAGGGCGAGCACCCCGGTCAGGCCGGTCACGAAGCTGCGGAACGGCTCGCGGCGGATGCCGTCCGCGGTCTCCAGGAGCTGCCGGCCGCTCGCCGCGAAGAGCACCAGGAGCAGCGCCGCCCAGGAGGCCAGGAGCGCCAGCTTCGCCCCGACCACGAGCGGCGAGGTGAAGCCGAGGCCCAGGCTCGGACCCTCGACCAGGGTCACCATCGCGGAGGAGGCGGTCGGGTAGGAAACCATGCGGCCCGACACCCGGGCTCCGGGGTCGGCATGGACGGTCCCGCCCAGGACGAAGACGTCGCCCCCGACCTGCGCCTGCGGACCGAGACGGGCATCCCCTCCCAGAACGACGATGTCTCCGTCCACCCGGCCGGTCACCTCGGCTGAGCCTTCCAGGGCGGCGACGTCGCCCAGAGCCTCACCCGCGACGATGATGTCCTTGCCGAGCGCGACGAGCTGGTTGCGGGCGATGCTCCCCTTCTCCAAACGAAGCGCGGCCTCTCCCGAGCCCCCCGGTACGGTGGCGGGAGGAGCCGGGGAGGCGAGCAGCCACAGGCCCACCAGGAACGCGCTCACGGTTGGGGAACTCTACGTCAGGTTTGAGCCTGGAGACCAGCTACAGACGGGAATCGTCGAGGCTCCGCGAGGTCCTGGCGATGCTGCCGGCTCCGGCCGGAGCCTCGGCCCGCTTCCGGCGGATCATCATGACGAGCAGGATGTTGAGGCAGAGGACGAAGACACCGAACATCCCGAGGCTCATGGGCGAGGCGATCATCTCTTCGAAGACGAGGCCGAAGCCCTTCCAGGTGGCGGCGAGCAGGCCGGAGCCGGCCAGGGCCGCGGCCCGGAACATGCCGAACACCGCCGAGAGCGCGCCCAGGCCCGAGGACTCGCCCGGCGCGGTGCCCACCACGGCCGCGGAGATTACGGCGAGCAGGACGCAGAGCGCCACCGGGAAGCCCCAGGTACGAGGAGCGCGCGCCTCCCAGCCGGCAGCCGGAAGGGCGGCGAGGATGTCGGAGCGGAAGCCTTCCCGGACGGGCACCCGCGTCTGGATCAGCAGATTTTCGAGCGACCGCAGGCTGTCGAGCTCGGTGCGACAGGACGAGCAGGTGGCGAGGTGCTGTTCGAGGCGGGTCCGTTCTTCGCGCGGAAGCCGGCCATCGGCCTCCAGGTTGAGCCACTCTCTGTAGATGCTGTGATCCGGCCTGTTCATGGAGACCCCCCAGCTACTCAATCGCTCAGGAATTCCTGCAATTTTTCCTTCAACATCTGGCGCCCCCGGAACAGCTTGTTCTTGACGGTCCCCAGGGGCATGCCCTTCATCTGCGCGATCTCTTCATAGGGGAGCTCACCGAAATGCCTCAGGAGGATCAGCTCCCGGTACTCCCAGGGGAGCGAATCGATGGCCTCCTGGATCGCGTCCCCCCGCTCCCGGTTGCGCAGCTCGCCGTATGGCCCGCGCTCCGGAGACGGCAGATCCCAATCACGTCCTTCTCCTTCTTCGTCGTCCTGCCGCAGTGACACCACCTTGAGGCGGCGGCGGCGGATCTGATCGATCGCCGCGTTCTGCGCCACCCGGAAGAGCCAGGTGGAGAACCGGTACTGGGGATCGTAGCGATCCAGTACCTGGTAGACCTTCACCAGCACTTCCTGGGCCAGGTCGTGCGCGTCGTCCACATTGCGCAGCAACCGGAACAGGTAATTGACGAGACGACCCTGGTAGCGGTCGACCAGATCGCCGAAGCGGTCCCGATCGCCTTCCAGAACTGCGACGACCAGATCTTCGTCGGTCGGCTGCTCCATTCCCCGCGCCATCCGCGTCACCGAAGGATACGCAAGCATCTCGCCAAGGTTTCAGGGTCGCCGGACATCGCCGGGCGTCAGCGCCCGGCCCGCCCCTGGAGCCAGCGGCCGAGGAGGAACATCGCGCCGCCCACGGCGCAGATGGCCAGCTCGGCCCGGACCTCGTTGTAGACGAGCCCGATCAGGAATCCGCTGCCCACCAGGGCGAGCGCGAGGAGCTGGAGGACCCAGCCGAGGCTGGCGGTCATCTCAGGTCGGAGCGGGAGGTGATCAGGCCATGGGCCTGACCGGTGAGGAGCGCCAGGAGGTCTTTCTCGATGCCGGCCGGCGAATGCTCCACGATCCGCCCGACCTCCTGGCCGTTGCGGCGCACGATGAAGGTCGGCACGTAGCGAATGTCGTCGCCCGCCGGACGTCCTCCCGGCTCCTTCTTGTCGCGGTCGACTCCCACATAGTGGATCTCGAAGGGCACGGCCGGTCCCGCCAGGTCGAGCGCCTTCCAGAGCCGGGGCACCTCGCGGCGGCTGTCGCCACACCAGGTGCCGAGGAAGACGGTCACGTCGGCTCCGGGCTCCACGGCGGTCAGACCCTGACAGGTCGCAGGGTCCGGCGCGGAGTCGGCCTCCACCTGGGCCCAGTCGGGTACGGCCTCTTCGATCTGCTCCCGGGTGACGTCTCCCACGAGCACGCCCTCTTCCTTGGTGGGTTCCTTGGACGCGGAGTTGCCGGAGGTCTGGGGCGCGGCGGTAGCACAGGCCAGGGAAGACGCGGCGATCAGGACGGACAGGACAGCGTGTTTCATGATACGCAAGTCTATCTCACCTCGGAGACGGCTTCGATCCGGTCCCCCGGCACGATGCGGTCGAGGATCTCGTCGCCGGCCACGACCTGGCCGAAGACGGTGTAGCCGCCGTCCAGATGGGGCTGCTCGGAGAGGGCGATGAAGAACTGGCTGCCGCCCGTATCCGGTCCGGCCAGGGCCATGCCCACGGTCCCCCGCTTGTAGCGCAGCCGGTTGATCTCGTCCCGGATGTCGTAGCCCGGCCCGCCGAAGCCGTCGCCCCGCGGGTCTCCGCCCTGGACCACGAAGTCGGGCACGACGCGGTGGAAGATCAGGCCGTTGAAGTAGCCCTGCTCGGAGAGTTGGAGGAAGTTGAGGCAGGTCAACGGCGCCTCGCGGCAGGCCAGGCGGATGCGGATCGGGCCTTTGGAGGTCCGCAGCTCGACGGTCTTCGGCTCCCAGGTGCGCTCGACGATCTCGCGGTAGACGTCCGCCGTCTTGCCGGTCTCGACCGGGCCCAGAGTCGGCACCGGGCGTTCGAGGTCGCCCAGCGCCGCGCCCGCCTGCCGGCGCAGGATCCAGCCGCTGCCCGCCTTGCCGGCCGCGGCCTGCTCCAGGAGAGACACGATCGCGCCGCGCTCCAGCGGCTCGGCCTTGGCCCGGGCGGTGAGGGCGTCCAGGGCCGCGATGGTCTCCTCCTCCACCCCGCCGCGGATCGAGGCCTGGAGCCCGGCCTGGAGACGGCCGAGAGGGAGGACCGGGTGCTCGGACAGCCAGCCGAAGACCGTGGCCCGGACGCCCGGGTCCCGGTCGGACAGCAGGTCGCCCGCCGCGCCCGCGCCGTGGTCCTGCGCCGCCTCGGCTCCGGTCAGGGCGGCGTCGGCCGCGGCCGAACGGACGGCCGGAGCCGGATCGGCGACGAGCTTCGCGACCAGGTCCGCGGCCGCCGGAAAGCCGATCCGGGCCGCGGCCTGGGCGGCATGGGCCCGGACGTCGATCTCGGGAGAGCCCTGCGCCGCGGTCGCCAGTTTCAGGGCGTCCGGATACTTCCCGGCTGCCAGAGCGAGGACCGCCAGCCCCCGCTCCCGGCCGGTGCCTTTGACGGCCCGGTCGGCCACGGCCTGGGTCAATGGGTCCTGGGTATTCTCGAAGGACCAGGACGCCAGGGCCTCCAGCGCGGTCAGGCGGATGCCGGAGCGCTCGTCGCTGACAAGCTCCAGCAGGCGGGGACGCCACTCGGCCGGCGCTGGAGACTTCCCCCCTGCGATCAGCTTCGCGGCCGCGCGGAGGGCCTGGATGATCGGGCCCGGCGCGGAGTCATCTAAAAGAGGCCGGAGCGCGGCCACATCGGCGCCCTCTCCCACGATGCCGAGACCCCGGGCGGCCCAGGCGCGGACCCGGGCGTCCGGATCGGAGATCAGGCTGCGCAGGAGCGCGAGGCCCTCGGGGCGCGGATCGCGGGCCAGGGCATAGGCGGCGCGCACGTGGATCTCGGGGTCCGCGATCGCCAGCCCCTTCTCGGCCAGGAGGACGGTTGCATCCTCCTTGAAGAGGAAGAGATGCGGGAAAAGCCGGGCCCAGCGCTCCTTCTCGTCGAGCGGGAGCAGGGTCTGGGCCACGTCGAGGACCGATGCCTTGAGCTTGCCCAGGGCCTCGACCGCGAGGGTGCCGGTCTCGTGGTCCGTGTCGGTGACCGCCTGGAGGAGCGCCGGGACGGCCTCGGGGTCGTCCAGCTCGCCCAGGGCGAAGGCCGCGGCCCGGCGCACGGCCGGCACGTCGTCCAGCAGGAGGCCGGCGAGCGGCGACCGGCCCTGGTGGTCGGGAATCCGGCCGAGCGCCTCGGCCAGCGCCTCGCGCAGCTCCGGCCCGCCGGCGAGCGCCTGCTGGACGATCACCGGCTCGTACATCTGGCGGTCCACCAGGTAAAGCAGCAGAGAACGAACCTGCAGGTCCGGGATTGTGGAAGCCGGCTTGGGAGCCGAGGCACACCCCATCCCCAACGAGGTGAGAGCGAGCACAACCAGGAATCGGCGCATGGCGGAGGATGGTAGCACCGGGCCGCACCTCCTTTCGTGACCTCCGCACTACCCCAAGAGGCGGGCGATCGGGCCACCCGGTCCGCTATAGTCCGGCTCGTGCAGAACCCTCCGAGCACGAAGCTCTCCTTCGAGAACATCCGCCGCCGCTTCGGGCGCCTCTCCGTGTTGCAAGGGGTGTCTGGAGAGGTCGGGTCCGGCGAGATGCTGCTGGTTACCGGGCCGAACGGCTCGGGCAAGAGCACGCTGCTGCGCTGCCTGGCCGGCTTGCTTGCGCCCGACAGAGGCACCATCAAGTATTGGGAGGACGACAGAGTGTTCGATACGGACGAGCGCCGGCGGCGGGTGGGCTACGTGGCCCCCGACCTCGCGCTCTACTCGGAGCTGACCGTGGCGGAGAACCTCGAGTTCTTCGCCAAGCTGCGCCGCACCGGACCGGAGTGGGGTCTGGAGGTCCTGCGCCGGCTCGCGCTGCCCACGGACCGCATGGCGGGCGCTCTGTCGTCCGGCATGCGCCAGCGGCTGCGCTGGGGCTGGGCGATGCTCCACCAACCGCGCCTGCTGCTGCTCGACGAGCCGTTCCAGAACCTGGACTCGCCAGGCGAGGAGGGCACGAAGGCGCTGCTCTACGAGCACCTGGACCAGGGCGGCCTGGCCGTGGTGGCAAACCCGATGAACCTGGAGATCGACCGTGTCACCCGCCACATCGACCTGGGCCGCTGAGGCCGCCGCGGTGTTCGTGAAGGAATGGCGGTGCGAGTTCCGCACCCGCTACGCCCTGAACACCCTGGCGCTCTTCGCCTTCACGACCCTGGTGGTGACGAGCGTCAGCCTGGGTCCGATGGGCATCGCCAAGGCACAGGGCTCGGCGGTTCTGCCGGTGCTCCTCTGGCTGATCCTCCTGTTCTCGGTCGCCGCCGGCCTGCCGCGCGCCTTCGTGCAGGAGGAGGAGAGCCAGACCGCTACGGCCCTGCGCCTGGCCGCCACGCCGTCGGCCCTGTTCTGCGGCAAGCTCCTCTACTGTCTCACCCTGGTGGCGGCCCTGGAGCTGCTGGTCACGCCGGTCTACGTGACGCTGATGAGCATCGAGGTGGCCGACCCGGGGCTCCTGCTGGCGTCGCTCATCGCGGGCGGCTACGGCCTCGCGGTCGGGAGCACGCTGGTGGCCGCAATCATCGCGCAGGCGCGGACCAAGAGCACCCTGTTTTCCGTGCTGTCGTTCCCGGTCCTCCTTCCCCTGCTTCTGCTGGTGGTGGAGCTGACCCGGACGGCGGCCGCAGGGGGAGCCGCCGGTGTGGCCCTGCCCCAGTTGATTCTGTATGATGCATCGGTATCCGTAGCGGGTCTGATGCTCTTCCCGGTGGTGTGGAACCCATGAAGACTCTCCTCGCCTGGCTTCTCTGGCTCTGGATCTCCCTCGTCATCTGGGCGGCGTTCTTCTATGCCCGGCCGGCGATGGGGTTCAAGGGCGAATCGAGCCGCATCCTGTTCTTCCACGTGCCCATGGCGTGGGCCTCGTTCGCGGGGTTCATCGGCGCGGCTGTGTGGAGCATCCGCTACCTCATGAAGCGCGACCTTCGGCACGACTTGTCGGCGCAGGTGGCGATCCAGCTCGGCGTCCTGTTCGGCGTGCTCGCCACGGTGACCGGCGCGATCTGGGCGCGCATCGAGTGGGGCGCCTACTGGAACTGGGACCCGCGGCAGACGTCGATCCTCATCTCGCTGCTCTTCTACGGCGCCTACCTGGCATTGCGCGGCGCGGTGGACGATCCCGAAAAGCGGGCCCGGCTGTCGGCGGCCTACGCCATCCTCGGGCTGGTCGTGACGCCGTTCCTCTACTGGATCGTGCCGCGGATCACCTTCTCGCTCCACCCGGAGCCGGTGGTCAACGCGGAGGGCAAGCCGGCGATGAGCTCGGACATCCTGCAGGTGCTCCTGGCGAGCGGCGTCGGGTTCACCGCGCTGTTCTTCTGGATTCACAACCTGCAGACCAGGATTCTGGCGCTGGCGGAGCGGAAATCCGCCGGCTGGGAGTAGGGTTATGGACTTCAGTGGGGCCAATACGGGCGTCGTCGTCG
>DATANP010000663.1:0-16104 GCA_036266195.1 Thermoanaerobaculia bacterium | reverse complement strand
ATGCGGCCGACTACGTGGGCACCTACACGGCTCCGGATGGCCGCAAGCTCGTCCTGGATACCGAGGGTGACCTTCTCCGTCTCACCTGGGCCGGCGAGCGCATCCCCCTGGAAAGGCTAGCGCCGGACACCTTCTTCGTCTCACACCCGGACTTCGCGCTGTTCGCCCTGAGCTTCGGGCGCGACGAGAAGGGTGCGGTGAAGGAGGCGATCTACGGGCCGGACTGGTACGCCGGCGAGCGCTACGCCGGATCGCGAACCTTCGAGACACCGGCCGAGTGGAAGGCCTTTGCCGGCCACTACCGCAACGACAGTCCCTGGGAGGGCAGCGCGCGGATCGTCCTCCGCAACGGCCGTCTCTGGGCCGGCGGCGACACCCCGCTCGTGCCGTTGGGAAGGGACCTCTTCCGCATCGGTGACGAGGACCACGGACCGGACCGCGTGCGCTTCGGCAGCGTGGTCAACGGCCGCGCCCTGGTGGCCACGTTCAACGGCGTGGACTATCGCCGGATCGAGACGTAGTGACGCCTCCGGGAGAAAGCCGCCCGTGGTCCGCGATCCTGGCGTTCCGCCGGGATCCCCTGCGCTATCTGGAGCGGATCGCCGGCACCTACGGCGACCTCGCCTTCCTGCGCTTCGGCCCGTTCCCGGTGGTCTTCGTCAACCACCCCGACCTCCTGCACGAAGTCCTGGTCACGCACGAGACGAGGCTGACGAAGGGCAGGGCGCTCGACCAGGCGCGGGACGTGTTCGGCCAGGGGCTCCTCACCAGCGAAGGCGACTTCCATAGACGGCAGCGGAGGCTGATCCAGCCCGCGTTCCACCGGCGGCGGATCGAGGCCTATGCCGCGGCCATGGTTGCGGACGCCGCCGCCGCGGCCGGGCGCTGGCGGGACGGCGAGACCGTGGACATCGGCCGCGAGATGATGCGCCTGACCCTGCGGATCGTGGCGCGCTCGCTGTTCAGCCTGGACGTCGAGGACGAGTCGGCGCGCGAGGTGGGCGAGGCGCTCGACGCGCTGATCGACGCCTTCAACCTGGTGCCGGGTCCGCTCGGAGGCCTGCTCCGGCGGCTGCCGCTCCCCTCCAACCGCCGCGCGAAGCGGGCCGTGGAGACCCTGGACGCCCTGGTCTACCGGATGATCGCCGACCGCCGGCGGACCGGAGAGGAAGGGGAGGACCTCCTCTCGCTCCTCCTGGCCGCCCGCGACGAGGACGACGGCGGAGGCATGGACGACCGCCAGGTGCGGGACGAGGTCATGACCCTCTTCCTGGCCGGCCACGAGACCACGGCGAACGCTCTGGCGTGGGCCTGGTATCTCCTGGCTCAACATCCGGAAGCCGAGGCGAGGTTCCACGAGGAGATCGATACCATCCTGGGCGACCGTCTGCCGGGAGCCGCCGATCTGCCCGCGCTGCGACGTTGCCGCCAGGTGATGGCCGAATCCATGCGCCTCTACCCGCCGGTCTGGGCGATCTCGCGGAGAGTGCTCGAGCCTATCGAGATCGGCGGCTACCCGGTGCCGGCCGGCGCCGGCGTCCTCACCGCGCAGTGGATCGCGCACCACGACCCGCGCTGGTTCGAGGACCCGGAGAGCTTCCGGCCGGAGCGCTGGACCGAGGACTTCGAAGCCCGCCTCCCGAAGCTCGCCTACTTCCCGTTCGGCGGCGGCCCGAGGATCTGCATCGGCATGGGCTTCGCGTGGATGGAGGGCGTCCTCCTCCTCGCCACCATCGGCCGCCGCTGGTCCATGCGGCTCGCCCCGGGCCAGAAGGTCGAGCCGTATCCGCGCATCACCCTGCGGCCGAAGAACGGGGTGCGGGTGAGGCTCTCGCGGCGCTAGCTCTGCGACGCCACCAACTGCTCGCGCATGCGCAGGAGTGCGTTCTTGGAGCTCATGAGGCTGTCGA
This sequence comes from Thermoanaerobaculia bacterium, assembly GCA_036266195.1. GTDB lineage: Bacteria > Acidobacteriota > Thermoanaerobaculia > Multivoradales > UBA5704 > DATMER01. The sequence continues at coordinate 14,194 of DATANP010000663.1, read as the reverse complement.
GCTGGCGGTCGATCTTCCGCAGGAGCCGGTCGGTCTCCTGGACCAGGGGTGTGGAGGCCGGGTGCTGCGGCGGCTTGGCTTCCGGCGGCGCCTCGCGACCGATGCGTTCGCGCCGGCACTCTTCCATGACCTCGCGCAGCCTCTCGACGGAGCAGCCCAGCGCCTTCGCAATGCGCACCAGCGAGACCTGGCGCGGCGTTGTGCCGCCCTGCTCCCACTTGCACCAGGTCCCGGGGCTGACCCCCACACTCTTCGCCAATGCGTTCTGATGTCGCGTGCCCCTCAGCTTTCGAATCGCCGCCGCCAGATCTCTGGGATCGAACATGAGAAAAAGACTAGGAGAGGGCGTGCTCAGGCGCAATGTGGAAGGAACGCGGATCGATTGCCGCATTCTCCGAAATTTACCGCCATTTCGCCGACGATCATCCTCTGTTGCGCGAAGCTCCGGTCTCCGGGATCGTCAAAATGGCCAGGAAATTGGCTATAAACAGGAACATTGAGAAGCAGGAACTTCTGGCGGAAGTCCGCATGACACCTAGGAACCGGTCTGCATCGGAGTCCCCGGCGGCAGCCCCACGAGGTACCTGCGGAAGGCCAGGAGGAGTTTCTTCCGCGCGAGCAGGGCGTCCAGGCTGCGGTCGATCTCGTGCAACTCGCGATCGGTGTTTGCGAGCAGCGAATCCGAGGTCTCCGGAGGCTCGCGCGCTCCCTCCTCGGCCTTGCTGCGCTCGTTGGCAACCTCCAAAGCCTCCCGCTCCAACTCCTTGACGGTGCGGCCGAGCGCGACGGCGATTCTCGCCTTCTGTTTCGGACGCGGCTTGCGCTTGCCCCGCTCGTAGTCGCTCCAAGAGCTCGTCGTCATGTCCGCGGCCTCGGCCAGCTCCCATTGCGGACGGGAGCCCCGGAGCCGGCGGATGGCGACGCCGAGATCGTTGGATTCCTCCATGCAAAAAAGAATAGTTTGCTGGGATAAAGCGGAGCAATCCTCATAAATAGCTAACTTGGCGTGGGCTCAAGCGGGAACATTTCGGGGGAAATGAGTAAGCTTCGCGCTTGCCTTCTGCAAAGCAGCTCGAATTTCTCAGCCGGCACCAAACGCCGGTTCACGGAAGTTCGTGGCGGGTTCGAAAGAAATGAAAGAGGGGGCGCAGTGCTTCGCGCCCCCTGGGAATGGAAGGATTCTTGTTTACTCGGCCGCGGCGGTCACCGGCGCGGCCGTGGGAAGTCCCATCTTCTCGCGGAGCTTCAGCTCGAGTTCGTCGGCGAGGTCCGGGTTGTCGCGCAGGAACTGCTTGGAGTTGTCGCGCCCCTGGCCGAGACGGAGGTCGCCGTAGGAGTACCAGGCGCCGCTCTTGACCACCATCTTGTGCTCGACGCCGAGGTCGATGAGCTCGCCCAGGCGCGAGATCCCCTCGCCGTAGTCGATGTCGAACTCGGCCTGGCGGAAGGGCGCCGCGCACTTGTTCTTGACGATCTTGACCTTGGCGCGCGAGCCGGTCACCTCCTCGCCGTCCTTGAGCGAGGCGATGCGCCGGATGTCCACCCGCACCGAGGAGTAGAACTTGAGCGCCCGGCCGCCCGTGGTCGTCTCCGGGTTGCCGAACATCACGCCGATCTTCTCGCGGATCTGGTTGATGAAGATCAGGCAGGTCCTCGACTTCGAGACGATGGCCGTCAGCTTGCGCAGGGCCTGCGACATGAGGCGCGCCTGCAGGCCGACGTGGGAGTCGCCCATCTCGCCTTCGAGCTCGGCTTTCGGCACCAGGGCCGCCACGGAGTCGACGACCAGGACGTCGACCGCGTTGCTGCGCACCAGCATCTCGGCGATCTCCAGCGCCTGCTCGCCGCTGTCCGGCTGCGAGACGAGGAGGTTGTCGATGTCCACCCCGAGCTTCCGTGCGTACTCGGCGTCGAGCGCGTGCTCGGCGTCGATGAAGGCCGCGACGCCGCCCCGCTTCTGCGCCTGCCCGACCACCGAGAGGGCCAGGGTCGTCTTGCCCGAGGACTCCGGTCCGAAGACCTCCACCACCCGGCCGCGCGGAAAGCCGCCGATGCCGATCGCGGCGTCGACCGAGATCGAGCCGGTGGAGATCGCTTCCATCGCCAGCGTCTCCCGCTGACCGAGACGCATGATGGACCCCTTGCCGAACTGCCGCTCGATTTGCGACAGGGCGCCGTCGATCGCCTTCAGCCGGTCCAATTTCGGTTCTGCCATGTTCTGTTCGCTCCTTGAGAGGCCAGGATGTCCTCCGGGACTTGCCAGGCCGTTACGTTTCGCGGGTGACGGGGACGAGGTCGCCGTGTACCCCCATGGTAGAAGACGGAAATGCGGCGGTCAATCTCGGCGTTTTTCGGGGTGGGATAGAGTCGTCCTGCAACGCCGGGGGCTTCTGATGCGTATACCTTTGGCTATACTTTGAGCCATAGAAACGGACATCGACAACTCATGGAACCCTACCTCGTCGAGACGAGCGACGCGGCCCAGGCCGCCGAACCCATCCACCGCCTGGAGGCCAACGTCGCCCGCGTGATCCGCGGCAAGCGCGAGGTCATCCGGCTCTGCACGGTCTGCCTTCTGGCCCGCGGCCACATCCTGATCGAGGACGTCCCCGGCGTCGGCAAGACCACCCTGTCCCAGGCCCTGGCCCGCTCCCTCGGCCTCGCCTTCCAGCGCATCCAGTTCACCAGCGACCTGCTGCCGTCCGACATCATCGGCGTCTCGATCTTCAACCAGAAGACCCAGGCGTTCGAGTTCGTGCCCGGGCCGCTGTTCGCCAACGTGGTGTTGGCCGACGAGATCAACCGCGCCACGCCCAAGACCCAGTCCGCGCTCCTCGAATCGATGAGCGAGCGCAAGGTGTCGGTCGAGCGCAAGCGCTATGCCCTGCCCGAGCCGTTCGTGGTGCTCGCCACCCAGAACCCGTTCGAGTACCAGGGCACGTTCCCGCTGCCCGAGTCGCAGCTCGATCGGTTTCTCATGTCGCTCTCGCTGGGATATCCGCCGCGCTCGGACGAGAAGGAGCTTCTGCTCTCGGGCGGCGTCGAGGACGTGCTGGAGGATTTGAAGCCGGTCGTCACGCGCGACGGTCTCCTCGACCTCCAGGAGCGGGTGGCGCGGGTGCGGGTGGCCGACAAGCTCGCGGAGTACATCCTGTCGATCGCCGAGGCCACGCGCCACGGCGGCGAGTTCCTCCTCGGAGTCTCGACCCGCGGCGTGCAGGCGCTCTTCCGGGCCACGCAGGCGCTCGCGCTCTGCGAGGGCCGGGCCTATGCGATCCCGGACGACGTGCAGCGCCTCGCCTCGCCGGTGCTCGGCCACCGCATCGCGCTCAAGCGCGGCGCGGGCGACCTCGACAGCGCGCGCAAGGCCATCGAGCGGGTGGTGGCGGCCACGCCGGTACCGCTATGACCCCTCACCCCGCTGGCCCCCCTCTCCCATCCCCTCCCATCCACCGGGAGAGGGGGGAAGAGTGCAAAAGTCAGGCGTTTTGGGAGGGTGGGGGCGCCCCTCTCCCGGCGGTCGGGAGAGGATGGGAGAGGGGACGGGGGTGAGAGGCCGCAGGCGGCGGGCGGTGCCCGAGGGCATCCGCATCACCACGGTGGGGCTGTGGTACGTGCTGCTCGCGGTGCTGGTGGCCATCGCCGCCACGAATACGGGCAACAACTCGCTCTACATGGTGATGGCCATGATGCTGTCGGTCCTGATCCTGTCGGGCGTCTTGTCGCGCGAGAACGTGCGCCGCCTGGAGATCGAGCTGCAGCCGCCCGGCGAGGTGTTCGCGAACCGGCCGTTCTCGCTCGGCTTCTCGCTCAAGAGCCGCGGACGTCTCGTGCCGCGCTGGTTCCTCCTCTTCACGGTCTCGCGCTCGTCGCAGCCGATGCTCGTCCCCTTCCTGCCGCGCCTCGGCCGGAGCGTGGGCGCGATCGACATGATGATCGGCTCGCGCGGCCAGCACCGCTTCCCGCACGCGCACGTGTCGAGCCTGTTCCCGTTCGGCTTCTTCCGCAAGGGCGTGCGCTACCCCGTGGACATGGAGGTCCTGGTCTTTCCGGAGCTGTTCCCGGCCGCCACGGCGAGCCGCTCGGAGATCGACCACCAGAATGGCGAGGACTCCAGCCGGCGTGCGGGCTGGGGCCACGGCCTCCACGCGCTGCGCCCGTTCCGGCACGGCGACGACCCGCGCGGCATCCATTGGAAGCAGACGGCCCGCACCGGCAACCTCGTTTACATGGAGCGCGAGTCGGAGCAGAACCGGCGCCTGTCCATCCTGTTCGACAATGGGGTGGGCGATCTCAAGGAGAAGGACGCCTTCCTGCGCTTCGAGCGGCTGGTGAGCGAGGCGGCCACGGCGGCGGTGGACCACCTGTCGCGGGGCTTCGAGGTGGAGCTGGTGACGCGCGACCGGGTGCTGCCGTTCGCGGGCGGTCCGCGGCAGAGATTGGCGATCCTGGAGACGCTGGCGCTGGTCGAGACCCGGCCGCGCTCGACCGAGTCCCTGCGGTCGGGCGACGCGCGCGCGCAGCAGCTCCGGGTCCACCTGGACTCCGAGCCCGCGAGTGCGTCCGGCAGCCGCACCAGTGGCGTGAGGAGAGCGCGATGAGCTTCGCCCGGCAGAAGCGTCTGCTCCTCGGCTTCCTGGCGCTGCTCGCGCCGCTGCCGCTGCCGTTCAACGAGGTGGTGTCGTGGCCCGCGGTGCTGGCGTTCATGCTGGGCGTCATCCTCTTCCTGCGCCGCGCCGCGTCGGATGCTCCCCGCTGGCTGCCTCTCTGGGGGATGAACGTGCTGGGGCTCGTCTATCTGCCCCTGTTCTTCCTCGACTTCCTGGTCCTGTCGCGCGGCCGCATCCTGCCGCCGGTGCTGCACCTGATCCTCTTCGCGCTGCTGGTGAAGCTCTTCTCGCTGACGCGGGAGCGCGACAAGTGGCAGGCGGCGATGGGCATCTTCTTCCTGTTCCTGGCGAGCATGGGCACGAGCGTCCATCCGACGATCGTGATCTATCTGGTGACCTTCCTGGTGCTCACGCTGGTGATGCTCACCCGCTTCGCCTTCCTGCACGTGCTGGCCGGCTTCGGCCGCGAGGACCCCGAGCTGGCGCGCATCCCGCTGCGCTGGTTCCTGGCGCTCTGCACCCTGCTCACCATCGTGCTCGCGGTGCCGCTCTTCGCCTTCCTGCCGCGCGTGCCGTCGCCCTACATCGTGGGCCGCGGCGGCGGCCTGGGGCAGACGATCGAGGCCGCCGGCTTCTCCGACGAAGTGACGCTCGATTCGATCGGCCAGATCCGCAGCAGCCGCGACGTGGCCCTGCGGCTCCTGGAGGAAGGGGCGCTCAACCCGAACCGGGAGATGCGCTTCAAGGCCGCGACCTACGACATCTATCAGGGCGGCACCTGGCGCAAGTCGCCGGTCGCCACGGTTCTGCACCGCGATCCAGGCGTCCGCTTCTGGCTCGACCGCCGGCGCCAGCCCGCGCGCTGGGCGAAGATCTTCCTCCACCCGCTGCACAGCCGGAGCGTGCCGCTGCCGGTCGAGACCATCGTGGTCGAGCCCAAGACGCCGACGCTCATCGTGGACGAGGGAGGCGCGATCTCGTTCGGCTTCAATCCCGTGGAGATGGTCGAGTATCGCGTGGGCCTCCTCAACGAGCCGGTGCTGACCGCGGACACGCCGTCGCGCCTGCCGTCGGACCCGACGCTCGACCTGGCCGGCGTGACGCCGCGGGTCGCGAACCTGGCGCGGCAGATGATGGGCCAGGGCGCGCCGTCCGAGCGCGTGCATCGCCTGGAGCTTCGCCTGATCCAGGACTACGAGTACACGCTCGACTTCCGCGGCCGCTCGTCGGCGAACCCGATCGAGGACTTCCTCTTCCGCTACAAGAGCGGCCAGTGCGAGTACTTCGCCTCGTCCATGGTGCTGATGCTGCGTTCACAGGGCATCCCCGCGCGCCTGGTCACCGGCTTCCTGGGCGGCGAGTACAACCCCTTCGAGGGCTACTACATCGTGCGCGACAGCAACGCGCACGCCTGGGTGGAGGCCTGGCTGCCCGGCGAGGGCTGGCGGATCTTCGATCCCACGCCGCCGGCCGGCCGGCCCACGGCCGAGCAGGAGGGGCTGCCGCTCCTCATGCGCCAGGCCTGGGACTACGTGGTGTTCCGCTGGGACCGCTACGTCCTGACCTTCGGCCTGTACGATCAGCTCCGCATCTTCGGCGGCCTGCGCCAGATGTGGAACGACCTCTGGAAGGCGTTCGATCGCAAGGACAGCGAGCCGGCCCAGCCCTCCGCCGAGCCCGGGGGGCCGACCGTGCAGATCACCCCGGCCTCCGAGGGTCCGAGGATGCCGGAGATCCCCTGGTCCGTGGCGGTGGGCTTCACGCTCTTTGCGGCCGCGGTCTTCGGCCTCTATCTCAAGCTCAAGCCGCCGCTGACCGCGACCCAGGCCTACACCCGCCTGCGCCGACGCCTGGGCCGCCGCGGAGCGCCGCTTTCCGACTCGGTGCCGCCTCTGGTGGTGCGCGACGAGGCGGCCTCCCGCTATCCGGAAGCCGCCGAGCCCACGGCCCGCGTGATCGCCTTCTACCTGCGCGAGAGCTTCGGCGGCGAGCCGCTGGCGGACGGGGACCGCGAGGCGCTCAAGACCGCGTTGCAGGAAGCGGAGCGCGGGATGCGGAAGGCGGGGTAGCCACCTCCGCCAGCGCCTCCGGAGGCAGCACGAACGCGCCCGCGGTGAGGTCCGAGTCGGGCTCGGCGATCTCGGGGTAGCGGATGTCGTGGAGGATCTGGAGGTCGAAGATCTCCTGGACCAGGCCCTCGAAGCGCAGGAAGCCGGCGATCTTGCCGGTGCGGAGGTCGAGGACCCAGACGCCGCAGAGCTTCGTCTTCACGCGCTCGGCGAGCGGAATGCCTCCGAAGATGTTGCTCTCCCGCACCTGCGAGAGACCCACAAAGGCGTAGGGTCCGGCAAAGGCCAGGCCGCGGGTGAAGCCGGGGAGTCGGGCGACCGTGATCATCCGGCCGTCGTTCGGATCGATGTATCCCACCTCTCCCTTGCCCGATTCGAGGACCCAGAGCCGGTCCGCATACCAGCGCGGCGAGTGCGGCATCGAAAGGCCTCGCATCACGGTCTCGCCGGACTCGACGTCGATCACGCAGCCGCCATCCGCCTTGCGCTCTCTCCAGCCTTGCGGCGTGTCGGTCTCTCCGAGCGCCGTGACGTAGCGCACCCGGCCGTCCACGATCGCGACGCCGTTCAGGTGGCAGCGGTCCTCCGGCGCGAGGGCCGTGACGAAGCGCGGGCGCCAGCGCGGCACGAAGCTGTGGTCTTCATCGAGGACCGAGAGGCAGGAGAAGCGGGTGTTCACCATCCACAGCTCGTCGCCGGCAAACACCAGCTCGTGGATGCGGATGTCGCCGGTCACATGGCTCCGCCGCGGCAGGAAGCAGGCGTCGTGCTTGCCCGCGGGCGGCAGCTTGCGGGCCACCTCCGGCTGGTTGCGATACTCCCAGACGTGGCGCTGCGTGCCGAACGCCAGGTAGCGCGGACCCACCGCGATGCCCATCGGGCTCGGGAACGCGCGGAAGTGCGTGTTGAGCGACGGGCCGTCGGCCCGGACCGCGATCAGCCGTCCGCTCTGGTAGGTCGAGACCAGGAGCGAGATGCCGAGCTTCGCGAAGATCCCCGGCATCTCGGCCGTGAACACGCTGCGGAAGGCGTTCGGATCCGACGCCGCGGCCGGTCGCGGCACTTCGGCGAAGTCCCGGGGGCGCGCCGGCTTCGTGGCCGGCGGCCGGGCGAAGATCTCGATAGCGCGCCGGGCGGCGTCGGCCGCCAGGGGCATGACGGGCTTCAGCTCCTTGGCGTTGTGCCGCCACTTCCCGGGCTCCGGCGAGGTGAGGGTGTGGCGCGCCGGCGGCAGCGGCGCGGTGAGCGTCCGGTCCCAGGAGAGGCCCGCAAAGGCGCAGATCCGTTCGATCTCCTGCTGCGGCTCGGCGACCAGGCGGTCGTAGCTCGCCACGCACCAGCGGCCCGGATCGAGCGCCTCCAGGTCGTCCAGGAGCTGCGTAGTCGCGGCGGACCACTGCCGCGCCACGATCTCGGGCAGCGGCCGGCCGGACCACTCGCGCCAGCCGGGCACCAGCAGGAACGACCACTTCGGCCCTTCCCAGTCCGGCAGTCTCGTATAGGTCGGGAAGCGCCCGGACCGCCAGGCGTCGAGCATGGAGCTGATCGTCTCGCGGGGGTCGCGGTAGAGATAGACGAACAGGGCGTCCGGGAAGACCTTGGCGAGGAACGGGACGCGCAGCGAGTTCTTCGGCGTCTTCTCCAGGAAGCGGAGACCGGCCGCGGTATCCTCCGGGGTCGGCGGGTTGCCGTCGCGGTCGCGCAGCCGGTCGAAGAAATTCTTCTGCAGCGTGCGGACGACCTCGGGGGTCGCGTCTTCCGCGGTCAGCCGGTTCGATTCGAAATTCCGCCGCACCGGCTGGAGCTCGCGGATGCGCTCGATGAATGCGTGGCTCTCTCCGCCGATGGTCCAGACATCCGGAGCCTGCGACAGCGCCTCATACAGGAGACTGCTTCCAGATCTCGGAGGACAGACGATGAAAACCGGCCTGTCGAACACGGGGCGGGCGGGGGCGCCCTCTCCCGCGGGTCCCGCGGAGCGGGGAAGGGTCGGGGAGGGGGTCTTCACATCCGGATTCAGCCCCGGCCGCACTACCATCTGGCGAACGATCTCCGTCGCCTCCGCACCATTCGGCAGCCACAGTCTGCCTTCATAAAAACCGAGGCTGGCATTGAGTCCCTCCAGGAGCTGCCCATACGACGGCCAGCCTTCCGGAGCCTCGCCGTACCGGGCCCAGAGCGCGCGCCACTCGCGCAGGAAACGGGCGAGCCGCTCCCGGAGCTCGGCCACGAGCCCGGCCTGCTGAGCCTCGGAGACCTCCAGGTCCGCGACCAGCCAGCCTAGCAGCGACTCCTGCTCCCACGGCGACATGACCACGGGCTGGTTCACCGCCTCGAAAACCAGCTCCGGATCCTTGCCCGGATCGAAATCCACGCGGCGCGGCTCCGCGCCGGCCCGGGCCACGAGGTCCCAGAACGCGGCCGAGCCCACACTGTCCGCCACCAGGTGGATGCGGCGGGTGGGGTTCGGATTGATCACGTTGTGTCGCTTCCAGGTGTCGAAGATCCAGGCCTCGCCCGCGGCCATGTGGGCTTCCTTGTCGCCGCAGAGGAAGCGCACGGCCGGGTCCGTGACCACCGCCACGTGGATGCGCACGCGCTGCATCCAGTAGTAGTTCGTGTCCGAGTGGGCGGTGGCCTCGGCGTTGCCGTCCAGCCGCATGAGCCGGGTGCGGCCGAGGACCGTGCCGAAGGAGGCCAGCACCTGGCGCAGGTATGGGCAGCGTGCGAGGTGCTGCGTCGGCCGCATCGGGCCCCGGGTGTCGTCGTTCGCCGGGTCGCCGCCCGCCGCGATCAGCGGCAGCGCCGAGTTGCCCGGATGGCCCTGCGGATGAGGCCGCCAGTCGGACTCGGGGATGCGGCCCACCTCCTCGGCCAGGAGGGCGGCGTCGAAGAGCAGGGGCAGCCGGATGAATTCGGTCGAGAGCTTCACGAGTGTCCGGGTATACTAGCCCGAATTCGTATTGTTCATCCCGTCCGATATTCCTCTGCAAGGAGGTTGAGTGTCCGACGTCGTCCGTAAAACCGCCTTGACCCTGGGCGCCGCCCTGACCGCCGTGCCATCCGCGCAGGCCGCCACGTTCACCGTCACCAATGTGGACGACAGCGGTCCCGGCAGCCTCCGGCAGGCCATCCTGGACGCCAATGGCGCGGCCGGCGCGGACGTTGTCGAGTTCCAGGCCGGCCTGACCGGCGCGATCGTGCTGTCCAGCGGTCAACTCTTCGTCTCCGATTCCGTGGACATCCAGGGACCTGGCGCCGCCGACCTCGCGATGACCGGGAACGGCGACAGCCGGCTGTTCTACCTGTACAACGGCCAGGCTCGGATCGACGTCACCATCTCCGGCCTGACCCTCACGGGAGGCAACGCCAACCATGGCGGCGGCATCCTCGACCGGGGTGAAAGTCTGCTGCTCGACAGCGTGGTGGTCACCGGCAACGTCGCGAGCGTCGACGTCGAGGGCGGCGGCGACGGCGGCGGGCTGTGGGCCACGAGTACGGGTGACTCCATGTCGCTCACGGTCCTCAACTCCACGTTCTCGGGCAACACGGCCGGCGACGACGGCGGCGGCATCTACATCGAACACTCGAGCGGAGACGGGGAGCACATCGAGAATTCAACCCTCAGCGGCAACCACGCGGCCGACAACGGCGGCGGCATCGCCTTCTACAGCGTGTTCGCCACCCCCGATCTCGTCAACTCGACGGTCTCCGGCAACACCGCGGGCGGCAACGGCGGCGGCATCTACGTCCACTACATCTATGAAGGCAATGTCTCGGTCCTGCACTCGACGGTCTCCGGCAACACCGCGGGCGGCAACGGCGGCGGCGTTTTCATGTGGAGCCATCTGGGCTACGTGTACGATTCGATCATCGGAAACAACACGGCCGGGACCAACAACGATCTGGGCACCGATTACATCGGCTTGTTTCGCGTCGCCAACTCGCTGGTCGAAAGCCCTGGCACGGCCGACATCATCGACGTCGGCGGCAACATCTTCGGCCAGGACCCGCAGCTCGGCCCGCTGGCGGACAACGGCGGGCCCACGCTCACGCATCTGCCGGCCGCCACGAGCCCCGTGATCAACGCGGGCGACCCGGCATTCGTGCCGCCGCCGAGCACCGACCAGCGCGGATTGCCGCGCGTCGTCAACGGCCGGCTCGACATGGGCTCTGTGGAAGTCCAACTGCCGGCCGCGGCCGGCACCATCCAGCTTGCCGTCAGCGCTGCGAGCGTCGGCGAGACGGCCGGCACCCTCACCGTCACCGCCACGCGCACCGGCGGCTCCTCCGGCGCGGTCTCGGTCACCGTCAACACCGCCAACGGCACGGCCGTGGCGCCGGGCGACTATGGTGCCGTGATCGGCGCGATCCTGAGCTGGGCCGACGGCGACACGGCTCCCAAGACGCTCAACATCAGCATCGTCGCCGACGGCACCACCGAGCCACCCGAGACGGTCGACGTGATTCTTTCGAACCCGACCGGCGGCGCCTCGCTCGGCACGCCCTCGAACGAGATCGTCACCATCGTGGACGCGGCCAACGTCGTGGACGTCCCGGCCGTGAGCGAGCTGGGCATGGCCGTGCTCACGGCGATCCTGAGCCTGGCCGGGATCTACCTCGTACGCAGACAATAAAATCTTTCGCAACCCGGAGGTTGAATGTCCGACAGCAGCATTCGCCGAAAGCGCCGCAAGACCGCCGTCACCCTGGGCGCCGCCCTGGCCGCCGTGCCTGCGGCGCAGGCCGCCACGTTCACCGTCTCGAACCTGGACGACAGCGGTCCGGGCAGCCTCCGGCAGGCCATCCTGGATTCCAACGGCGCGGCCGGCGCGGACGCGATCGACTTCCAAGCCGGTCTGACCGGCGCCATCGTGTTGTCGAGCGGCCAGCTCGTGGTCACCGATTCGGTGGACATCCAAGGCCCGGGCGCCCTCGACCTCGCGGTGACCGGCCTCGGCGACAGCCGGCTGTTCTATCTCTACAGCGGCCAGGCGCTGATCGACGTCACCATCTCCGGCCTGACGCTCGCGGGCGGCAACGCCGACCACGGCGGCGCCATCGCGGACCTCGGCGAAAACTTGGTGCTCGACAGCGTGGCGATCACCGGCAACGTGGCGAGTATCGGCGTCGAAGGCGGCGGCGACGGCGGCGGGCTCTGGGTGTCAGCCCCCAACTTCGAGGGCATCTCCCTGACGATCCGCGACTCCACGATCTCCGGCAATACGGCCGGCGCCGACGGCGGAGGCATCTATCTCTACCGGATCGCCGGACCGGTGCTCATCCAGAATTCGACCGTCAGCGGCAACTATGCGGGCGGCAATGGCGGCGGCATCGGCCTCTTCGACCTCTATGACAGCGGCAGCCTCTCGATTCTCAACACCACGATCGCCGGCAACACCGCGATCGGCACGGGTGGCGGCTCGTTCGCCCTGGATGGTCCGGTCACCGTCGAAAATTCGATCGTCGGCGACAATACGGCCACGACCCACAACGATCTGGGCACCTTCGGCGACGGCTTGTTCGACGTCTCCTTCTCGCTGGTGGAGAGTCCCGGCACGGCCAACATCACCGACAACGGCGGCAACGTCTTCAACCAGGACCCGCAGCTCGGCCCTCTCACCAACAACGGCGGCCCCACCTCGACCCATCTGCCGGCCGACACGAGCCCTGTGATCAATGCGGGCAATCCCACGTTCACGCCGCCGCCGAACACGGACCAGCGCGGCCTGCCGCGCGTGGTCAACGGCCGGATCGACATGGGCTCCGTGGAAGTCGAAATGCCCGCCGCGGCCGGCACCATCCAGCTTGCGATGAGTGCCGACAGCGTCGGCGAAACGGCCGGCACCATCACGATCACCGCCCTCCGCACAGGCGGCTCCTCCGGCGCGGTCTCGGTCACCGTCAACACCGCCAACGGCACGGCCGTGGCGCCCGCCGACTACGGCGCCGTGATCGGAGCGGTCCTCAACTGGGCCGATGGCGACACGGCTCCGAAAACGCTCAATGTCAGCATCGTCGCGGACGGCACCACCGAGCCGCCCGAGACCTTCGACGTGATCCTTTCCAACCCGACCGGCGGCGCCTCGCTCGGCGCGCCCTCGAACGAGATCGTCACGATCCTGGACGCGGCCAACGTCGTGGACGTTCCGGCCGTGAGCGACCTCGGCCTGGCCGTGCTCACCGCGATCCTGAGCCTGGCCGGGATCTACCTCGTGCGCCGCCAGTAAAAAACCTACCGCAACCCGGACGGCAGGCGGGGGGAGCCGAGCAGCGTCATCAGCTCCTCCCACCGCTTCTCCGGGTTCGCCTCCGTCCCGCCCCGACGCTCGATGTACTCGCGCACCAGGTCCTGGCCGTAGTTGTAATTGATCACATAGCTCCGGTAGCGGTCCATGAACTTCGTCCGCTGCAAGGCGCGCTCGGGCGAATAAAGGTTGTAGCGCACCACCCAGTCCGCCGCCTGTTCGCGCGTGATCTCGCCGTCGAGATAGCGGCGCGCCGCCTCGTTGCCCGCGTACGAAAGCTTCTGCGTCAGAGCCTGGATCTCGTAGTAGCGCCCGGCCTCGGACGCGTCGAGGCCGGCGAGCGGAAAGAGCTTCTCGCGCTCGAACCGCACCCGCTCCGGGCCCGGGAACGCCACCTCGATGCCGAAGTTCGCCGTGCCCTCCGCGATCAGCGACTGCGGGCTGAACAGCGCGTACACCGAAAGCTCTGGCCAGTTGCGGTCCTTCACCAGGTTCTTTTCGAGCAGCGCGTTGTACACGTGATGCCCGGGATAGCCCTCGTGGCAGGCGAGATCGATCGCGCGCTCGATGAAGATCGGCAGGTCCGTGTTGACCTGGATCAGGCTGTGATAGTTCCCCTTGTACCAGTTGTAGCCGCTCCACGGTTTGTCGGTCACGTACTCGACCTCGAAGCTCTCGCCGGGCGGCAGCTCCATGTGCTCCAGCGTGCGGCGCCGGCACTCGTCGATCGCGGCCTGGAACACCGTGCCGAGGCGCTCGCGCGGGATCACGAAGCGTTGGCGGAAGCGCTCGATCCGGTCCGGCAGGGGACCGTCGCCAGGGACCAGCTTGTCGAGCTGATCGAGGATCTGCTGGAAGTGCTCGGCGCCATAGTGCGGAGCCACCGCGTCGTAAAGCGCCTGCGACTCCTCGTCGAACGACAGGCGCTTGCCCGCGAGCATGTCGATCCGTGCGACCATCGACTCGAGCTGGCGCGCCAGATACTGGTGGCGCAGCCGCACCATCTCGTCCGGCGAGCTCACCGGGTTAGCGCGGAGATCGTCGATCAGCCCGGCCGCCTCGGCGCGGAGATCGGCCAGCGGCCGCTTCTGCGCGTCGGCCTCCTCCTTCCAGGCGGGCGGGCCGTAGTAGGCGTCGACGTAATCGGGGTCGTGCTGGCCCACGGCGAGCACGAGTTTGACGTAGGATTCGGCAACTCGGTCCATGACGGTCGAAGTCCCCTGTGCGGAAGTCCGGGTCCGGTCCGTGCTCGTGCAGGCGAAGAGCA
>DATANP010000662.1:0-11408 GCA_036266195.1 Thermoanaerobaculia bacterium | reverse complement strand
CTCGACAGGGCGGAGGTCCGGAAGTACCACCGGCTCCTGTTCCTGGGCTACGCGTGCTCCCTGCTCGCCGGCCTCCTGGCGGGGGCCGCTGTGGGGTCGCTCCTGCTGGTGGAGGTGCTCGGCGCCATGCAGGCGGCCAGGGAGATGACCCCGTTCCTCCAGAAGGTCCACCACGTGGTGACGGTCCTCCCGGCCCTGCGCCTCCTCTTGATGAGCATCCCGCTCTTTTTGCTCGCCCTGGCCGTAGACTATCTGTCGTACCGGTCCATCCTGGAGACGATCGACAAGGCCGTTCCGGAGGAGCCATGAGAGCGCGAAGCTGGTTCGTGGTCCTGCTGCTGGTCCTGCTGTCCACCGGGTGCAAGAAAGAGGAGGCCGCGCCCACGATGGAGGAAGGGGTGTCGGCGCCAGCCGCTCCGGCCCCCGCGGACGCGCGGTCCCAATCCTCCGAGTCTGCCCCGGAGCCCGGCGTAGCCCAGGCGGCGACGGTCGTTCCACAGCCGGCGAGCCGCAAGCTCATCCGCCGGCTCGACCTCGAGCTCGTCGCCAAGGACACGGAGGCCACGGCGGCGCGCCTGCAGGGGATGGTCACCTCGATGGGCGGCTACGTCTCGGACGTCAACGCCTCCCGGAACCTGGAGGCCATGCACTACGAAATGGTCCTGCGGGTCCCGGCGGAGAAGCTCGATGCGGCGCGCGAGGAGATCCGGCGGATGGTGCTCCGGGTCGAGCGCGAGCAGATGACCACCGAGGACGTGACCAGCCAGTTCGTCGACTCGGAGGCGCGCCTGCGGTCGCTGCGGGCCACCGAGGATGAGCTGCGGGAGCTGCTCGCGGAGTCGCGCGAGCGGGCGCGGAAGGTCGCCGAGGTGATGGAGATCTACAACAACCTGACCGAGGTGCGGACGCAGATCGAGCAGATCCAGGGTCAGCTCAACCAGCTCCAGGGCCAGGTCTCGTTCTCGACCATCCACCTCACCCTGGAGGCGGACTCGGCCTCGAAGCCGATCGTGGCGGAGGACGCCTGGCGTCCGGGAGAGACCACCCGGAACGCCTTCCGGAACCTGGTCGGCTTCCTCCAGTGGGTGGTGGACGCCCTGATCGTCATCGTGGTCAACGGCATCCCGATCGCCCTGGTCATCCTGATCCCCGTCTTCCTCATCCGCAAGATCTGGAGGCGCTGGGTCGGCAAGCCTCCGGCGGAGCCGGCGGCACCGACCTCATGACGCTCTTCTGGATCCTCGCCATCCTGCTGGTGCTGCTCGGGCTGGCCGGCACGGTCCTGCCGGCGCTGCCCGGCGCGCCGCTGGTGTTCGCGGGTCTGCTGTTGGCGGCGTGGATCGATCACTTCCAGAAGGTGGGTTGGATTACGCTCACGGTGCTCTTCCTACTGGTCCTGCTGACGTTCGCGATCGAGGTGGCAGCGGCGGGGATGGGGGCGAAGCGGGTGGGGGCGAGCAAGATGGCGGTCTTCGGCGCTGCGGTCGGCACGGTCGTGGGGCTATTCCTGGGCATCCCCGGGCTGCTGTTCGGGCCTTTCGTGGGGGCCGCGCTCGGCGAGTACCTGTCCCGGCGCGACCTGCGGCAGGCAGGGAGGGTGGGGATCGGGACCTGGATCGGGCTGATCCTCGGCACCGCCGGCAAGCTGGCCGTGATCTTCGCGATGGTCGGACTGTTCGTCCTCTCCTACTGGCTCTAACCCTGGCCCGGCTCCACCAGCGGCGCGATGCAGTCGGCCGCGTCATGGACAGGGCTGTTAACGGCCCGGCTCACGGGATAGGTCTCTATCTGTTCCGGATCGAACGGTGCCAGGAGCGGCTCGAGCTTCTCCCGGTCCTCGACGGCCGGATCCAGCCACAGGCCGAAGTCCTTGGGGTCCAGGATGACCGGCATCCGGTCGTGCAGTGGCCGGATCACGTCGTTGGCGCTCGTGGTCAGGATGGTGAACGTGTCGGTCAGGCCCTTCTCGGGGTCCTTCCAGCGGGACCACAGGCCGGCGAAGGCCAGGGGTTTCCCATCCTTCCGGTGGATGAAGAAGGGCTGCTTGGCCTTGCCCTCCTTCTTCCACTCGTAGAAGCCGTCCGCGGGAATGAGGCAGCGCTGCTTGCGGAAGCTGAAGCGGTAGGCCGGCTTGTCGGCCACGCTCTCGGAGCGGGCGTTGATCATCCGGTTGCCGATGCTGGCCTCCTTGGCCCAGTAGGGGATGAGGCCCCAGCGCAGCATCCCGAGGCGCCGCGGCTCGCCGGGCTTTTCGACCCGGACCACCGCCGCCTCCTGGGTCGGCGCCATGTTGAACCGGGGGAACAGAGAGGGGATCTCCGCCAGATCGAACATCAGGGCCAGCTCCTCGCCGCCCGAGCTGAGTGTGTAGCGTCCGCACATGGAGAGGGATTCTAGGACAAAGGACATAAGGGACTGCAAGGACTTCAAGGACATAAGACCTTTGGTCCCTGCAGTCCTTGCAGTCCTTCAAGTCCTTGGCCGGTGCTCCACCCACCGCCCGCCCACGCAGGTGGCGGCGACGGCCTCGTCCGAGGCTCCGAAGACCAGCGAATCGAGCAGCGTGTCCGGCTCCCAGCCGGCCAGGGTGGGGGCGTCCAGGTCGATCGCCGCGAAGTCGGCCCAGCAGCCGGGCGCGATGCGGCCGGCGTCGACTCCCACGGCCCGGGCGCCGGTGACCGTGGCCGATTCGAAGACCGCCCTTGCGACCTGGCCCGCGTTGTCCGCCAGAACCCCGCGGCTCTCGGTCGCCAGCCGCTGGGCGTATTCCAGCCAGCGCATCTCCTCCAGCATGGAGATCCTCGCGTTCGAGTCGCTCCCCAGGCAGACCGGGCCTCCGAGGTCCCGGACCCTGGGCAGGCCGGCGATGCCGTCTCCCAGATTGCCTTCCGTCAGGGGGCAGATGCAGACCGTGCCGCCGCCGGCCAGGAAGCGCGCCATGTCCTCGGCGTCGGTGTGAGTGCAGTGGACGGCGGTCACGTCGGTGGCGGTGCCGAGCGTCTCCAGGAGGAGCTGCATGGGACGGCGGCCGTAGAAGGCGAGGGCGTCCTGGATCTCCCGCCGCTGCTCTTCGACGTGGATGTGGAAGGGCAGGTCCCGTCGCCGGGCCTCATCGTAGACCGCGCGCAGGTCTTCGAGGCTCGCGGCGCGGAGGCTGTGGACGGAGGCTCCGAGGGTCTGGGTCCGCGGATCGAGGAGGTTGGCGAGGCGGTCCACCTGCTCCCAGAAGGCCTGAATCGAAGGGGAGCCGAAGCGGCGCTGGGCTCCTTCGAGCGGCTGGCCGATGGCGCCGGTCCGGTAGTAGACCTCCAGCAGCGCGATGCGGATGCCGGCCTCGGAGGCGGCGCGCAGGATTCGCTCGTCCATGGCCCAGCCTTCCAGCTCCTCACCGTGGTGGAAGTAGTGGAACTCGCCCACGCAGGTGATGCCGGCCGCGCGCATCTCGCGAAAGGTCTGGAGACAGAGTGCCTGGAAGGCGTCGGGATCGAGCCGGTCCACGAGGCCGTACATGGCCTCGCGCCAGGTCCAGAAGCTGCCGGCGCCCGCGGGGAAGCGCTCGCCCCGGCCGCGCAGGCCACGCTGGAAGGCGTGCGAGTGGGCGCTCACCATTCCCGGCAGCAGGGCCCGGCGCTCCAGCCGATGATCGGCCGCGCCAAGACGGCCGACTTCCGAGATGTGGCCGTCTTCGTCGATGCGGACCTGGACGCCTTCCTCGAAGGCCTCGCCGGTCCAGGTCCAGTCCGCCTGGATGACGGTCATACGGCCTCCGCGCAGAACGTCCGGATGGTCCGGGCGAGCAGCTCGCGGGCGGCGGCGAACTCGTTCTTCGGCAGACTCTCGTTCGGCTTGTGGGCCACCTCGATGGTGCCCGGTCCGCAGATGGCGCAGTCCATGCCGAGACGCTGGAGCCAGCCGGCGTCCGTGGCGAAGGAGACGCTGACCCCCTCGTTCTGGCCGACCAGCGCGCAGAGGTGGCGGTGGATCGCGGAGCCCTCGTCGAGCAGCATCGGAGGACTGTCGGAGAGGACCTCGACGTCCGGCTCGAACGGCGCCGCCGAGTCCAGGGTGGCACGGCGGATGCGCTCGGCCAGGTCCGCGGACTCGACCCCGGGGAGCGGCCGGACCCCGACCTCCACCACGCAGCGGTCGGGCACCACGTTGATGGCCGAGCCGCCCTGGACGGTGCCGACGTTGAGCGGTACGAACGGGACCTCCGGGAAGAGGTCGCGGTTCGGCGGAGCCTCGGCCTGGAGCTCTTGTCGGAGCCGGGTGAGGGCCTCGATCACGCGGCCGGCGGGCTCGATGGCGTTCAAGCCCAGGTGCGGGTAGCCGCTGTGCGCGCTCCGACCGTGCAGGGTGATCCGGATCTTGACGTGGCCCTTGTGGACGCGGGCCACGCGGAGCGAGGTGGGCTCGCCGATGATCGCGCTCCGCGGCAGGGCCCGGGCCTCCGGGAAGGTCTCGGTCAGCCGGCGGGCGCCCAGGGTGCCGACCTCCTCGTCATAGGTAAAGACCAGGGCCAGCGGCGCGCGCAGGCTCGCCGGGTCCACCTCGGCCGCGAGATTGGCGGCCACGGCGAGGAAGCCCTTCATGTCGCAGGAGCCGCGGGCCACCCAGCGGTCTCCTCCGTCGGTCAGGGTGAACGGGTCGCTCCGCCAGCCGGCTTCCTCGGCGGGCACCGTGTCCATGTGGCCGGAAAGGACCAGGCCCCGGCGGTCGCCCGATGGTTCGGGACCCACCCAAAAAACCAGGTTGACCTTGTCGCCGTCTTCGGAGGGGTTGCGCTCGACCCGGATGCCGGGCCGGTCCAGATAGTCCGCCAGGAAGGCGGCCAGTGGCAGATTGCTGTTCCGGCTGGTCGTGTCGAAGGCGATCAGCCGGGCGAGGAGGTCGGCGTCGGAAAGGTGGGCCATGGCCCAGGCATTATAGGAGCCTACTCGGGCAGCACCAGCGCCGGCGGGTTCTTCTCGCTGCGGGTGCGCGCCACCCAGCCGGACAGCTCGTTCAGGAGCCGGTCCACGTCCTTGTCGCCGGACGGCTGCTGGAAGGAGAGGAGGGCGGCCGTCGTCTCCTGGTACATATCGTCGGAGCGGAACAGGGGGTAGATCTGGTCGGCCAGGCGGAGCATGTCTGCCTCGCGCCGCTCCTGGACGTAGAGGACCGCCAGGTCCATGGCCGCCAGCGCGGCCTCGTAGGCGAGGCCCTCCTTCGCGAGGCCTTCACGCGCGGCGAGCAGGGCCCCCTCGGCCTCCCGCGCGCCGTTGGCGAGCTTGCCCTCCAGCCAGCGCAGCCGGTTCAGGTGGCGGCGGTCGCCGGCTTTTTCATAGAGACGCCGGGCGCCGTCGAGGCAGGCGGTGACCTCGCCTTCGCGTCCGCTCTCGTGGAGGAACCAGATGAGGTTGTGGGTCGCGCAGACGATCAGCCGCGGCTCGCGGGTGGGGTCGATGAGGTCGATGCTGCGGCGGATCAGGCGCAGGGCCGCCGCGTGCTGGCCGGCGTTGCCGAGGATGGTCCCCTTCTTGAGCAGGGTGCGGCCGAGGAAGTGGCGCTCTCCGAGGTGGCGGTAGATCGCGGCGGCCCGGTTCAACAGCCCGAGCGACTCCTCGAACCGGCCGCAGTAGCCGGCGAGCGAGGCCTTGAGCGTCAGCAACTCGGCCTGGGTCAGGGGATCGCCGCTGCCGTCCTCCAGGAGGTGCTCGGCCTTTTCCATGGCGCTCTCGGCGAGGCCCACCTCGGCCTGGACGCGCCGGCTCTCGGCGAGGTAGGCCCAGGCCACGGCGCGGAGGTCCTGGACGACCGGCGCTCCATAGAGCTCCATGTCGAGCTGCTCGGCGACCCGGACCGCGATCTCCGCGGCCTTGCGGGCGCGGGCCGGGTCCGCGATGCCGAGCTCGCGGCTCTTCTGGAGCAGCAGCTCGCAGAGCGCCAGGCTGGCGTAGCGGCGCGTGCTGTGGACCTGGGCCAGCCCCTCGACCGCCTCGTGGGCGAGCAGCTCGGCGTAGAGCGCGCGGGGCGAGTCGGGCCCGCGCAGCGCCTCCAGGCCGCCCTCGGCGATCCTCCGGCGCAGGCGCTGGATGGCGTCGTCGTAGCTCGCCGGGGCCAGCTTCTCGGTGCAGCGGGCCTGCTCGATCTCCCGCGAGCAGGTCGTGCAACCCTGGAGGAGATGGCGGACGGCTTCGCGGACCTCGTCCGGCGGTGCGGCTCCCTGGGCCAGGAGGCGGAGGATCTCGCGCGACGGATGGGCTTCCTCACCCCGTCCTACCGCGGCCAGCCCCTCCTGGCGCCGGAGGTGGACGGGCCGCCGGCCGGTCCGCACCTGGGCGGCCCGGGCCGGCTCCTCGGCCTGGTCCCAATGGCGGGCGGCGCGGCTCCAGGCCCGTTCGGTTTCGGCGCGCAGAGCGCGGCTGCGGTGCTCCAGACGCTCCAGGTCGCGCAACTCCTCCCAGATCAGGCGCTCGCTCTCGGTGAGCAGGAACCAGGGGATGGCGGGCAGACGTTCGTGGAGGGCCTGCCGGCGGGTCTGGAGCAGGAGGTCGGCGCGGTCCAGGCTCTCCAGGCTGCCGGCCTCGACCAGGGCCCGGAGCCTGGAGAGCAGCCGGCGCCGGCCCTCGGGCTGGACGCCGTCGAGCCGGGCCACGTCCAGCCAGCGGTCCGCCTGGATGTAGAGCTCGACGGCGCGCTCGATCTCGCCGAGCCGTTCGCAGTAGACCGCGGCCCGGCCCGGGCGGCCGGACATCTCCAGTGCCCGCGCCCGGCAGAGCTGCGCGTTCCTGAGCCGGCCCGCGATGCGCCAGGCCGCGGCGGCGCGGCCCCAGCGACCGAGCGCCTCGTTCTGGCGCGCGAGCACGAGCGCGGCCTTGGCCGGCTCGCCGGCCGCGCGGAAGCAGCGAGCTGCGGCGTCGAGATCGCCCGCCTCCTGCCAGAAGGCCCCGGCGCGGCCCGGCTCTCCGGCCTCCTCCGCGGCGCGGGCCGAGGCGAGGTTGGCGCGCCGGGCGTCCCCGGCGCGCTCCCAGCAGCGCGCGGCGTCCGCGTGCCGGCCGAGCACCTCCCAGGCTTCGGCGGCGGGCTTCCAGGCCTTGCGCTCTTCGAACAGGCGTGCCTCGCATCGCCGCGCGTCCGCCTCCTGGCCGGCCTCGCGCCAGCGGGCGGCGGCCTCGGTCAGGCGCCCAAGGCGTTCGAGCAGGGGGGCCTGGCGCGCGGCCGCGCCGAGACCGGTCCAGCGCGTCAGCGCCGTGGTCCAGTCCTCGCGCTCCTCGTCGGCATGGGCGAGGGCCTCGGCCTCCCTCCCGGAGCGCCCGGCGCGGCGGTAGCACTCGGCGGCCTGCCGGAAGCGGCGGCGCTGGAGGAAGAAGTCGCCCTCGGCCTCCCACTCCGCGGGCGAGGCGGTGGGGCGGAAGAGATGGGCCAGGCTCTCGACCGCCTCGCGCTCCAGGAGACTGCCGAACCGCCCGTCTCCCCAGAAGGCGTGCGGCTCCGGGCCCTCGTGGATGGCGAGGTGGCGGCGGGCGCGGGTCACGGCCACGTAGAGGAGCTGCAGGAGGCGCTTGAAGCGGGGCTCGCGGTCCAGCCGGGCTTCCGAGCGGCGGGTCCGGAGGAAGCGCTCGACGAGATCGCGGTCCGGACCGAGGAGCTTCCAGAGCACCACGTCGTCGAACTCCAGCCCCTTGGCGTCCCGCACGTGGAAGACGCGGGTGGTGCCGAGCCGCTGGCGGAGGCGTTCGGCCTCGGCCTCGTCCAGGGTGAGCACGGCGCAACGCGGGCCGAACCCCTCGATGGCGGCGAGCACCTCGTCCTCGGTGCCCGGCACCTCGATCGGGACCGGTCCGTCGACCGAGGCCTCCTCGGGCTCGTCCTCCTCGGTGCGGCCGTAGACCTCGCGGCGCAGCAGGAGGAGGGCGTTGGCCAGCTCGACGAGCGGCCGGACGCTGCGCAGGTTGCGCCGCAGCCGGAGCACGGCCGGGGCCTCGCGCCTGCGGTCTCCGCGTTCGGCGGCCTTGCCTGCCAGCCGGCGCACCTCGGCCCAGCGGAAGCCGCTCGGCTGCACGGTCTGCTGGGTGTCGCCGGTCAGGAGGACGCCCGAGAGGTCCGGCCGCCGCGACAGGGCGAAGACGAAGGCCACCTCCAGCTCGGTCAGGTCCTGGACCTCGTCGCAGACCACCACGTCCCAGGTCCGCCCACTGCCCCGGCTACCGCGCTTCAGCTCGGCGAAGGCCTTGCGGCAGAGGTCGATGCGGTCCACCCGACCCTCCTCGGCGAGCCACTCCTGGTAGCGCTGGGCGATGCGGTAGATCTCCGGCCGCTCGTCCACGAAGAGCGGCGCGCGCTTGCGGCCCAGCTCCTGGTAGGCCGCCTCGTCGAGCATGGGCCGGGTGGTGTCCAGGCAGGCGCCCTTGAGGATGCTCCGCAGCTCCTCCCAGACCAGCGCGGGGTCCAGGGAGCGGCCGGACTTGCGGAACCATTCGCGGAACAGCGCCTCACTCATGGGGCTCGCGTGCGGCACGAGCGAGCGGTAGAGATCGCCGAAGGTGAAGAAGTCGGGCTTCCGAATGCCGCCGATACTGGGCGTATCGAAGTCGATCCCGCGCGCCGCGGCCAGGTCGTGGACGAGCTGCCGGGCGTGATCGACGAGCGCCGGGCTGTAGGAGAGGTACAGCGCCGAGCCGGCCGACATCGCCGCGGCGAGCCGGTGGATCGACACCGTGGTCTTGCCGCTGCCGGCGCTGCCCGCCAGGAGGACCGGGCCCGGGGTATGGACGATCTCGTACTGCTCGCGGGTGAGCTTCAGCTCGAGCTCGTCGCCGCCGCGGTCGAACAGCCGCTGGAACTCCTCCTCCTCGGCCAGGACGCCGGGCTCCAGCAGGTACCAGCGGACGCCGGGCGGCTCCTCGGACCGGATCTCGAGCTCGTCCGGAGGGAGGAGGAAGTGAAGGAGCGGCTCGGAGTCGTCTCCGGCCGAGATCTCTGCGAAGGTGGCCTCCGGGTGCGGCGGCGGCTCGTCGATCTCGAACTGCTCGACCGCCTCCAGCTCCAGGAACTCGGCCTCCGGCGCGCGGTTGCGGCGCGCGGTGCGCTCGGCGTCGTCGTGCTCGACCCAGTCCCAGACCTGGAGATGGCAGGCGCTCTGTCCCGGTTCGCGTAGCGGCGAGCGCGCCATGGTGAACAGCAGCCGGCTCCCCGAGTCGGTCCGCGCTTCATAGACCGGCCGCCCCACGCCGCGCAGGCGCTTGACGCGCGTCCCGCCTCCCCAATGGCCCTCGCGGAGCCGGCGAAGCGCCTTCCAGACGCCGCCAAGCGCGGTGCGACCACTCTCCCGCAGCCGGCGATAGAGATCGGGGTGAATCAGGACCGGGAACGCCGGGCGCGAGTCGAGACTATCAGACACAGGGTTCGATTGTATCGTGAACCCGGTGTCCTTCCAAGCCAATAATTCGCGGAGAAGGAGACCGAGGTTATAACAAAAAGTCTATGCATCGTCATGCGAGCTTCCGCTCGGAGGGCCGGACGATCATCCGCTCGTCTCCGACGCGGCGGGTGACGCCGGTGGAGTCGAGGTGCTCGAGGAGGGGGATGGCCCACTTGCGGCTGAGGCCGAAGCGGTCCTTGAACTCGGGGACGGAGAAGCGCTCCCAGCCGGTGGCGAGGAGGTCGCGCTTCAGGTTCGCCACGGCCGAGGCCGCGAGGATGAGGCCGTCGGGCAGGCGGATGAGCTGGCCGCGGGAGACCATGTGGCGGATGACGCCTTCCAGGATCTGCGGCTTGGCGTTGAGCCCGATGCTCAGCTCGCTCGGCGAGGGGGGCGTGAGCCCGCCGCGGTCGAAGCGCTCGACCACGGCGGCGGCGAGCTGCGACTCTTCGCCCGTGAGCTGCGCGCTGCGGCCGGGCAGCACGACCTGGTCGCCCTGCACGGCGAGCACCTTCTGGGCCTCCAGCCAGCCGAGATAGACCGGCGCCAGCTCCGCCGCCCGGCCGCGCAGGATGCGCCGCACGGCCTCGGCCTTGGGCATGCCGTCGGCCAGCCGGTCCTTCTGGAAGTACTCCTTGACCACCCGCTTCGCGCGCTCGGTGACCCGCTGGACCGCGGACGGCGCGATCCAGCGAGGTGACGGTCCGGGAACTTCGATGAGCTTGTTGGCCGAGGTGATCTTGCGCAGCTCCGCCTCCACCCGGGGCGGAGGGAGGCCGAGGCGGCGGGCCAGCTCCGGTGCGGTCGCGCCGCGCTCGCCGGCCTCCTGCACCCAGAACGCCAGCGCCTGCCGGAGGTCGCCCTGGAGTGCCGTGAGCGCCTGGCCGAGGATCGTGCCGCGGTGCCGGCGCCAGCGCGGGTCGAGCACCTCGCCGCCGCCCAGGGTCGCCGCGGGCGACGGGCGCCGTACGATGTAGCGGTCGCCGCGGATCGCGGCCACCGGCGCCTCCAGGCGGATCTCCACCGGCCCGGTCTCGCCCGGCATCAGCCCGGCTTCCGAAAGGGGCCGCATGCGGCCGAGCACCTCGCTCGCGAAGAGGTGGACGCGCACCGGCGTGAAGCCGCGGAGCGGCGCCGGGGCGTCCGGCAGCAGGGTGAAGCGGGCGAGCAGACTGGTCGAGGCCGCGAACGACTCGGGCGGGCCGAGCTGCATGCCGCGGCTCAGCTCCTCCAGGGCCACGCCGGAGAGCTGGAGCGAGGTGCGCTCGCCGGCCTCGGCCGCCTCGCGCGGCTGGCCGTGGACCTGGATGCTCCGCACCCGCGCGCGCTGGCCGCGCGGCAGGACCTCCAGGGTGTCGCCGGGCCGGATCTCGCCGCCCGCGAGCGTGCCGGTCACCACCACGCCGAGCCCGCGCAGGTGGAACGCGCGGTCGATCGGCAGCCGTGCCGGATGGTCCGGATCGGCAGGCGTGGCGTGCCGGGAGGCGAGATCCACGAGCAACGACTTCAGCTCCGGAATCCCCTCTCCGGTCGTGCTCGACACCGGCAGGATGGGGGAGCCCGCGAACGGGGTCGGGGCGAGCAGCTCCTCGACCTCCAACTGGGCCAGCTCCAGGAGGTCGGGCGACACCAGGTCCACCTTGGTCAGGGCCACGACGCCGGCCGGGATGCCCAACAGAGAGCAGACCGCCAGGTGCTCGCGGGTCTGGGGCTTGACCCCCTCGTCCGCCGCCACCACGAGCAGCAGCACCCGGATGCCGCCGAGGCCGGCGAGCGCGTTGTGGAGGAACCGCTCGTGGCCGGGCACGTCGATGAACCCGATCTGGAGATCGCCCTCTTCGAGGTGGGCGAACCCCAGGTCGATCGTGATGCCGCGCGCCTTCTCCTCGGCCCAGCGGTCGCAGTCGATCCCGGTCAGGGCGAGGACCAGGCTGGTCTTGCCGTGGTCGATGTGACCCGCGGTGCCGACGATCGCCCGCCTGGTCATTTGCCGGCCAGGATCTCG
>DATANP010000661.1:0-3909 GCA_036266195.1 Thermoanaerobaculia bacterium | reverse complement strand
GCGCCGATCACCCGGTCCGCCCGGACGTGCGTGATCTCGTCGGTGCGCAGGCTTTGGAAGACCACCTCCGGAGTGTCCAGGTCCACCTCCAGGCACTTCTCCTCGAAGTGCAGGTGGATCCCGGTCTGCTCCAGGGCGACGTCCAGGAGGAGGTCGTTCAGCTCGTTGCGCGAGACCGAATGGATGGCCTCGCGGTGGTTGCCGTAGGGTTGATATTCGACCGAGCCGTCCAGGGAATGGATGTAGCGGCCGTAGCAGGGCACGGCGATGTCGCGCACCCGGTCGCCGATGCCCAGGCGGTCGAGCGACGCGAAGCCGCGCTCGCAGATGGTCAGGTTGATGGACCGGCCCGTGCGGCGGCGGCCGAGGCGGGGGTCCTGCTGGCGGTCGTAGAGATGAACCTCGTACCCTTCTCGGGCGAGGTAGGTGGACAGTAGCGAGCCGACCAGGCCGGCGCCGACGACGAGGATCTTTTCCACGGTGAGGCCCCTCCGAATGAAAACAGGATTCGATGCCGGGCGCTCGCCCGGTCTTCCTCTAGGTGCCGCGACCTTCGGCAATCGTGACAACTCTCGATGCGGCTCAGCTCATAGACGTCGGCCCGGGCGTCCGAGTAGATCCGGCGGAAGAGCCGGTCCCACTCCGGGCCTCTCGGCAGCCGGACGCCGCGCTCCCGCACCAGCAGGAGATAGTCGGCCCCGGCCTCCTGCAGCCGGCGGTGGAAGGCTTTCGGGTCCTTCATCGTGGGCACCACCTTCGAATAGCTGGCCGGCCCGCTCCAGTCGCCGATCAGCGTCCCGTCGGCGTGATAGACCATGTTCTCGGTGTAGAGGCCATAGACGGTGTAGCTGGAGCCCCGCAGCCGGTTGAGATGATCCAGCGCGGCATAGGCCGGCAGCTCGCGGGCGAGATAGAGGCGCCGCTCGGTGGCGGTCACCGGCAGCGGCCCCTCCTTCTCGATCCTGTAGATACCGTAGGCCCAGCCTGGCAGGAAGGCGAGAAGGGCCAGGGCCGGCAGCGCTCGCTTCCAGGGGACGCTGCCGGCCACCGCCAGGCTGAGCGCCGGCAGCAGGGTGGTCATGTAGCGCGAGTCCGGTGGCAGCAGGAGGAAGACGAGCGAGTAGGCCAGCGACATCCCGGCGAGCCATCTCACCCTGGGATTCCGGAGGCCCAGGACGAGCAGCGGCGCGGCCATCAGATAGAAGGGGGAGTACGGAGGCTGGCCGCCCACAGCCTCGCGGTCGAGGAAGACGTCCAGGGGAAAGCGGACGTAGGCGACGGCCCGCGCCTCCAGGCTGCGGCCCGCGACCGCGTCCGGCGCCCAGGGGTTCGGACCGAACACGCCCGGGTAGAAAGGAAAGAGAGGATTGCCCGTGTACGCAAGGATGCGGCCGTAGGTCGGGGCGAGCACGGCCAGGCAGACGAGGGCGGCGATCAGGAGATCCCGCATGCGGCGCTCGCGGACGGCGGTGGACAGCGCGGTCACGAAGACTGCCGCCACGAAGAACAGGCCCAGGTATTTGACCCCGGCTGCCGAGGCTGCGAAGGCGCCGGCGAGCGCGAGCCATCGCCAATCTCCGTCCCGCCAGCGGTCCAGGCTGTAGAGCGCCGCGGCGGCGAACAGGTTCAGGGCGGGTTCGACGTAGCCCGACGAGGCCAGGTGGACGATGATCGGGCTGCCCAGGAAGAGCCCGGCCGCCAGCCATCCGGCTCCGGGCGAGAAGACCCTCCTTCCCCAGGCCACCAGGAGGGCGGCCGTGAGCAGGGTCATGAGGAGCCGGATCAGGTGGGTGGCCACGTCGTCCGCCAGCAGCATCATGCCGGCCGAGAGCATCTCGTCGAGTTGCGGAAAGACCGGGTTGCGCAGCTCGGGCAGGAAGGGGACCGAGCCGGTCCGCACGAAGGCGCGCGAGTACGGCAGGTGGTACAGCGTTTCGTCGAATCCCGTGGGCGGGTATAGAGAAAGGACGAAGACCGGCGCGGCCGCCAGGCACAGACCCGCCCAGAGCCTGCCGCGTCCCTCGAGCTCGATCTCCCACCAGCCCAGCGCGCCGAGGCCGACCAGCACGGCGATCAGCGGCCCGCGCGCGAGGAGCCCCAAGGCTCCCAGGGCGAAGACGAGATGGGCCAGGAGGACCAGCCCGAGGGCCGAGGCGATCGCGAACCGCTCCAGCCCGTCCGTTTCGATCCATCGGCGCAGCACGAGCCGGCCGGCCACGTACGCGATGGCGGCCAGCAGCACGAGCGCCAGCAGGTGAGAGATCAGGAACCACAGCACTACGATGTCTCGACGATCCGCATCGCCTCTTCCAGGAAGGCGAGCTGCAGCCGCATCTGGTCCCGGAGCGGCATGCCGCGGACGCCGGCCTTCTCCATCTCGCCCGGGATCTCGTCCGGCCGGGCCAGGGCGGCCCGCTCCAGCCAGGCGCGGAAGACCGGGTCGTCGGGCCTGCCGGTGTCGCCCGGCGGCAGGGGCCTCAGGAAGAGGGGCATCTCGGAGACGAACGTGAACGGGTCGCCGCCGAGCGAACGGACGTATTCCATGGAGCTGGGCCGGAACTTCGCAGCCGTCTCCGGATCGCCCCTCTCCTCGAACCACGCGATCATGGACCGCGAATCCGGCCGGGTGGAGAACCCTTCGTCCACTCGGCGGAAGCCCTTCTCTCCTCCGCGGTCCACGTCGAAGAGGCCGTAGCCCATCGATCTCACCCGCTGCCGAAGCGAGTCGCGCAGGCCGGCGGTGCGGTCGATCCAGGCGGGCTCGATCAGGAACCAGGGGCCCGAGGCGAAGGCGATGCTGTGGAAGCTGCCGTGCAGGTCGAACGGCGCGCCGCCGGCCAGGAACCCGGCCACGGCGCGGTTCTCCGGCCGGGCACCTGCATCGCCGGGATCTCGCGGGAAGCCGAACTCCATGTCGTCGCCCGGCTTCTCCCGCATAACATTCCTTAGATAGAGGTAGAGGTCGAAGACGCGGTCCTCCCGGCCGAGGTGGTCGACGGCCGGCAGGGTGTGGTCGCTCACGTCGCTCCATACCGCGTTGCGAACCTCGCCGTCCGGGTTGACGTGCGGGACCACGTACCAGGTGTACCCTGCCAGGAGCGGGTCGCCGGGGTTCGACGCGAGATACGAGGTGAGCCGGCGGAGCATCGCGGGCCCCACCGGCTCGTCGGAGTGGCAGCCGGCGATCAGCGACAGCCGGCGCGGGCCGCGCCCGAAGACACCGCCCAGGATCTCCCGGCCCTCCCGCGAGCGGCCGATCGGCCGCAGGGACGGAGGGGCTCCGGACTTCAGGATCTCTTCGATCGGCAGATACAGTTTCACATTCACAGGCGCACGAGCCTATCAAGAGCACCCTCCTTTGAGGTAGGGTAAAAACACCCGGAAGGATGAGTTGTCGTGTTCGGCAGCACCGTTACCATGGAGTCCACTGAACGGAGGCACTGCATGAAATCCCGAACGTTGTTGGCGTCTGCCCTGCCCGTCACCCTCCTCGCCGGCGCCATGCTCCTCCTCGGCGCTGAAGCGAAGGCCCAGGGCGGCCGGGTGCTGGTGACCCAGATGTTCATCGAGAACTGCGAGGAGATGGGGAACTGCGAGTTCCGCCTGACCTGCCAGACCGCGACCGACAAGGATGCGACCGTCATGATCCCCGCGGCGATCGCCACCAACCCGCAGACCCTCAAGATCAACAAGCCGCTCAATCCTCTCGCGTATCCCACCAAGGTGACCTGCACCCTCTATGAGGACGACGGCCTGTTCGGCGCCTCCTGGGACCAGGCCGCGACCGCCTCGATCGACCTGGAAGGCGGGGGCGACTACAAGCTCAAGCTCGACAACCCGGAGCAGGCCACGGTGGAGATCAGCATTATCGCGGACAGCTTCGTCTCCCCGACCGCGGCGCCGCCGCCC
>DATANP010000660.1:0-1911 GCA_036266195.1 Thermoanaerobaculia bacterium | reverse complement strand
CTGATCGCGGAGGATGCGGGACCGTCGGGAGATCCTCGGCCGCGCCTTCCGCGCCAACCCCGCCTTCGAGCTGGTCCTCTACGACCGGCTCGCGGACGAGGAGCGGAAGGCGCTCGCGGATCTGCGCAGGGACCCGGACTTCTACGGCATCCTGCGCCCCCGCGAAGGTGCCGCCGCGCTCGGGGTCAAGTCGGTCGACCGCGAGACCGCCCTGCTCTTCCTCACCCTCGGCGAGCCGGGGCCCCTGCCGTCCTACATGGAGGCCCTGCTCGGCGAGGGGGTCCTGCGCACCGTCGGCCGGCTGGTGGCGGACGGCATCCTGGAGGTCGAGCACGGCGGCGGCTTCGTGTTCGGGGCCGCGGCCCTGCCCCTGCTGGGCGAGCGGGACGTCGCGGGAGGGGCCGCGAGCCGCCTCGCCGGGATCTCCGAGGACGCCCTGCGCTACGGCCAGGACCTGGACCTCGACGACGCCTTCCTCCTCTCGCACCGCCTCTATGGCTACAACCGCCGGCCGCTGACCCCGCGCTGGAAGCGCCTGCTGGGTACCGGCGACGGCGCCAACGCCGTGCGCGCCTGGCTCGGCATCGGCCCCGGCGGGCGGTGGCGCCAGGAGCTCGACCGCGGCTGGGAGAGCAAGGGCCCGAACGAGTGGTGGCTGAGCTGGCGCTCGCGCGCGCCGGTCGAGGACGTCACCGGCTCGGGCGCCACCTGGAAGCTCTACGTCAGCCCCGCGCCCGAGGTCCTGCCGGAGAGCTTCGGCGCCATCCTGGAGGCGCTCGCCGCGGCCCGCGCACCGCAGTTCAAAGTGGGGGCGGACGCCTGGGGCCTGCTGCGCGCCGACAAGATCGTGGCCTACTTCCCGAGCTTCGAGCTGCTCGCGGCCGCGGCCGACGCCCTGGCCTCGCGCCTGTCCGGAATGCCGGCCCAGGGCGTGCCGTTCACCTCCGAGATCGGCGGCGACGGCCTGCTCTCCTGGGGCGTGGACCCGCCGCGCGAGGAGTCCCCCCTGGGCGGCGAGAGCTGGCGCCTCTGGCTGACCCACCGCCTGGCGCGCGCGATTCTGTCGGCCAAATCCACGGAGAGCGCCGAGCCCTGGCGCTTCGCCCTGGAGCGCGTCAGGCTGGAAGGCGTGGACACCGACACCTGGACCCCGGGCGCCATGCTCTGGAAGAGAAACTGAGAAGCTGAGAAACTGAGGAGCTGAGACGTGGCGATCACCGACCCCCTGGTCCTGCCCGAGGACGTGCTGCTCGTGCCCGTGGCCGACCTGCCGGAGGAGACGCGGCGCCAGCTCACCTGGGAAGAGGGGGACTACGCCGTCACCCGCCCCCGCTCGCGCACCCCGTCGCGCATCGTGGACGCCGGAGCGGCCGACCTCCTGCGCCTGTTCCGCGAGCCGCTCACCATTGTCGAGGCCGTCATCCGCTTCAGCCGCGAGCGCTCGCTCGATCCCGAGACCACCCTGGAGGAGGCCTATCCGCTGCTGGAGCGCCTGCTTACCTCCGGCTTCCTGGTGACCGAGGGCTCGCAGGAGGCCGAAGCCATCCGCCAGACCCACGAGAGCGGCGAGGAGGTCGCCGGCTTCGAGGTCGTCGAGTGCATCCAGGGCCTGGAGGACACCGAGCTCTACCAGGTGCGCTCCCCGGACGGTCTCACCGTGGCGCTCAAGATCGAGCGGCCGGTGGCCGCCGGCCGCTCCGGCGGCGCCTTCGAGCGCGAGGCCGCCATCCTCGAGCACCTGGCCGGCGAAGGCGCGCCGAGGCTGGTCGGCCAGGGCGAGGTCGAGGGCCGGCGCTGGCTCGCCATCGAGTGGCACCGCGGCGTGGACGCTCTCACCGCCGCCGAGGACCTGCGCCGGCGGGGGGACCGGGCGAGATTGCTCGGCCTGGCGCGCGCCATCGCCGAGGCCTA
>DATANP010000659.1:0-9038 GCA_036266195.1 Thermoanaerobaculia bacterium | reverse complement strand
GGGGGAAGAGGCCAAAGCCTTCGCGCGAGGAGGGCTGGACCGCGATCCTCGACTCGCCCAGCCGGCGCCAGACATCCACGTTCGTCGGCAGGTAGCCGTGGAAGAGGACCGTGTCCTGGAGACCGAGTCGTCCGGCCAGCTCCTCCAGCCGGGCCCGGTCCGGACCATCTCCATAGATCGCAAGCTTCACCTGAAGCCGGGCCACCGCCTCCAGGAGCAGATCGATGCGCTTCTCGCGCAGCAGCCGGCCGGCGTAGACGAGCGGA
This sequence comes from Thermoanaerobaculia bacterium, assembly GCA_036266195.1. GTDB lineage: Bacteria > Acidobacteriota > Thermoanaerobaculia > Multivoradales > UBA5704 > DATMER01. The sequence continues at coordinate 8,772 of DATANP010000659.1, read as the reverse complement.
GGACCGTCTCCAGGGGAGGCTGCTTGGCGGATCGTCTCCAGCGGAATACCGTTGGGGATGACCGGAACCGCCTCGCCGCGCACCCGCTCCACCCGTTCTCCAGTGAGCCGGCTGACCGCGATCGCCGCCTTGCCCAGGTGGGCCGTGATGCGCTCGGCTGCGGCATAGACCGGCCACTTCGCTCCCAGGTACTGGCGCCAGTAGCGGCCCCAGTACTCGTGCCAGGTCACGACCAGCGGCCTGCCCGCCATCCGGCAGCGCAGGGCGAGCGGCGGCAGGTGGGCGTAGGGGATGTTGGCCGACTCGACCACGTCGAATCGCCGCAGGTCCAGCCGGAGCACGGACCGGGCGAGACGCACGGCCTCGCCGGTGCTCCGCTTGCCGGTCTCCGTATACAGACGGCCGGGCGGAGCCAGGGGTAGGATCTCGACTCCCGGCATCGGCTCGGACGGAGAGTCGGCGAACCCGGCCAGTGTCACCTGGTGGCCGCGAGCGGCCAGGGCCCGGGCCAGCTCGTGGTTCCGGTGCTCCACCCCTCCTACCGACGCGGGGTAGAGACAGTCGTAGACCAGGAGAATCCTCACGGTATTCTCGGCACGCGCCGGCGGAAGGGCGCCAGGCAGGCCAGCCCGAGCGCCGCCTGCACGATCAGGTTGACCACGTGGTGGACCAGGCTGAAGGCCAGCACCGAGGCGGCCCGGTCGTCGGCCGTGGCACCGGCGGCCCACGGGCTGAAGAACAGCACCTGCAATGCCTGTGTCGTCCCGAGCCCGCCCGGGGTCACCGGCAGCGCCGAGAGGAGGAGGACGATCGGATTGAGCGCCAGCCCGGGCACGGCCGGCACCGCGATCCCCCAGATCCGGAACGCCAGCCAGTGGAGCACGGCCAGGAGCAGCATGTGGGGAAAGCGGGCGAGCACCGCCCGCGCGTTCCCCCGCACCCCGGCGTCGAACAGCGGCGCCAGGAGGCTATACCGGGCGAGCCACTTCGGACGCAGAGCGATCACGATCCCATAGACGACCGTGCCCGCCAGGGCCGCTGCGATCGTCAGGGCCAGCAGCTCGGTCGGCACCCCGGCCAGCCCGCCCCGGGCCATCTCGACCGCCAAGCCCGTGGCGCCGAGCAGCACCAGCACGATCCCGTTCGCCACCATTAAAAAGAGAACGGCCCCGGCCGAGCGGGCGACCGGCACGCCGGTCCGCACCAGATAGAAACCCATCCCGCCCTGGCCCGCGATGTAGGAGAGCAGGCCGAGCAGGTAGCTCGCGCCGCGCGCGTACATCACTTCTAAAAACGGCCGCGGGATGCCGACCGCGTCGAGCGCCGCCCGGGTGGCGAAGGCGTCCACCGGCAGGGTGATCACCAGCTCGAAGACGATGAACAGCGAGAGCGCCAGGTAGGCGCCGTGCTGGAACGCCTCGCGCAGCGGCTCCAGCCGGATCTCGCGGACCAGGACCGCGAGGATCGCCGCAGCCACCAGCCAGGGGAGCCAGCGGCGGGCGGCTTCCTTGACGTTCATCTCCGTTCGATCAGCATCAGGCTGACCAGGAAGGAGGCGAACACGGTCTGCGCGCCCATGACCATGGAGGTCATCCCGATCACCACCCCGCGCACCGCCATCAGCGGTCCGGAGCCGGCCTCGATCCAGTCGAGCACGATCTTCACCTCCAGCCACAGGCCGGCCAGGAAGAGGATCGACCCGAGGACCAGCCCGCGCTCCAGCGAAAACCAGCCGAACAGCCGGGTCAGCCACTGGCGGGGCCGCGCGAACTCCGCGCCCATGGAGAAGGTCTTGGCGAAGACGTCGAACAGGATCAGGTTGTACCCCAGGATCAGCGCGAGCGCCCCGAACAGCAGCACGTGATAGTCCCAGGTCCGGCCGAAGATCTCGCGCGGCCCACCGGCGAGGAGCAGCACCAGGAGCCCGCCCGCGATCATCAGGAGAAGACCCGGGAGCTGGAACAAGTACGAGGGCGAGAAGAGCAGCATGAAGCGGATGTGCCGCCAGGCGTCGCGCAGGCCCGAGAGCTTGGACTCGCCGATCCGCGGATGGTAGGTGATCGGAATCTCGTGGATCTTCAGCTCGGCGCGCAGCGAGTTGACCACCATCTCCGAGGCGAACTCCATGCCGGTGGTCTGGAGCCGCATGCGCTCATACGCCTCGCGGGTGAACGCGCGCATGCCGCAGTGCGAGTCCGAGACGCTGGTGCGGAACAGCAGGCGCAGCATGCCGGAGAGGATCGGGTTGCCGATGTAGCGGTGCGACCACGGCATGGCGCCGGGCAGGATGTTGCCCTTGAGGCGCGAGCCGATCACCATGTCGAATCCCTGCTCGCGGAGGGGTTTGATGAACTCGGGGATGGCGAGGAAGTCGTAGCTGTCGTCCGAGTCGCCCATCACCAGGTAGCGCCCGCGCGCCTCGGCGAACCCGCGCAGGTAGGCCGACCCGTAGCCGCGCCGCCGCTCGTGGACCACCCGCGCCCCGGCCTGCTCGGCGATCTCGGGAGAGCCGTCGGTCGAGCCGTTGTCGACCACGATCACCTCGGCCGGGATGCCCATGGACTTGAGGGCCCGCCAGGCCTTCTCGACACAGACCCCTACCGACCCGGCCTCGTTCAGGCAGGGCATGACGACGGAGACTTCGATCTGGGGGTCGGTCACGCGGCAGTCCTCGAGACGGGTTTGAAAGTCGGCCCGTACTCTAACATGACCGTTTGGTATCCTCTTCGGCCGTGAGACGACTCAACCTGGGCTGCGGGCGGGACATCCGGCCGGGCTACGTCAACCTGGACCTGGCGAAGATCCGCGGGATCGACGTGGTCGCGGACCTGGAGAAGCCGCTCCCCTTCGCCGACGACACCTTCGACGAGGTCTTCACCTCGCACGTGCTGGAGCACGTGTCGGACCTCTTTGCCCTGCTCGCCGAGCTGCGGCGGATCTGCAAGCCGGGGTCGGTCATCCGCATCTACGTGCCGCACCTGTCGTTCTTCGGCGCCTACACGGACCCCACCCACAAGCGGTTCTTCGGCTACCACAGCTTCGACTACTTCACCGAGGGCGGCGTCTACAACTTCTACTCCCACCTGCGGTTCCGCATCCGCAAGCGGCAGATCCGGTTCTTCTGGATCAAGAACGAGAAGCGGGAGATCCCGAGCCGGGTGCTCACGGCGCTGATCAACGCCTTCCCGCTCTTTTACGAGCGGTTCTGCTGCTGGATGCTGCCGGCCAACGAGCTCTACTTCGAATTGGAGCCGGTCAAGGATTCGAAGAGCGCCTCGTAGTCGTCCGTCACGCGCTCCCAGGTGTAGCGCTCCTCGACCAGCTCCCGTGCCCGGCGGCCCATCTCCGGGAGGTCCCGCAGGTTCTGGAGCGCCGCGGCCAACTCGATGGGCTCGTCCGTGGGAACCACCAGGCCCACGCCCCGCGGCTCGACGTCGCCGGCCACGCCCACGATCGGGGTGGTCACTACCGGTCGGCCGCAGGCCATGGCCTCCAGCAGCACCAGGCCGAAGCCCTCCTGCCGGGAGTCGGTCGAGGGCAGGGCGAACACGTGGCACGAGCCGTAGAAGGCGTTCAGCTCCGCGTCGGGCACGAAGCCGAGGAACTCGACCCGTTCCTCGACCCCGAAGTCCTTCGCCAGCCGCCGGTAGTACTCCAGATCCTCGCCCTTGCCGCCGACCCGGAGCCGCGCCTCCGGAAGGAGGGCCAGGGCTTCGAGCAGCACGTCCAGACCCTTGTACCGGTGATGCACGTCGAGCAGGCTGAGGAAGCCGATCACCAGCGGAGGAGGCGCGGGCGGCTCCTGGGGCGGAGGGAGAAACCGCTCGGCTTCCACCCCCCAGGGGATGCAGACCAGCTTCGGGTCGTCCGGATCGAGCCACGGCGATTCGCGGGGATAGAGAGGGTTCGTCACCACCACCCGCGAGCACCGCTCCAGCACCGCTGGCAGCCGGCCGCGGTTGTAGACCTCGGCGAGCAGCCCCTTCAGGCCCTCTCCCACCATGTCGTTGTGATAGGTGAGGACGAGCGGCACGTCCAGCGCCTCGGCCAGGGAGGCGGCCAGGTCGGAGAAGAACGCGGTCGGGATGTGGGTGTGGATGACGTCCGGCTTCTCCTGGCGCAGCGCCTCCCAGAGCCCGAACGCCAGGTTCGTGTTGCCGATCTTGAACCGCCAGGGCAGGCGGACGACCGCGACCCCCTCCACCTCGGGCGGCGCGCCGGCTGGCTCGTCCGCGCACACCACCCGCACCTCGTGACCCCGCCGCGCGAGACGGGTCGCCAGGTGGTAGACGCTGTTCTCGACCCCGCCCACGTAGGGGGAGTAGCGGACGACGACTTCGAGGAGTCTCATCATAGAAGCGATCGCAGGTAGACGATCCAGACCACGGCGGCGCCCCAGAGGGCCATGTTGATCAGGAAGGGCGGATCTCTGAGAATCGCCTCCGTCGGATTGCGCTCGCCGGGCTGCTGGTACATGAGATAGAGGTACCGGAAGATGCCGTAGAGCACCATGGGGATGGTGTAGACCAGGTCGCGCGTGTTGTACTTCTGCACCGTCTCCGGGGCGACCGAGTACAGGGCGTAGGAGACGACCGCCGAGGCCGTCACCACGTTGATCATCTGGTCGAGGAAGGCGGGGCTGTACTGGTCGAGCACGCGGCGCTGGCCCGACGCGGCCCCGGCGAGCAGCGTGATCTCGTGCCGGCGCTTCGAGAACGCGAGGAAGAGGGCGAGGAAGATCGTGCACAGGAGCAGCCAGCGCGACACGTCCACCCGGGCCGCCATGGCCCCGGCCTCCACCCGCAGCACGAAGCCCAGGCTGATGGACATCACGTCCAGGATCACCATGTGCTTGAGCCAGAACGTATACAGGATGTTCAGGAGCAGGTAGGCGCCGAGGACCGTCGCGAAGCCGGAGCCGAGCCAGGCCGAGATCGCCGCCGCCACGCCGAGGAGGACCACCACCGCGGCCACGGCCACCGGGACCTTGAGCGTGCCGGCGGCGAGCGGACGGAACTTCTTGAGAGGATGCTTCCTGTCCTCCTCCCGGTCGCGCAGGTCGTTGACCAGGTAGACGGCGCTGGAGGCGAAGCAGAAGGCGGCCAGGGCGAGGGCGGCGCGCAGGGGGACTTCCGGCTGCAGCAGCAGGCTGCTGAACACCGCCGGAGCGAGCACGAACAGGTTCTTGGCCCATTGCGTGGGCCGGAGCGATTTGACGAGCGGCCGGATCACAGGCGGTATTCTAAGAGGAAGAGATGGATTCCAACGAAACCGATCCCCGCGATCGCCGGAGAACCTGGCCCTACGCCTTGCCGCTGGTCCTATTCCTGCTCCTCGCCATGGTGCCGCTCGTCCGCGGAACGGAGACGCTCTACCTTCGCGACGTGCTCAACACCCACTTCCCGATGAAGACCTCCCAGGCCGTGGCCATGCGCTCCGGCTACTTCCCGATCCTGGAGCCCTACCGGGCCGGCGGCCAGCCGCTCGCCGGCAATCCGAACGCGGTGCCGTTCTACCCGGACAACCTGCTCTACCTGAAGGCCCCGGTGTTCTGGGCCTTGAACGCCCACTTCTGGCTCCACCTGCTGCTCGCGCCGTTCGCCTTCGCCTGGATGGCTCGCGCCTGGGGCCTGCGGCGCGAATCCGCCTGGGCCGCCGCGGTCTGCTGGACGGTGAGCGGCTTCTACCTCTCCCACCTGTCGTTCTACAACCTGATCGCGGGCGTGACCCTCGCCCCGGCCCTGATCGCGGCCTGCCTCCGCTTCTCCCAGGGGAACCGCCGGATGGCGCCTGTGATCGCCGGGCTCTGGGGTCTCCTTCTCCTGGGCGGCGACCCGCTCATGGCCCTGCTCGCCGGGCTGCTGGCCGCCGCGGCGCTTCTACCCTGGGTGCGCGACGTGGTTCGCCGCCAGGAGCCCTGGAGCCACCTGCTCCTCCTGGTGGCCTGCGTCGGGGTCGGCTTCCTCCTCGCCCTGCCGCAGCTCGAGGAGTTCCGCCGCATCCTGCCGATGTCCTTCCGCGGCCACCGTGGCTACACCGCCGAAGCCGCGACCGTGGCGAGTTGGGACCCGCGGCAGGCCGCCGAGTGGCTCATCCCATTCATCTTCGGCCGGCCCGACCTGCTCGGACCGGGAAGCTTCTGGGGCAGCCGCTTCTTCACCGGCGTGCCGCCGTACTACCTTTCCCTCTACCCCGGTCTCCTGGCGCTCGGCCTGCTCGTGGCCTCAGGCCGGCCTCGGGTTCGGATGGGATGGTGGGCCTGGGGTGGAATCGCGGCCGGCCTCTTCCTGTCGCTCGGACGGTTCAACCCGATCGCCGAGTGGCTCTTCAGCCTGCCCGGCCGCGGCTCGCTGCGCTACCCGGTCAAGTTCTGGCTGCCGGTCGCGATCGGCGCCGCGCTCCTCTGCGGCCTGGGCTTCGAGAGGCTCCTCTTCGCCCCGGACGAGGTGCGAGCCCGGGCCCGCCGCCGCTTCGCCCTGGCGCTCCTCGTCCTGGCCCTGGCGCTCGGCGGGCTCTGGGCCTTCCTCACCTTCAACCCCGGAGCCGCCACCTCCTGGGTCGGGAGCCTGGGGACTGCCTCTCGTGGGCCCGCCTTCGTGAACAACGAGAGGGTCCGATGGGCCGGCCTGGCCTTCCTGTCGGTCCTGGCCGTCGCCGTCCTGGCCCTCCTGGCGCGGATCGGCCGGCGGCGGCCGGCACTCGGCGGCGCGCTGCTCCTGGCCTTCCATGCCGCCGTCCAGCTTTTCCTCCTGAAGCCGCTCTACCCGAGCGACTCGGTGATCCCCTACCGCCTGCCGCCGCCTCCGGCCCTGGACCTGGTGCCCTCGGGAGTGCCGATCGTCCACGCCGACTTCAACTATCTCTTCGGCCCGTCGACCCTGAAGCAGGGCGACTTCCCGAGCCAGGGCGCGCACTGGATGGAGCGCCGGGCCTTCTATGAGCTCTACCCGTTCACCGGCCCGATGTGGAACCGGCGCTTCGAGCTGAATTCGTCCGCGGAAGGCCTCGACAGCTTCCTGGCCCGCATGGCCGAGGGGGCCATGAAGGGGTCGAAGGACGACGACGGCAAGCGGGTGCGGATGCTCGCCGCCTGGGGAGTCCAGCGGCTGCTCATGAACCACCCGATCGATCCGCCCGAGCCGCAGGCCCGGCTCCTGGCGCAGATCCCGAGCTTCGGCCAGACCCTCTACGTCTACGAAATCCTGAACCGGGCGCCGCTCGCCTTCCTGCCGAGGAAGATCGTCCGTGCGCCGCACCTGAACGCCGCCTATCAGACTCTCAGCGGTCCGGACTTCGACGCCCGGACCGACGCCGTGGCCCCTGGAGATGGCCCGCCTCAACACCGATCCGGTGGAACCGTCCGGCGGCTCCACGACGGGCCGGAGTCCATGGACTTCGACGTCGCGGCCGGCCCCGGAGGCGGGCTCCTCGTGATCCAGCGCTCGCACCTCTCCCTCTGGGAGGCGGAGATCGACGGCCGCCCCGCGAAGACCGTGCCGGCCAATCTCTACCGCCTCGCCGTCGAGGTCCCGGAAGGCCGCCACCGGGTCCGCCTCCGGATCGACCGCGCTCCCCTGGTCCGCTCCGCCTGGGCGGTCGTCCTCGGCCTCGCCCTCCTGCCGGCGCTCGCCTGGTGGGGAGGACGTCCAGTAAGATACCCACCCCTATGAAGAAAATCCGGAAGATCCTGATCGCGAACCGCGGCGAGATCGCCGTGCGGGTGATCCGCGCCTGTCGCGAGATGGGCATCCGGTCGGCCGTCATCTACTCCGAGCCCGACCGCCTCGGCCTGCCCGTGCTGCTGGCGGACGAGGCGTACCCCATCGGCCCGGCCCCGTCGCGGGAGAGCTACCTGCGCGCCGAGGCCATCGTCCAGCTCGCGGTCCAGATCGGCGCCGACGCCATCCACCCCGGCTACGGCTTCCTCTCCGAGCGCGCCGGCTTCGCCCGGCTCTGCCGCGAGGCGGGCGTCACCTTCATCGGCCCCTCGCCCGAGGCCATCGACGCCATGGGCTCCAAGGTCGAGAGCCGCCGGCTGATGATCGACGCCGGTGTGCCGGTCGTGCCCGGCGGCCGCGATCCGCTGCCCGACCTGGAGACGGCCCAGGCCGCGGCCGAGAAAATCGGCTACCCGGTCATGCTCAAGGCCGCGGCCGGCGGTGGCGGCAAGGGCATGCGCCGGATCGACTCCGCGGCCGAGTTCGCCTCCTCCTACCGCGCCGCCCGTTCCGAGGCGGGCGCGAGCTTCGGCGACGACTCGGTCTACCTGGAGAAGTACATCGTCGAGCCGCGCCACGTGGAGATCCAGGTCATGGGCGACCTCCATGGCCGCGTGGTCTCCCTGGGCGAGCGCGAGTGCTCCCTCCAGCGCCGGCACCAGAAGGTCGTGGAAGAGGCGCCCTCGCCGGTCGTCGATCCGGACCTCCGCCGCCGCATGGGAGAGGCCGCGGTCCTCGCCGCCTCCGCGGTCGGCTACTCGAACGCTGGCACCTGCGAGTTCCTCCTCGACCGCGACCAGAGCTTCTACTTCCTGGAGATGAACACCCGCCTCCAGGTGGAGCACCCGGTGACCGAGCTGGTGACCGGCATCGACCTCGTCCACTGGCAGATCCGGGTGGCCCAGGGCGAGCCGCTCGGGCCGGAGTTCGACAATGTCCAGCCGCGCGGGCATGCCGTCGAGGTCCGCCTCTACGCCGAGGACCCCTTCCAGCGCTTCGCTCCCTCGCCGGGCCGGATCACCCTGCTGCGCTGGCCCGCGGGTCCGGGCATCCG
>DATANP010000658.1:0-1880 GCA_036266195.1 Thermoanaerobaculia bacterium | reverse complement strand
TCCCCGCCAGACCTTTAGCGCCACTCCAGCCCCGCCGTCTGCCCACGGTCCGCCCGTGGTTCGTCCGTGGACCCCTGCTCCCGCGTCGGCCATCCCACCACGCGCATCCCCAGCCCGCGGCCCCCACCCGCACACCCGGTGTCCTGCCGAAAGCACCGCCCAAGTTGAGGGCGTTTTGTGACTTTTGTCCGAACGGTGAGCCTGGAGCCGCGCCAGGAATGGGTACCGGCCCTATCGTCGGAAGGGTCCGCCCATCGTCTGTCATCGCAGTTCACCTCGGGCGCCTCTTTCGCCCTATGAGCACCGTCTCTCGCGGGCCTAGCGCCGCAGGAAGGTATGAGTGTGGCGTTGTGCACCAAAGAGTGTGCACAACGCCACGTTCATGCCATTCTCTCGGCTCGGGCTTTAAGCGGCCGCGCGCTCGAGCTCGAGCAGGCGGAGCGCGGCGAGCTCGTTCGTGACCAGGACGTCGAGGAACCCGCCGCGCAGCGCGCCGAGGATCGCCTCGACTTTGTGCAGGCCGCCGGCCACCCCGACCACCTTGGGGATCTGGGCCAGGTCGGACAGCTCGATGCCGATCCGGCGGTCGTGAATGGGCAACCGGACGACGGAACCCGAGGCGTCGAAGAACTGCCCCAGGATGTCCCCGACCACGTGGTGGCCGGCGAGCTCACGGACGTCGAGAGCTTCCAGGTAACCCATCTGCACGATCGTGGCGTCCGCGGTGGGCGTGCCGACCCCGACGATCGCCTGTTCCACGCCGCAGGCCTGTTCCAGTACCTGCTGGATCGCGGGTTCGGCCTTCAGCGCCGCGGCGAGCTCCGGGGTCGACGCCACGATCGGGGTGGGAATGACCGTCGCGCTGGTCATCTCGCTCTCGGCGGCACCCTCGCCCTTGGACGACAGGAAGGCCGGCAGGTAGGCGTCCACCCCGCCGGTCAGCGACACCATCCGGACCGGGCCGACGGCGCCGAAGTTGGTCGCGGCGATGACGCGGGACACCGTGTCCCCCCAGCCCACTCCGAGGCTCCCGCCCGGCCGCAGGTGGGTGCTCATGAACTGGGCGCCGCCCAGGCCCAGCCGCGCGTTCAGCGCAGGTCGTGAGCCCTCGCCCGAAGCATCATCCGGTACGACCAGCGCCTCGGCCAGGCCGAACACCCGGCGCAGCTGCCTGCTCACCTCGAACGCGTTCAGGTGGTCGGCGTTCAGGTTGATCGAGACCAGGCCGACCTTGCGCGCCCGGTCCAGCATCCGGCCGATCGACGCGCGGGACACCGAGAGCCGCTTGGCGATCTCATCCTGGGTCAGCTCGTCCTTGTAGTAGAACCAGGCCACCCGCAGGAGCAGTTCCTCGGTGCCTGACCGGCCATCCTGCTCGGTCCTCACGAGCCTGCCCCCTCCGCCGCACTGCTCACATGTCAAGCATATGAGCATTTGCTCACAGGTGGCTCCCGCTCGGATCCCCGGCCGTTCTAGCTGGTCATGCCGGTGGTGGAGGCGGACAGGGAGCGGGGATCGCGCTGCCGCCAGGCGCCGCGGTCGACCGCCGCCAGGAAGCGGTCGACCTCGCGGTTGAACGCGGCCGGGTCCTCGAGGTTAGCGGTATGGCCGGTCTGGGGCAGCACGCTCAGGCCGGACTTGGGGATGGCGCGCTTGAGCATCAGGGCCGGCTCCAGGCAGCCCTCGTCCTCGTCGCCGGTCATGATGAGGACGGGCACGCGGATTCCGGCGAGCTCCGTGGCCAGCCCGTACAGCGAGGGCCGGGCCGCCTGGACGCCGCGCATGGTCAGCGCGGCCCCGGTCGCGGAGTGCCCGCCGAGCGCGGCGGCGAACTGGGCCCAGGCGCGCGGGTTCTTGTTCTGGAACTGGACGCGGGCCGG
>DATANP010000657.1:0-3445 GCA_036266195.1 Thermoanaerobaculia bacterium | reverse complement strand
ACTTCGCCACGGACGTGGTACGGCTCTTCGGCCTCGAAGCGCCCGAATGCGATGAGCCTTCAGGTCCATGGACGTCCTACTACAAGCTGGGACCGGACCATGAGCTCGCGAGGAAGGGGCGCCTGAGTGGACCGCACAAGGCGCTCGTGACGGCCGTGGTCATGCCGCTCCACGATCCGGCCCAACTGGATCGCGGGCGCGTCGAGCACTGGAAGCGACAACTGGAGGCCGGAAGGAACCTGACGGCTTTTGCGGTCTCGGTCCTCGACAATCAGCAACCGGCGATGGAAGTCAGGGACCCGACCTACCCGTATGCAGAGCAATTCCTCCTGACGAGCTGCCTGCTGGACGGCCACCACCGCGTCCAGGCAGCGGCTGAGACCGGTGCGCCCCTGCGCATCCTGTCGCTTCTGGCGAGAGACTTCTCGTTGGCAAGCGCTGAGGACTTGGAGACTGTGTTGGGCAGGTACTCGCGCCAGAGAGTCTGAGCGGCTTACCGCCGAGCGGCGCCCCGAGCGACCCAGGCCCGTTGTTCGTCCGTATCCGGCACGGATGTACCGCGTACCTTCTCGATCCGGCGGAACGCTTCATCCGGGTCCTCGCCCGCGGAGGCAAGGAGGGATGCGACGACCAGGGATGAGCGGCCGATGCCCTGCCGGCAATGGACGGCGACGTTCTTTCCGGACTTCAGCGCCGTTTCAAGATCTTTCACCAGCCGGGCCATATCCGTCCGGGACGAGGGAACGCCACGGTCGGGGATTGGGAACGCATGGAACTCCAGGCCTTCGGCGCGAGAGCGTGCCGCCTCCTCCTGAAGTCCAAGCTCCGGGACTTCCTCCGGGGTCAGCAGGGACGTGACCACATCGAGTCCGGAGTCCCGCCAGGAGTGAACCTCGTCGGCAAGCCAGTCGCCACCCCGAGGCCGTGGGACGATTCCCAGCCGGCCGGGCCAAGGACCGGCAACCCAGTAGACGTCAGTTCTCATCGCTTCCAGCGGGTCTCCTGGGGTCCGGATCCCTCACCTCCTCCGACCACGAGCTCTGATCACCCCATCCTTTGAGCTCGTCCCCGAGAGCGGTCCCGCCGACATAGGCCTCCCGATACTGATCGGCAATCGCATCGCGTTGCGCCAACTCGCGAGCCGCTTGGATTTCGGCTCTGATCTCCTCATCGCGAAGGTTGATGGCCGACGCTCCCATCCGTTCCAACCGATAGAGAAATGTAACGCGGTTCACTCCTGCGAACCGAGCCGCTTTTCCTGAGGACCAGCGTCCCAGTCTAAAGAGTTTGGCCGCCACAAGTAAGCGCAGTCTTCTCATTCGTTTGCGCTTCACTGAATCTCGCTGCGAAGGTCAAGCAGGGATCGATGTCTTCGGGTTCCAGGGAAGGTTGCCAAAAGCTCTTTCATTTGATCTAGTCAATCCTCTAGTCAATCCCCTCCAATCTATCCTCGAAAACTTGAACGAGCCGATACCGTTCACTTAACTCGCAGATATCCGGCCAAAGTTCCGTCAGTTTCTGATGGAACTCGCGCATCCGCATGTTCCCGAATCGGATATGGATGACGCGAGGCGGTGACGCTTCGAGCACAGCGCGTTCGGTAAAATCTGCGTCTTTGCTGACGATTGTCAGTGCTCTCTCCCTGGCGAAGCTCCAAACCTGAGAGTCAGGCAAGGTAGGGCAGGTTCACATCGATGAGGAACCGGGCCATGCTCAAGAGGCCATCTTCACGACATAGTTGTGGCTCATCAGTTTTATGGCGAAGGCAAGGCAGGCATCGATGTCTGCGGGCTCCAGGGATGGGAACTGGCGAAGAATCTCTTCCCGGTCCTCGCCTGCAAGCAGGAACTCAAGAATGGTCTGAACGGCTATCCGCTTACCGCGGATCGTCGGTTTACCGTTGCAGATCTCCGGATCTACGGTGATGCGATCTTCCAAGCGCTCTCTCATGCCGACATTTTACCCCGATCCGCTCAAGTCTTCCTTCTCGGCCGCCGTTCCGCTGCCGCCTTCCACGGATCTACCGGCCAGGCATGCTTCGGATACCGCCCCGCGAGTTCCTTCCGGACCTGTGGGTACGTGTTCTCCCAGAAGCTCCGCAGATCATGAGTCACCTGCTGCGGCCGGTGGTTCGGGGCCAGTAGGTGAAGAAGCACCGCCACCCGCCCACCCGCCACTCGCGGAGTCTCGGCCAGTCCGAACAGTTCCTGGATGCGAGCCGCCAGCACCGGCGGCCGTCCGGGTTCGTAGATGAGTCGAATGCGGCTGCCGCTGGGAACCTCCAGGCGCTCGGGGGCTTCCTTCTCGACAGCTTGAAGTTGCTGGTGCGTCAACGCTCCTTGGAGAATGCCCTGGAGCGGCGCTTTTCTCAGCTCGGCGAAGGACTTGCGACCGACGGTAAGGGCCGGCAGCAACTCTCTGAACTGGTCTTCATCGAAGGCGGGAAGAGCCAACTCGGGCATCCAGTCGCGGAGGGAGCGGACTCGAGCCAGGAAGTTGGCGACATCGGGATCGTCCAGGGGCAGGGCGCGGTCGAGGCGGGTGGCGGCGGCTTCGGCGAGGAGGGTCTCGGCGGCGTCTCCAGAGGCGGGGGCTTCGGTTTCGGTGAGGATGAGGTCTTCGTAGCGGGTCCGCTTCCAGGCGATGACTCGTTCCTTCTCTTCGTCGAAGACCAGGTCGACCGTGGTGGTCAGGCGGTCGGCGGGGAGCCACTCCGGGCGGACCTCGGAGGCCAGGCGGACCAGGGCTTCTCCGGTCCGGTCGTCCAGGTCGATGCAGAGGAAGAGGTCGGGGTCCAGGACGGCGCTCTCTTCGGCCAGGCGGACTCCTCGGCCTCCGACCATCACGGCTCGGGGGCTTCTCGGTTCTCTCCTTCTCGCGAGACGGTCGGGGTAGGCGGCCAGCAGGGCTCGGAGGAGGGATTCGTCCCGCGGCTCTTTTGCCTTGGCCGGGCCCAGCTCCTTGCGGATCATGTCCGCGAGCTGGTCCCTGGCTTTGAGGACGAAACGGGCGGCTCCGGCATTCAGGCGGTCTTCGCTCCAGTCTCTTCTTTCGAAGGCTTCCAGTGCATCGAGACGGTCGAGGAGGTCGGAGCGGGAGGCGCGGCGCGGGCCGGCGCCTCTTGGGCTTCTGGGAAAGGGGTCTCTTTCGGAGAGGAGCGCGGCGAGGAGGGCGGCTTCTTTGGGGTGACCGAGACGGTGTCCTTCCAGGAGGAGGCGGCCCAGACGCGGATGGACCGGCATGTGGGCGAGGAGGCGGCCAATTGCGGTGACTCCTTGGCCGTCCGTGGCTTCCAGGCGGCGGAGGAGCTCGAGGGCCGCGGCGAGCGCGGCGGGGTCGGGGGGCTCCAGCCAGCCGAAGGCGGTCAGGTCCGACTCTCCCCAGGCCAGGAGCTGGAGCGCGGGGGCGGCCAGATCGACTCTTCGGATCTCCGGGGTCTCCCGCT
>DATANP010000656.1:0-22109 GCA_036266195.1 Thermoanaerobaculia bacterium | reverse complement strand
ACTTTTATCTCCACCTGCAAGAAGGATAATCAACTCTTTGCCGCGATTCACGAAGTACACGCGATACCCTGGCCCGTGATCGATCCGCAGTTCCGAGACACCCTCGCCCACAGGCCGGACGTCGCCTGGATTTCCCAACGCCAGACGCTCGATCCGAGCTTGAATACGCGCTCTCGCCCTGAGGTCGCGCAAGTCGTCGAGCCACACAGCGAAGACATCGGTCCTGCGGACCTCGATCACAACAGGAATGTAGCCAATTGGCTACACGCTGTCAAGCTCATCCATGCAGCGACCTTCGACCGAAGCTATACTGCCCCCATGCGCACAGTCACTTACGGGGCCGCCTGCAGCCTCGACCACTACATCGCGCGGGAGGACGGCTCCGTCGACTGGCTTCAGTGGAGCGACGAAGTCGCCTCCATCAGCGGCGAGCTTTGGAAGACCCTCGATACTGTCATCATGGGCCGCAAGACCTACGAAGCCGGTCTCCGGATGGGTACCACTTCCTATCCAGGCATGAAGAACTACGTCTTCTCGCGCACCCTCGAGGAAAGCCCGGACGAGAACGTCCAGATGATCCGGGAGGACGTGGCTGAGTTCGTAGCTCGCCTGAAGCAGGAGTCGGGCAAGGGGATCTGCGTCATGGGAGGCGGCGAGCTCGCCCGGTCGCTCTTCGAGGCAGACCTGATCGACGAGGTCGGCGCGAACATCCATCCGGTCCTCCTGGGCTCCGGCATTCCGCTGTTTCATCCGATGAGCCGCCAGATGGATCTCGAGCTGCTCGAAAACAGAACCTTGAAGACTGGCTGTGTCTATCTTCTCTACCGAGTCAAAAGAAAGGTCTGAAGCCCATGAATTTCTTTTGCAAGCTGATCGCGCCGAGACCGACCTTCACCCAGGACATGTCGCCTGAGGAAGCCCAACTCATGCAGGAGCACGCCGCGTACTGGAAGGAGTGGATGACCCGCGGAAACGTCCTCGGCTTCGGCCTCGTCGCCGATCCGGACGGAG
This sequence comes from Thermoanaerobaculia bacterium, assembly GCA_036266195.1. Classification (GTDB taxonomy): domain Bacteria; phylum Acidobacteriota; class Thermoanaerobaculia; order Multivoradales; family UBA5704; genus DATMER01. The sequence continues at coordinate 21,098 of DATANP010000656.1, read as the reverse complement.
CTTTCGGAATGGGAGTCGTGAATTTCGACAGCCCCGCCGACGCGAGGGCCTTTGCAGATGGAGATCCCACCATCCGGTCCCATCGCGGCTTTGCCATGGAAGTCCATCCCATGCCGTTCGGGTTCGTGCGAAGCTGAAATCATGGAAGCGGAAGCCTTCGAAGCCATCGCCGACGATACGGCCGAATTGCTGGTGCTCATGCGCGCGTTCTACGCCGGGGAGGGATACCCGTTCGACGAGAGACGCACCGAGCGGGTGCTGCGGGCAATGCTGGCAAATCCCTTGTTCGGTGCAGTCTGGGTGTTCCGCCTGGAAAAGCGCGCTGTCGGCTATCTCGTCGTCACCCACGGATACAGCCTTGAATTCGGTGGCCGCGATGCCTTTGTGGATGAGCTTTATGTAATTCCGGAGATGCGCGGCCGAGGCTTGGGAACGCAGGCGCTCCGGATTGCCGAGGAGCACTGCCGCCGGGCGGGAATCAGCGCTCTGCATCTGGAGGTGGAGCGGGAGAACCCGGGCGCCCGGGCGCTGTATGAGAGGAGCGGCTACAAGGCGCATGACAGATATCTGATGACCCGGTGGTTTTGATGAGCGCGCAACGCTACGAAGAGGATCTCGCATACATCCACCACGTGGGGTTCAGCGGTCTTGCCCGCGGTGCAACCCCTTGGGTGATCGAAACTCTGCGCAAGGCCGGCCTTCAGAAGGGCACGGTCGTCGAGCTCGGCTGCGGAAGCGGCCTGCTCCTGGCGGCGCTGACCGAGTCCGGATACCAGGCGGTTGGCGTCGATGCCTCGGCTCCCATCCTCGACATCGCAAGGTCGACGGCTCCCGCGGCGACTCTGCTTCATGCCTCTCTGTACGAAGTAGAGATACCTCGCTGCGCCACGGTCGTCGCCATGGGCGAGGGTCTGAACTATGTAGGCGACTTCGACGCTCCGCCTCCGACCGCCGATCTCTTCGCTCGCACCGCTTCGGCGCTTGAACCGAACGGCCTCCTGATTTTCGACGTCATGGTCAGCGGCCGGGATACGACGGGGCCGTATCGCACCTGGGCCTCCGGAGACAACTGGGCGTGCCTGGTCGAAGTCCTGCCGGAGCCGGACCGCCTGCGACGGAAAATCATCACGTTTCGACGAGTCGAGGGCGGCTACCGGCGCGGCGAGGAAGAGCACCGCGTCCATCTCTTTTCGCGCCGTGATCTGATACAACAGCTCGAGGCGGCCGGGTTCCGCGTCCGGGTGCGCCGATCGTATGGAGCGATGGCCCTGGGGCCCGGCCGGCGCCTCTTTCTCTGCCGGAAGAGCTAGCCCGGACGGCTGGAAATGCTCTGGAGCTTGGGGTCACTTCTTTCTGAAACGGAACTCTTGACGGGAGGATATCGACTTGCGGATCAAAGGACTTCTCATCATCGTGGCGGCCGGCCTCGTCCTCTCCACAATCCCACTGCGGGCGCAGAATCTGGTTTCCAATCCGGGGTTCGACCAGGACCTGAGCGACTGGACAGTCCAGGACGGATCGGCCAACTGGGCAAGCCTGGATGCCGGCGGCTCTTCTTCGTCCGGCTCCTTGCACGTAGCTCCCGAAACCCACGTCCACTCGGAATGCTTCCCCGCAAGGCCAGGGGCCTATAACTTCGCGTACAGCTCTCTCATCCCGCAGGAAGATACCCGAGGCGTTCTGGCGTTCATTCACTGGTACTCGGACGATTTTTGCCTGGGCCTTGCGGGCAACAGCGTCTCCCTGGGATCGTACTGGTCCAACTCGGCGTGGGACAGGATTGGCACAAGCCTCTTCGGAATCGACGTCATCGCCCCGGAGGGCACGAGGAGCGCGGTGATACAGCTCTTTTCGGGCACCGACGCCTACTTCGACAACATCCTCGTGGAGCGACTGGAAGGTTGCACAGGCCAGGACTGCCTGAATCACCAACGGTTCGCGGTGAAGGTGGACTGGTCTGTCGGCCATGACAGCGGCCATGGTCAGCAGAAGACCCTCACCCCGGACAGCGCGGTCTTCTCGTTTTTCAATCCTGACAACATCGAGCTTGTCGTCAAGGTGCTCGATGGCTGCGCCGTCAACGGGCACTACTGGGTCTTCATCGCCGGCCTGACCAACGTACGGGTGGAAGTCACCGTCACCGACGTCGCCACGGGCCTGACGCGGACCTATTCCAACGAAGAGAACCACGCGTTTCAACCGGTGCAGGATACCTCGGCGTTCGCGACCTGTCCCTGAGCACGACGGCTATCGATAAGCACACAACGCTACGAAGAGGACCTCGCGTATATAGAGGTGTTGCCGGAACCGGACCGCCTGCGCCGGGAAATCATCACATTTCGACGAGTCGAGGGCTGTTACCGGCGTGGTGAGCAAGAGCACCGGGTCCATCTCTTCTCACGCTGCGATCTGACTCAACAGCTCGAAGAAGCCGGCTTCCGGGTCCGGGTGCGCCGATCGTATGGATCGATGGAGTTGGGACCCGGACGGCGGCTCTTTCTCTGTCGGAAGGCATAGCTGCGGCGACGCGTCGTCTGCTCGGCCGCCCTCCAGGAACCGGTGGTGCTTCAAGGCCTGTCTGGGAAAAGTGCGCCTCGATCCGTCTATTCCTGTGGACAAGGAGGACGAAGACAATGTCCGTCAAGGTCGCAGGCCTTTCACCGAAACGCAGGTACGGCAGCTTCCTGCTCTCCTTCATCACCGCGACAGCCCTGCTCAGCTCGTGCCGGACATCGCAGAACACGAGGCTTCACCTCGGCACGGGAGACCAAATCACTGTCGATACGACCATCGCGAAACTGCAGGATACCGCCGAGCAACTCCGCGTCCAGGAAGCCTCCATAGAGCGGCATCCTGATTTCTCCCTCGGAACGATCGAGTTCAACGACGAAGGGCTGTCTTTCAGCTCCCAACAACGGCTGGCCGTGACAAAGATGATCCTCGACGAGGCGCGCGACCGAGGGATCATCCTGGTCGTCTTCATTCATGGATGGAAACACAACGCAACGGTTTGCGACACCAACCTGTCGTGCTTCAGATCCGTGCTGCAGGAGTTGGGACAACGCGAGAAGGTGGGAGCGCGGCGGCGCGTGATCGGTGTGTACCTGGGCTGGCGGGGCCTCACCTATTGCAATCCGATCGGCAGGCAGTTTTCGTTCTGGACCCGGAAAAGGATCGGCGAGAGGCTTGGCACCAACCAAGCGCGCCGCACCATCAACGACCTGCTGCTTCTCCACAACCAGATCAAAAGACTGCACAGCGATACCCGGTTCGTCGCCGTGGGCCACAGCCTCGGCGGCGGAGTCCTCTTCTCCGCCATCGGCCCCTTGTATCGTCAAGCCCTGCACGATGCCATAGAAGAGCGCAGAGGAAGCGTTCTCGATCCTATCCAAGGTTTCCTGGACCCCACGGGCTGCAAAGTCGAATTACCGGACCTCGTGGTCTTGGCCAATCCCGCATTCGAAGCAGAGCTTTATAAGCGGACGCCGGCCGACCTGGTAGACATGCGAAAGAAGGGCGCCCGCTTTTCTCCTGCCCAATTTCCGCTCCTGCTCTCCGTTTCGTCAGACGGAGATACGGCTACACACATCGTATTCCCCGTCGGGCAGACCGTCAGACTCTTGTTCTCGCCGATCATGTGGCTTCGCGGAGGCTCGTACCTCAGGCGGAACATCATAGCAGCCGCGAACTACGGGCCGTACATCACGGATCTCGCGTCGGCGGTGGCAGAGACATCGACACCCTCGGCGGAGCCCGTGCCATCAAGGCCGGGAAATTGCTTTGCAGATGATTTTTCCAAGGTGACGGGCGGCGACTGCGGCTGCAGGCTCAACCCTCCGCAGGTCGCTTCCACGGATGAGGAGAATCAGCCATTCAGCGCCAAGAGCCGAAGCTACGGCAATGTTCATCTCGAACGGTTGCCATCCGTCGACCCGAATAATCCGTTCATCGTTGCAAAGGCCACCAGGGCCGTGCTCAAGAACCACAGCGACATTTTCAATCCTACGTTCATCTCGTTTCTCATCGAGCTGGTGCACAGGGTCGATGAACACAAGAGTGGCCTCGCCATACAGAGCAGATTGGAGCCATGATCACAATGCGATATCATTCCTGTGCGGCCTTCCTGATGTTGCTTTGCATCGGTTGTGCGTCTACGCCCGCCGGCCCCCTGGCCGGAAAGGGCCTGCCCAACTTTGACAGGGTCGACTCGCATGTCTTCCGCGGAGGGCAACCCTCGGGAGACGGCTTCGGCGAGTTGGTTGAACTGGAAGTCGGGACGATCATCGACCTCCGTGAGCCGGGCGAAAAGCTGCCCTCTGAGGGAGCCGAGAAGCGGGCAGCCACGGCGGCGCAGATCGAATACATCCCCGAGCCCATGCCCGGTCTTGGAGCGCCGAGCCGGGATGCCGTGAAGCGCATCTTGTCGGTTCTCAGCGATCCAGGCAGGGAAAAACCCGTCTTCATCCACTGCAGGCGGGGCTCGGATCGAACAGGGACCGTCGTCGCGATCTACAGGATCACACATGACTGCTGGACGGCCGACCGGGCGATCCAGGAGGCCAAGGAAAAGGGCATGTTCTGGTTCGAGCTCGGGATGAGGAAGCTCATCCGGGAATGGTACGAAGAGATCAAAGCGCAGAGCTGTGAAGAGCGGCGACAATCGATAAGCCGGCGGGTGGCCGCCCGCCGGCTTGCACCGTGACGCCTCAGTTGGCGTGGAGCTGTTTGAGGTATTCGTAGGTGGTGGGCAGGGTGGCGAGCAGCTCGCGCTGCTGGCGCTTGACCTCGGCGAAGAGCGGCTCCGCGCGTTGCTGCGCGTTCGCCCGGTGCCGCAGAGCCGGCATCGGCTTTTCCGGCACGAGGCCCAGGCCGCCGAAAATCGAGTAGTAGCTGCCGTTCGTCCAGAAGTTCCGGAACTCCGACTCGGGGTTGCCGTAGTAGCTCGACTCGTCCGAGCTGGCTAGGCTCACCGGCAGGCCGGCCTTGTAGGTGGCGATCTTCTCCTTGATGTTCTCGGAGAGCTCAATCTCCTTGTTCGCCCGCCAGAACGGCGTGTCCACCCTCGGCGAGATCACGTAGTGCGCCTGGATGAAGTCCCGGCAGTCGTCGAACATGGCTTCGATCTCCTTGTTGAACCGGTCGGTGAGGACCGGGTCGAAGCTCTTGTCCGGGAAGTACTTCGCCAGGAAGTAGTTGGCGGCGTAGGTGAAGAAGATGCCCGTCGATTCGAGCGGCTCCAGGAAGCAGGAGGAGAGGCCGATGCCCACCACGTTCTTGACCCAGGCGCGGCGGTTGCGGCCCACCCGGAAACGGATCTTGTTGAGCGGCGTCTTCTCGGGGTCCAGGTTCCACAGCTTGCAGAAGTCGCGGCCCGCCTCGTCGACGCTCGCGAAGCGGCTCGAATAGACGTAGCCGGAACCGAAGCGGCCGAGCATCGGGATCTTCCAGGTCCAGCCCGAGTCCATGGCGATGGACGAGGTGTAGGGCTCGATGCCCGTCTTCTCGTCGTCGTTCGGCACCGCGGAGGCCACGGCGCTGTCGCACAGGAGATAGTCGTTCATGTCGAGGAACGGCTCGCCCATCGCTTCGTTGATGAGCAGCGAGCGGAAACCCGAGCAGTCGATGAAGAGATCGCCTTCGATCGTGAGCCCGCCCTTGGTCTTGAGGGCCGTGAGGAAGCCGTCGGCGTCCTTGGTCACGCCTTCGAGCTCGTCGTAGATGTGATGGACTCCCTGCCTGCCGGTCGCGAACCGCCGGAGGAAGTCGGCGACGAGATGGGCGTCGAAGTGCCAGGCGTGGTTGACCGCCCGCCGGCCGTCGAGGTAGCGCGGCGACAGCTTCGCGTCCATGACCGGCGGCTCCTTGAAGCAGGCATAGTCGTACGGCTCGGCGTCGCCGGCGCCGCGGCGGAGCAGCCAGTAGTGCGAGAGCGGGACGTCGTCGCAGCTCGGGAGCAGTCCGAACGGATGATAGAAGTGGTTGCTCTGGCCGTTGACGGCCGGAGCCTGCCAGTTGACGAACCGGATGGCGGTCTTGAAGGCGGCGTTGCACTCCTTCATCCACTCGTCCTCGGGAATCCCGAGGAAGTCGAAGAAGACACGCTGAAGGTTCGGCACCGAGGCCTCTCCGACGCCGATGCGGGGGATGGTCTTCGCCTCCATCAGGGTGACGTGCACGGTGCCGTGCAAGGCCTTCGAAAGGTACGACGCCGTCATCCAGCCGGCCGTGCCGCCGCCGAGGATCACGATTCGCTTGATGAGGTTGTCCTGCGGAGAGCTAGCGCTCTTGTCCATTGTCACTCCCTCCAATTTAGAACTGCAGTGGATTGGATGCGCCACGCCCCGGCCCCAGGGCCGACAGAGCGGGTGCCCTCCTAGAGTGCGGAGAGATTCAGGAAGCGGGACACTTCAGGAATACGAAAAACAGGCAGGATCAACGGCCGGCTCTCTCCAGGGCGCGCTGCATGAGGAGCTCCTGGCTGGAGCGGGCCTCTTCGCCTTCCGCAGGCCGCCGCTGGACGTAGCTGCCGTCCGGCCGCATGTCCCAGGCCTTCACGTTGTCGGCGAGCTCGAGGTCGAGGATCGCCCTGAGCTCCTCCTGGGCCCGCGGATCTTCCACCGGCACGATGGCCTCCACCCGGGAGTCCAGGTTGCGCGCCATCCAGTCGGCCGAGCCGATGAAGTATTCGGGCCGCCCGCCGTTCGCGAAGTAGAAGATGCGGGCGTGCTCCAGGAACCGGCCCACGATGCTGATGACCTGCATGGTCTCGCTGCGGCCCGGGAGCCCCGGGCGAAGCCGGCAGATGCCGCGGACAATGAGGTCCATCTCGACGCCGGCGGCCGAGGCGGTATAGAGGGCCTCGGCGAGGATCTTGTCTTCCAGGGCGTTCATCTTGGCGATGATCCGCCCGCCACGGCCGGCTTTCTTGTGATCGATCTCGCGCTGGATCAGGTCGAGGAAACGCTGGCGCATGTTGATCGGCGCCACGAGCAGCTTCTTGAAGCGGGGCTTGTGGACGTAGCCGGTCAGCATGTTGAAGAGCTGCACCACGTCGTCGGCGATCTCCTCGCTGCAGGTGAAGATTCCCAGGTCGGTGTAGAGCTTGGCCGTCTCCGCATTGTAGTTGCCGGTGGCGATGTGGGTGTAGCAGCGCAGGCCGTCGCGCTCCTGGCGCACGACGAGGGCGACCTTGGCGTGGGTTTTCAATCCCACCACGCCGTAGGCCACGTGCGCGCCGACCTTTTCCAGGCGCTCGGCCCACTCGATGTTCGCGGCCTCGTCGAAGCGCGCCTTGATCTCGACGGTGACCGCGACCTGCTTGCGATCCTCGGCGGCGCGGATCAGGGCGCGCATGTTCGGCGAGTCGGCCGAGGTGCGGTAGAGGGTCTGCTTGACCGCGAGGACCGCCGGGTCGAGCGCCGCGATCTCGATGAAGCGCTGCACGCTCTGGGCGAACGAGTCGTAGGGGTGGTGAACCAGGATGTCCCCGCCCGCGACGGCGCCGAAGATGTCCACCTCTTCACCCGGCTCCGGCGGCTGGAGGCGCGGATGGGTGACCGGCGCCCAGGAGCGATAGCGCAGCGAAGGCAGCGGAACGCTGGAGACGAGACTCATCAGGTCCTTGAGGGCCAGGAGTCCGTCGATCTCGAAGACCTCCTGCTCCGAGACCTCCAGCTCTTCGAAGAGGAGCCGGAGCATCCAGTCCGGCATACCGGAGCCCACCTCCAGGCGCACCACGGTGGCGAAGCGGCGCTCGCGCAGCTCCTCCTGGATGGCTTCGAGGAGGTCGTCGGCCTCTTCTTCGTTGCGCTGGACGTCGGCGTTGCGCGTCACCCGGAAGGGGTAGGACTCGACGATCTCCATGCCCGGGAAGAGGCGTTCGAGGTTGTGCGAGATGACCTCTTCGAGCGGCACGTAACGCAGGGTCTGCGGCACCTGGAGCCAGCGCGGCAGGATGTGCGGCGCCTTGATGCGCGCGAAGCGCAGCTCGGAGTCGCCCGGTTCCTTGACGCAGACGGCGAGCGACAGGCTGAGGTTGGAGATGAACGGGAACGGGTGGGCCGGGTCGAACGCCAGGGGCGTGAGGATCGGGAAGAGCTTTCGGCTGAACTCGTTCGAGAGGTGGCGCCGTTCGCTGGCCCGCAGCTCGTCCCAGCGCAGGATCTCCAGGCCGTGCTGCCGCAGGGCGGGCAGCAGATCCTGGTTGAGCAGGCGGCGCTGGCGGTCGAGGATCGGGCGCACGGCGGCGTGGATCTCGGCGAGCTGCTGGCGCGGCGTCCGGCTGTCCGGCGGCAGCTCGCGGAGGTTGCTGGCGAGCTGCTGCTTGAGGCCGCCGATCCGCTTCATGAAGAACTCGTCCAGATTGCTGTCGAAGATCGCCATGAACTTCAGGCGCTCGAGCAGCGGGTTGGACGGGTCTTCGGCCTCGTGGAGCACCCGCAGGTTGAACTCCAGCCAGGAGAGCTCCCGGTTCAGGTACAGCGTGGCTGGATCGAGGGTCTCGACGGTCGGCTCAGGGGCGGAAAGGGTCTTCGGCTCGGACATACGGCGGCTCAGCGGGATCAAATACCCGGTTTTGGATCAACAGTGTGGCACAAAGCCGGTTCCGGACTCCATGGCGGCCGTGTGACAATCGGACACCAGCCGTCTTTCGCATCCTTTACGCCCTGAGCCTAAGTGCGGCTGACCAACCCCTTCTGCGTGATCCTCAGCAGAAACCGGAGTGCCTCATTCACGGCCCCCGAATCCGGGAAAGCCTCGGCCACATCCGGCGCCAATTGAATCGTAACCGCCTCGGGCTTCCGACGCCCCGGTCCCCGGGCTACTACGCGCAGGGAACGGAAGTCGTATTCAGGCCGAAGCTCGTCGTCGGGCTGTTCAGATTTCTTCTTCATAGGTTCGGCGCTCTTTCCGGGTCGCCGGCCGGGCGTTGATCAGCCGAACTGTGTTTCGGCGCTCGGTGTATGACACCACGAGCAAGTTCTTCTTCGTAGATTGGCCCATGATGATGAAGCGGTTCTCATCCTGTGAATGGTCCGGGTCTTTAAAAGTGACGAAGAGGTCATCTTGAAAGACGGTCTGGGCTTCCTCAAAGGTGACACCGTGCTTTCTCGCGTTCGACTCCGCCTTCTCCGGGTCCCATTCAAACCGCACCTCCGAAGTATACCCCGAGCGCCCTTCCGCGTCCGTTACGCCTTTGCTACGCCCCTGTCACCCCATCTGCACAGATGGCCTCTAGTCTGGCCGGCATGACTTCCAGAGCCGATCTGCACGTCCACAGCAAGCACTCCAACCAGCCCAGCGAGTGGTACCTGCGCCAGCTCCGGGCGCCCGAGAGCTTCACCGAGCCGCTGGAGATCTACCGCCTGTGCCGCGAACGCGGCATGGATTTCGTGACGATCACGGACCACGACACCATCGACGGCGCGCTGGAGATCGCTCACCTGCCCGGCACGTTCCTGTCGGAGGAGGTCACGGCGGAGTTTCCGGAGGACCGCTGCGAGGTCCATGTCCTGGTCTATGGCATTACGGAGACGCAGCACCGGGATATCCAGGAGCTGCGACGCAATCTCTATGAGTTGCGCGACTACCTGCGAGCCCAGGACGTCCTCTGCTCGGTGGCCCATCCACTCTACCGGGTCAACGGCCGGACGACACTGGCGCATGTCGAAAAGCTGCTGGCCCTCTTCGACCGCTTCGAGACGCTCAACGGCATGCACGACCGGCGGCTCAACGGGTTGGCCCGGACGATCCTGAGCTCGCTGTCGCCGGAGCTGATCGACGAGATGGCCGGCCGGCACCGGCTGGAGCCGTGGGGCAGGCGGTCCTGGATCAAGCAGTTCACCGGCGGCACGGACGACCACTGCGGCCTGTTCCCGGCTACGACCTGGACCTGGACGCTGAAGGCCGCGAGCATGGACGAGTATCTGGGCCACCTGCGCGCGGGCCGGTGCGACGCCGGGGGTGCCACGGGCACGACCGAGCGCCTGGCGCGGAGCCTGCGGGCTCTCGCCCACGAGTACCTCCAGCGGCAGATTCCAGAAGGGGTCGCCGACTGGATGGACCGGCGCCTGCTCGGCCCCGCCGCGCGCCAGGTCTCGCTCCATGCGCACGGCCATGGCTCGGACCTGCTGGACGAGGTCGCGCTGCGTTTCCTCGGCCGGAAGCCGACGCGCCCGTGGCGCTGGCGGGCGAGGCGGTTCGCGTCGGATGAGACCGCTGGGCGTACAATCGCGGCGTGACGACGGCGGTCCTCGTGCAGCCCCTGACGTTTCCCGGTCCTGCCGCGCCTGCCTCGCCCGATCCGGCTCCCCGGCCCACGCCGGTGAGTCCGGCCCGGCTGGCGGCGATCGACATCGGCTCGAACTCCATCCATATGATCGTGGTCGCGCCGGAGCCCGGCGGCGGCTACCGGGTCCTGGGCCGCGAGAAGGAGATGGTCCGCCTCGGCAAGACGGCTCACAGCAAAGGCGCGCTCTCCGAGTCCGCGATGCGCGACGGCCTGGAGACGCTGGTCCGGATGACCACGCTCGCCGGCCTCAAGGGCGCGGAGCGGGTCGTGGCCGTAGCCACCAGCGCGGTGCGCGAGGCGTCGAACGGCGACGACTTCCTGACCCGGGTCAAGGCGCAGACCGGCCTCGACGTGCAGCTCCTCACCGGCATCGAGGAGGGCCAGCTCATCTACCGCGCCGTGCGCGAGGTGGTGGACCTCGGCCAAGGTAGCGCGGCGATCGTGGATGTCGGAGGCGGCAGCACGGAGTGGATCGCGACCAAGGCCGGGGAGATCGGGCAGGTGACGAGCCTGACGCTCGGCTCGCTGCGCTGCGCGAACGACCTCCAGGGCGACCCGCCCACGGCCGCCTCGGTCGAGCGCCTGCGCCGGAAGATCCAGAAGCGGCTGCGCGACGAGGTGCCGAAAGGGCCCGTGGAGCGCGTGGTCGCCACCTCGGGCACCGCGGTCACCTGCGCCGACCTGATCGACTTCTTCGCGGGGCGCGACTGGAAGGAGACCGGCAGCGCCCTTCGCGAGATCCGCCTCAAGGACCTGGCCCAGCTCGTCGAGCGCCTGCGTCCGCTGGAGCGCCGCGCGATCGCCGGCCTGCCGCCGGTCGGCGGCCCGCGCTCGGACAGCCTGCTCGCCGGCGCGGTGCTCGTCCACGAGCTGGTGGCCCATGCCGGTCTCGACCGCTTCCTGGTGAGCGACCGGGCACTGCGCGAGGGCCTGGTGCTCGCCGCGCTCGGCCAGCCGATCCCGGCGGCCCGCGAGCCCGAGGACCTCCGCCGCCGCCAGATCCTCCGCCTGGCCGAACGCACGGAGAGCGTCTATCGCCACAGCCTCCAGAGCGCCCGCCTGGCGGCCCGGCTGTTCGACGTCACCGCCTCGCTGCACGGCCTGGGATCCCGCGAGCGCGAGTGGCTGGAGTATGCCGCGCTGCTCCATGACATCGGTTACTCCATCCATTACCGGAACCACCACAAGCACTCCTACTACCTGGTCCTGAACGCCAACCTGGACGCCTTCGACCCGCGCGAGGTGGAGATCCTCGCGCACCTCGCCCGCTATCACCGCGGGCCGGCGCCGAAGCGCAGCCATCCCGAGCTCGCGGTCCTCAAACCATGGCAGCAGAGGACGATCCGCCAGCTCACCGCGCTCCTGCGCGTGGGCGACTCGCTCGACCGCACGCACGCCTCGCGGGTCGAGGAGATCTACGGCTCGATCCGCAAGCGCAAGGTCACGCTGGAGGTGATCTCGCGCTACGACGTCGAGCTGGAGCTGGAGGCCGCCCGGGAGGCCGGAGGCCTGTTCGAGAAGGTGTTCGACTGCCGGCTCCGGCTCCGCCAGGGGTTGGAAACCGTGTCTTCCTGACTACGCTTCGTTTCCGACTTTGCAAAAAACTCCGTCTCCAGCGAACCTATGTATCTTTGTGCACTCCAAGGGTAAATGACGCTGTCACAGAGAGTTAACAGACCCCTCACAGCAAAGTTACACGGCCGTTGTGGAAATCTCTCCACGCCCCCTTTCAGCCTTCTTTGCCAAACCGGGAAAAATCGCAGAAAGCTCTTTCTTTTCAGTAGGTTGAGTTGATTGCACAGACCCTTGTTCAAAGAGTGGAAAGGGCCGTCAAACCGCGTGCGGAAGGGCCTTCCAGGGCCCTTTTCCGCAGGGTTTTCCTCAGGAGCTGTGGAAACTCCGTGCTAGCCTTCCTGCACATGGCACGGGAACGCATTCTGCTCATCGAGGACGAGCCGGACATCGCCGAGGTTCTTCAGTACAACCTCGAGAAGGAAGGCTTTCAGGTCGACCTCGCGCGCCGGGGCGACACGGGTCTGGAGATGGTCCGCAAGGAGCAGCCGGACCTGATCCTGCTCGACCTGATGCTGCCCGGCGTAGACGGCCTGGAGGTGACCCGGCTCCTGAAGCGGGACCCTTCCACGGCCCAACTGCCGATCGTGATGCTCACCGCCCGCGGCGAGGAGGTCGATCGCATCGTCGGCCTGGAGCTGGGCGCGGACGACTACATCAGCAAGCCGTTCAGCCCGCGCGAGCTGATCCTGCGGATCAAGGCGGTGCTCCGCCGTCTCCAGCACGAGGAGGTGGCGGCCGAACGGCTGGAGGTCGGCGGGATCGAGCTGGACATCTCGGGCCACCAGCTTCGGGTCAAGGGCAAGGAAATCCCGCTCACCGCCACGGAGTTCCGCCTGCTTCGCCTGCTGATGGAGCGCAGCGGCCGCGTGCAGACCCGGGGACAGCTCCTCTCCGACGTCTGGGGTTACGCGGAGGACATCGACAGCCGGACGGTCGACACCCACATCCGGCGGCTGCGGCGCAAGCTCGGTCCCGAGGCCGACCGGATCGAGACCGTGATCGGCGTCGGCTACCGGCTGAGGCCCTGAACCGGCGTGCGCCTGCTGGGCTTCTCCCCCAAGCTGCGGCTCACGCCGCTCTGGCCGGCCCTGGCCGCGGTGCTCACCGCGAGCCTGCTCCTCTGGTACCTGCTGCCGGGCCTGTTCCAGAGCAGCGCCTCGACGCAGCTCCTCGATACGCTGCGCATCCTCTCGCCGATCGTGGCGGAGCGAGCCGTCCGCCAGGGTGGCGACCTCCAGCCCTGGGTCCATGAGATCGGGGCCGATTCGGGCCTGAGGATCACGCTCATCCGGAGCGATGGCAGCGTGATCGCGGACAGCGCCCGCACCGATCAGGAGCTGCACCGGATGGAGAACCACGCCGGCCGTCCGGAGGTGCAGCAGGCGCTGGCGAGCGGCCAGGGCGTGGCGGTCCGGCACAGCGACACCACGGGCGACACCTATGTCTACGCGGCCCGCACGCTGACCGACGCCAAGGGCGAGCTGTTCGTGCTGCGGCTGGCCGAGCCGCTTTCCGAGCTCCAGGCCTTGCGCGGCCGCCTGGCCGCGGCCATGCTCCTGGCGGCTTTCGCGGCGGGCGTGGCGATCCTGCTCACCTCGCTGTGGATCGACCGCAGCCTCTTCCAGCCCCTGGAAAAACTGATCGGTCAGTCGCGGGCTCTCGTGAATGGTGCGGTCCGCCGGGTCGAGGTGCCGGAGGAGGACGAGCTGGCCGCGCTGGGCCTGGCGCTCAACCGCCTGGCCGAGACCGCCGAGGCCCAGTTCGCGGCCGTGCGCAACGAGCGCGATCATCTCAAGGCCATCCTCTCCAGCATGTCCGAAGGGGTCCTGGTGGTGGGAGCCGACGGCCGGGCCCGGCTGCTCAATCCCGCGTTCCGCAACCTTTTCGATCTGGACGAAGACGAGATGGAGGTCACCGGCCGGCGAGTCCTGGAGCTGATCCGCCACCCGGGCCTGAGCCGGCTCGTGGACGACACGCTGCGGCTCGGAGAGGGCCAGAGCGGCCAGATCGAGCTGCTCGCGCCCGAACGCCGGACTCTCCTCCTCGCCAGCGCTGCGCTGGCCGGCGGCGAGCGCGGAGCCGTGGTGGTGGCGCGCGACACGACCGAGCTGACCCGGGTGGCCGACATGCGGCGCGACTTCGTGGCGAACGTCTCGCACGAGCTGAAGACCCCGCTCGCGGCCATCCGGGGCTATGCCGAGACCCTGCGCGACGGCGCTCTCGACGAGCCGCCCACGGCCCGCCGCTTCACCGATCGAATTTTGATGCAGTGCCGGCGCCTTCAGGCGCTGCTGGATGACCTGTTGACCCTCTCGCGCCTGGAGAGCGTGGCGAGCGCCTCCGTGGAAAGGGAGCCGGTGGATCTGAAGGCAATGCTCGTCCGCGCCGCCGAGCTGCTCTCCGCCGCCGCCCGCGAGCGGCAGGTGAAGATCGAGGTGGAAGCTCCGGACGGCATTCCGCCCGTGCCCGGCGATCCCGACGGTCTCGAACGCCTGGTGCTGAACCTGGCCGACAACGCGGTCAAGTACAACCGGCCGGACGGCTGCGTGAAGCTCCGCCTCTTCCAAGCGGACGGCCCCCCGGAGATGGCAGTCATCGAAGTGACCGATTCCGGCATCGGCATTCCGCAGGACGCGCTGGCACGCATCTTCGAGCGCTTCTACCGGGTGGACAAGGGCCGCTCCCGCGAAGAAGGCGGCACCGGCCTGGGCCTGGCGATCGTGAAGCACGTGGCCCAGGCCCACGGCGGCCAGGTGGAAGTCGAAAGCCGCATCGGCAAGGGCTCGACCTTCCGGGTGAAGCTGCCGGTGTAAAAGGCCAAGGACCAAAGAGACTTCAGGGACTGCAAGGACCCAAAGACTGCAGTCCTTGAGGTCCTTGCAGTCCTTTTGGTCCCTTGTTTCAAAGCCGTAACATGAAAGACACCCAAACCCGGGTAAACTCGGAAGTCTATGGAAAGACACCTCGATCAAGAGCTGGACCGCGCGCGCCAGATGCTGCTGCGCATGGGCGGCATGGTGGAAGGGATGGTGGCGCGGGCGACCCAGTCTCTTCTGGAACGCAAATCGGAGCTGAGCGCCCAGGTCATCGAAGAGGACAGCGAGGTCGATCACCTGGAGATCGAGATCGACGAGGTGTGCCACAGCATCCTCGTGCGCCGGCAGCCGACGGCCGTGGACCTCCGCTTCATCGTAGCCGTGATGAAGATCAACAGCGACCTCGAGCGCATCGGCGACTCGGCGGTCAACATCGCTCAGTCGGTCGAGCAGCTCAACGAGCAGCCGCCCCTGAAGCCGTACATCGACCTCCCCCACCTGTCGCAGCTCTGCCAGGCCATGGTGCGCAAGAGCCTCGACGCCTTCGTCAACCGCGACGCCGCGCTCGCCCAGGAGGTGTGCAGCTCGGACGACGATGTCGACGGCCTCTACAAGCAGATCTTCCGCGAGCTGCTGACCTACATGATCGAAGACCCCAAGACGGTCAGCCGCGCCCTCCACCTGCTCCTCATCTCGCGCAACCTCGAGCGCATCGCGGACCATGCCACGAACATCGCCGAAGACGTGATCTATTACGTCGAAGGCCGCGACATCCGCCACTCGGCCGGCCCTTCCCTCGCCAAGACCCAGTAAATAAAAAGCGGGAGCCGCTTTCGCGGCTCCCGTGCGCAGAGGCAAGGCGAGAGTACGCCTTAGAAGTTGTAGACGGTGAAGATGCCGACTTCCTGGTACTTGCCCTTGTCGGTGGCCTTCGTCGAGCCGATCGTGCCGTTGCCGGTGCCGAGCGTGCCACCCTCGACCTCGGCCTGCTTCAAGGCCAGCGAGGCCTGGAAGGCCTTGTTCAGCGTCCACTGCACGCCGGCGTTGTAGTAGGTGAACTGGAGATCGGGCTTGAGATCCTTGCTCGGATCGGCCTGGTCGTAGCGGCCGAAGACCATCCATTTCGGATTGATCACGAACTGCGCCCAGCCCGAGAAGCCGTCGGATTTGTCGGTCGAGGCGGAGGTGGTGGTGTTCCAGTTCTTGGCCTGGAAGTACTCGCCGCCGATCCGGAACCGGTCGGTGTTGTAGGCGATCAGCGCGTCGCCGCGGGTGGCCGTGTGCTTGGCCGGGGCTGCGTCGGTGTCGTTGCCGCGCTTGCCGCTGTAGCCGCCCACCGCCAGGTTGAGACCCTTGACCGGCACGAAGGAGACCCGGCCTTCGAAATCGACCGACTTGGTGCGGGTGGGATTGCTGTAGGTCTTGCCGTTGATCACCGAGAACTGGTAGCCCCAGACCGGGCTCGCTCCCAGGATGTGGAAGCCCCAGTCGGCGGAGGTGCCGAAGCTCAGGTGATCGGTGATCGTCTGCTCCAGGTAGCGCATGCCGTAGAGGCCTTCGACATAGGGCACCCAGGGCGTGTCCGCGGAGCCGAGGCGGAACGTGGCCATCGGGTTGAGCTTGGCTTCGATGAACGCCTTCTTCACGAACACGTCGTAGCGGCGGGCGCCCTGGTCGCCGATGTCGGACTGGAACACCGCCGACCAGATCGGGTCGAAGCTGTGGGTGAAGGTGAAGTAGGTGCGCTTGACGTCCACGCCCACGCCGCTGTCGGAGCTCTTGACGCCGGTGGCCTCGTCCTTGTTCTGCTTGCTGCTCGCATCCGCGTAGATGCGGATGCCGAACTTGTTGGCCGGGAAGGCCGCGGGGGCCGCCGGCTTCGGGGTCGGCCGGTCGTAGGCATCCAGGTTGTGCCGGAACATGTAGAGATCGATCGCGGTCTCGTTCTCGCCGACGATCGTCTCGCCGTTCGCGCCGGCGCCGGGCAGCGTGACCGACTGCCCCATGTCTCCCGACTGCTCCCACAGCTTGTAGCGCTCGGGGGTGTTGAACACGTAGATCCGGCCGTCTTTCTCGACTTCCTTGTAATAGAGGCCCGTCACCTGGGCGGAAGCGGGGATGGCGGCGATCGCGGCCAGGGCGATCACGAACAGCAAAAGGCCAGCCACAAAGCGAGCTGATCTGGGCATTCCTGTGCTCTCCTTTTCATTGGACTTGGATGGAACAAGCTCGGCGAAAAGGATAGGAGACACCCCGAACGACGACGCGACGACCTTGTGACAGCCCTGCGACAGGCCGAACGGACGTTCCCTTTGTCACTTCGCTGTCACACGGACGCGCGCCGGCTGACAAACCCCTTTGCGATCCTCGGCTCGACGGCCGGTATCCCCGGCGACCCAAAAGGAGAGATCGATGACTCAATACTTCAAGGTGGCCCCTCTGGCCTTGGCCCTCGCCCTGGCCGGAAGCAGCCTGTCGGCGCAGCCGGTCCAGGTCGACGCTACGATCAAGGGTTACGCCAAGACCAGCGGCGTGTCCGGCAACATGAATTCGGTCGGGTCGGACACCCTGAACAACCTGATGACCCTGTGGGCCGAGGGCTTCCGCAAGCAGTACCCGAACGTCCGCATCCAGATCGAGGGCAAGGGCTCCTCGACGGCGCCGCCGGCCCTGATCGCCGGCACCTCGCAGCTCGGCCCGATGAGCCGCATCATGAAGTCGGACGAGATCGACAACTTCGAGAAAAAGTACGGCTACAAGCCGACGCCGATCAAGGTCGCGATCGACGCCCTCGCGGTCTACGTCAACAAGGACAACCCGCTCCAGCAGCTCACCCTCCAGGACGTGGACGCGATCTTCTCCAAGGGCCGCGCCTGCGGCGGCAAGGCGATCGCCAACTGGGGCCAGACCGGCGTCACGGGCCCGTGGGCCAGCCAGCCGATCAGCCTCTATGGCCGCAACTCGGCCTCCGGCACCTACGGCTTCTTCAAGGAGCACGCGCTCTGCAAGGGCGACTTCAAGGACACGGTCAAGGAGCAGCCCGGCTCCGCGTCGGTCGTCCAGGGCGTGACCGAGGACCGCTACGGCATCGGCTACAGCGGCATCGGCTATCGCACCTCCGGCGTCCGCCCGCTCAAGCTCGCCGCCAAGAAGGGCGCGCCCTACTACAGCACCGAGGCCTCCGAGGTCTACTCGGGCCACTATCCGCTCTCGCGCTTCCTCTATGTGTACGTGAACAAGGCTCCCAACAAGCCGCTCGATCCGATGGTGCGGGAGTTCCTGAAGTTCGTCCTCTCGCAGGAGGGTCAGCAGACCGTGGTCAAGGACGGCTTCCTGCCCCTGACCGGCAAGACGGTCCAGGAAGAGCTCGCGAAGCTCAACTAAGATCGGCTCCAACGCGCGGTCCGGCAGGTTCTCCCGCCGGGCCGCCTTTGTCTTTGTCAAGCTGAGGATCCTTCGATCGTGAGCAGCCTCGAAACTCCCCGACGGCGCCTGATCGCCGACCGTGCCGCCCGCTGGATCGTCTCCGCCGGCGGCCTTGCCATTATCGTGAGCATCCTCGGCATCCTGGCCTTCATCCTGGTCGAGGTCTGGCCCCTGATGCTCGGCGCCCGCGTGCGCACCGTGCGCCAGGTGCCCCTGCCCGGCCCCGCCGTCGGCTCCATGATCTCCGACGAGCACCGCACCCACATCGCGGCCCTGGCCGCCGACGGCCATGTGCGTGTCGTGAATGCTGCCAACGGCCAGCTCGTCCTCGATCAGAACCTCGGCACGGGAGAGCTCACCTCCATGTCGCTGCCGCCCGGAGGCCAGGCGCTCGCGGGCGCCACCCGCGACGGCCGTGTGGTCCTCGCGCCGGTCTCGTTCGGCGTCTCCTTCGAAGGCCAGAAGCAGGTCGTGACCCCGACCATCGGCACGCCCGTGATCCTGGACCTCGATCCCGGCCGCGCTCTCGGCGCCTTCGCGGCCCAGGTCGATTCCGAAGGCGGCGCCACCGCGGCCGCCCAGATCGCCGGCGGCACGCTCGTGGTCGTGCGCCGCTCCACCGAAGAGAACATGATGACCGGCGAGACCTCCGAGTCGCTCCAGCGCTTCGAGGCCCCGGCTCCGGCGCGCCTCACCACCCTGGTGATGGACGCGGACCAGAAAAACCTTTATGGCGGCACGGCGAGAGGTGAGATCCTCTGGTGGTCGTTGGCCGACGGCCAGCCCGGTGGGCTCCGGCTCGTCTCGGCCGGCCCCTCGCCGGTCACCGCCCTCGATCTCCTCATCGGTGGACGCTCGCTGATCGTGGGCCAGGAGAACGGCGCCCTGAGCGTCTGGCTCCAGGTGCGCGAGAACGCCGCTTCGGAAACCTTTCGATTGACTCGTGTCCGCGACTTCCCGCGCCATCCTTCGGCGATTCGCGAGATCACGCCCTCCCAGCGTGGAAAGGGTTTTCTGGTCCTGAGCGAGCAGGGTCAGCTTGGTCTTTACTACTCTACCTCGCACCGCACCCTGTGGACCGGCCGCACTCCAGTCACGCACGGCACCGGTTTGTTCTACACGCCGAAGGCCGATGGCGCGTTCCTCGCGGGCGAGGGCAAGCTGGCGACGATCGACATCCATAACCCGCACCCCGAGGTGACCTGGGAAACCCTTTTCGGAAAGGTCTGGTACGAGGGCGCGGACAAGCCCGAGTACGTCTGGCAGTCGAGCAGCGGCAGCGACGACTTCGAGCCGAAGCTCTCGCTCACGCCGCTCCTGGCCGGCACGCTCAAGGGTACGTTCTACTCGCTGCTCCTGGCGATCCCGTTCGGCGTGCTCGGCGCCATGTACACCTCCCAGTTCATGCACCCTTCGTACAAAAGGGTTCTCAAGCCGCTGGTCGAGATCATGGCGTCGCTGCCGAGCGTGGTGCTGGGCTTCCTGGCCGGCCTCTGGCTGGCGCCGCGCATCGAAAAAGCCGTGCCCGCGCTCGCCCTGATGGCGTTCGTGCTGCCCGCATTGGTGCTCCTCGCGGGCTTCTCCTGGAGATCGCTGCCGCGCGCCTTCCGCGGCCGGTTCCGCACCGGCACCGAGGTCTTCCTCTTCGTGATCGTGCTCGCGTTCGGCGTATGGCTCTGCTTCCGCCTGTCGGAGCCGTTCGAACAGGTGGCCTTCGGCGGCAGCTTCCAGACCTGGCTGCGCGAGACCACCGGCCTCGGCTACGACCAGCGCAACGCCGTGGTGGTCGGCCTCGCCATGGGATTCGCGGTGATTCCGATCATCTTCGCCATCGCCGAGGATGCCTTCTCCAACGTGCCGACCAACCTGGTGGCGGGATCGCTCGCGCTGGGCGCCAACCGCTGGCAGACCGTGACCCGAGTGGTGCTGCCCACCGCGTCGCCGGGCATCTTCTCGGCCATCATGATCGGTTTCGGCCGCGCCGTGGGCGAGACCATGATCGTGCTCATGGCGACCGGCAACACGCCGATCATGGAATGGAACCCGTTCAACGGCTTCCGCACCCTCTCGGCCAACATTGCCGTTGAAATCGCGGAGGCGCCGCACGGCGGAACGCTCTACCGGACGCTCTTCCTGGCGGCCCTGCTGCTCTACATCGTCACCTTCCTCATCAACACCGTCGCGGAGCTGGTGCGCCAGCGTCTGCGTCAGAGATATTCTCAGCTCTGATGCCGGAGAAGGATCCCATGAACCCTCCCCTGACCCAGTCCTCCGTGGCGGACGCGGCCGGGCGTCTGCCCCGGGCCGCCGAGCGCGACTCCGCTAGCACCGGGCGTCGTTTCTTCGGTGATCCGCAACGCCGCTCCGAGTTGATCGGCCAGTCGATGACCTGGCTCTGCGGCGGCGCCCTGGCGTTCAACATCCTGCTCGTCCTGGGCATCCTCTCCCTGCTCGCCTTCCATGGCCTGAGCTACTTCTGGCAGAAGGACCTGGTCGAGCTCATGCTCAAGGATGGCACGAAAGTCCTCGGCGAGATCTGGGAGGTCGAGCAGACGGAAGCCGCGGCCGACCGGCCCGCACAGGACCGCATCCGGATGAAGATCGGCAACCGCGACATCGGCGGCCTCGACTTCGCCTGGATCGAATCCGCGAACATCGCCTCCCGCCGCAAGCCGGCCGACGCCGTGCTCCTCGAGCGCCTCGAGTGGGGCAACTTCCACGGCTTCATGGAGGAGCTGCGGGACGGCGACAAGGTTCTCGCCCAGGGCTCCGACGCGGTCTGGAAAGCCTTTCCCGCGCTGCACGAAACGAAAGCCGGGCAGCGCGAAGCCGTCGAGGCCCTGGAAAAGGGCGCGATCGGCGACGTGAACTACGATCTCGAAAAGCTGCGCCTCCAGCGCAAGGAGCTGGATTTCGAACCGATCTCCGCCGCGGAGAAGCAGCGCCGGACCGAGGAGATCGACCGCCGCATCGCCGAGCACGAAGCCGAC
>DATANP010000655.1:0-7326 GCA_036266195.1 Thermoanaerobaculia bacterium | reverse complement strand
GAGGACGGCACGCTCCACCTCGACCCGCTCCCGCTGGCCGGGTCCACCGCGTTCCGCATCCCATGCCGCCGCATCCCGCGCCGCGCCTATCGCGGCGACGCGGATCTCGGAGGCGAGCTCGCCGGCGCGCGCTGGGAGGAGCTGCCGGTGAGGGTGGCCCCCAGTCCCGGCGCCAGTCCCGGCAAATACTAGGTGGGCACCTTGAGCTTCTCCCGGTCGATGGTCAGGACGATCTGCTCGAACACCCGGCGATAGAGCATCAGCAGGTCGGCGAAGATCCGGGTGAACGCCTGGTCGGTCGGCTCCGCGAGCAGGGAGTTGCCCTGGAAGAGCGGCGGGATGAGCAAAGGCTCTTCCGGGTCTCCGAAGCTGACGATCGCGCCACGCGCCGTCCCCTCCTTCGACGGGTCGCGGGCGAGGTCGGCGGCGCGCCGGTCGACCAGGTACAGGGTGTAGAAGAATTCGAAGTGCCCGACCTCCAGGACTCCCAGGACCTTCTCCAGCGAGTCAAGCTTGGGCAGCTCCTTGCCGTTCTCGTACTTCGAGAGCTGGCTCTTGCCGATCCCCGCCTCGCGGGCGACCTGAGCCTGGCTCTTTCCCCTCAGCTCGCGCAGGAGACTGAGGGTCCTCCCCAGATTCGCAAACATTGCCATGCGCGGAATGTATCGGGGGAAAGGCTCCGACGCAAGCCTAAGTTCTTCTTTTCTCGGCACTTACGACAACAGCAACGGTGGCGGCTGGGTCCACTTCTGGCGCTTGCCGGATACGGAGATCCGAAACGGAGCTTTCAGGCACGGGACCAACATACCGGATTCGACTACCAGGAGAAAAGTAGGAACGATTCGGGAACTTTGGTTCCGCCCTCCGGCTCCGGGCCTGCGGAGGCGTTTCCGGGAAAGGATACACCGGGAACCGCCCCGAGCGCGGGCTCAGTCTTTTCTCTTCCGCCGCTTCGCGGGGGCGGGAGGCAGCTCCTCCGAGGGAGATCCGGCGCCCTGAGCCTCCGGAGCGCTCCTCGGCACGACGCGGAAAAGGACGACCCACTCTCCCATCTCGAACACACCCTGGGCGATCGGTCGCGGCTGGAGGAGATTGCCCTGAACGAAGGTCTCGACCTTCTCGACGAGGTTCTGGATCTCTTCCGGCCACCGGCCGGAGACGGATTCCGCCGGCGACTCGGCCCGGCGGTTGGCCAGCATCTCGGCTTCGACCTGGTCGTAGCGGCGGAAGAACTCGCGCCGGGTCAGGCCCTGGGAAGTCAGGATCTTGTCGAGCGTGCCGAGGGTTGCGGCCTGGTAGTTGTTCTCGATGCGGGAGAGCTGTCCACGGCCGAGCCCGGCCTCGCGCCCGAGTTTTTCCAGGGTCTTGCCTTTCTCCTTCCGGATGCGCCGGAGGGTCTCGCCCACGAATTCGAAGTGCTCCACGGCCTGGAATCTATCTCCAGGCGGCCCGCGGATTCAAGCGTAAGTCCTTTCCTTGTAGCCGCTTACGGGAACAATTCATGTTGCCTTGCGCGGCGAGATGTTTTCGTGGTCCGTGCTTGGATGGCGGGAGACCGGCACCGATGAGCCGGAAAGTTTCCGAAGTCGGAGCGACAGGTGCTTTCCGCCGGGGATCGAACGCCGGTTCGAGGCTCGTCGGACGGGATCGGCGGATCGTGCGCGGACCGCAAGCGCTGTCTGCTGGATTTGGAGAGCCATCCCGCGCAGGACGACGAGCCGCTCTGAAGTAGAATCCCTCCGATTCTCACCTGTCTGTTGGACGCGACGGGACCCCTTCGGGGTCCGGGGGAGCTTGCATGGCCGAAGAGACCGAGGACGGAAAGAAGCGGTTCGAGACGTGGTGCGGCCTGGTGATCGCGGTGTTCGCGGCGGTGCTCGCGATCACCGATCTCGGAGGCGGGAAGTACGGCGACGACGAGCTCATCGCCCACAACGAGAAGGGCGGCGCCTACCTCTGGTACCAGTCGAAGGGGATCAAGGAGACCCTGGTCGAGGGCCAGCGCGACACGCTGAAGGCGCTGATCGAAGCCGGCTCGATCAAGCCCGAGCAGCTCCCGGCGATCCAGAAGATGGTCGAGTCGCTGGACGCGGACGCCGCCCGCTACGGCAAGGAAAAGAAGGAGATCCTCCTGGGCTCGAAGACGGTGGGCCAGGAGAACTGGGTGCAGGACGTGGGCGGCGAGATGGGCAAGGTGACCGGAGCCCAGGAGTGGCAGGCGAAGGCCGACGCCCTGAACGACGTCGGCGACGTCTTCGACTACGCGACGTTATTCCTGCAGATCTGCCTGGTGATGGGCGCGATGAGCCTGATTCTTCAGAACGCGAAGCTCGGCCGCACGTTCTTCACGATCATGATCGTTCTGGGGATCGTGGGAACCGGCTTCGCGGTGATGGCCTTCATGCAGGCGGGCGGGGTGGGGTAAAGCCGCGCAGGGCCGCGGCCTGGTGCGCCAGCTCACGGTAAAGGGGCGTCTCCCGCCGTCGGAGAATGCTCTCCTTCTTCCGTTCGAAGCCGTCATCCCGGACGGTCAGACCTTGCGGTACGCGGCCGGGATAGAGTCGGCGCACGGCAGCCTTGAGGGCCTCGTCCGAGCTGATCAGATCGTCAAACTCGACGGTTTCGCCTGGGACGGATTCGATGGCTTTCCATGCGGCGTTCAGACCTGTCAGCATCGCTTCCGTCAGACTCGCTCGCGGGAACGCACGGGCCGGGTACAGCCACCCGGCCTGGATCATCGCGAAGGCGACATCCTCGATCCGGCGACGGATCTTCAGCACCGGGAAATCCTTCGTCCTCAGCCAGGCCGAGGCGGCGAATGGCTGGACCACATCTTTGTAGATGAAGCCTTCCGGGGTCATCGCATCCTGAAGGAATGCGGTGATCCTGCGGCAACGCTCCGCCTCCTCCTCGCGGGTGAACTTGAGCCCCTCATCCGCGCGGGGGCCCGTATGGAGGATGAAACGATCGTTGTTCAGGATTTCGCCATCCGTGGTCCAGACCGGCTCCCGAAGACCGAGCGCAACCCGAACCTCTTGAAAGACCCGGCTCGACAGGGAGCGGGGAAGAGAAAGAATGAAAAGTGACCGATCTTCCACGGGACTTCTCCTCATGCCGCCGAGCTTTCGCAATGCAGCTCGCGCAGCGCCGAAACCACGCGTTCCATGACGCTCTGCCAATCCCCTGGCCGGGTCTGCCGGAAGAGACGCAGGGTCGGGTACCAGGGGCTGTCCTCGCGTCCCTTGAGCCAGCGCCAATCGGCGTCGCTGTGGAGCAGTGTCCAAACGGGTCTTCCGATCGCACCGGCGAGGTGAGCCATCGACGTGTCGACGGTAATGATCAGATCGAGCCATTCGATCAATGCCGCCGTGCTTGCAAAATCACCCAGGACGGCCGACAGGTCGGCCGTCCTGGGCGCGCCCGGCTGTCTCAGCTCCACGGAGCGGGAGCCGAACTGCAGGCTGTAGAGCTCGACGCCCGGCACGCTCTCCAGAGCGCGGAAGAGCGGCAGCGGGCAGGAGCGTTCCTCCCAGCCAGGCTGCCCCTGTTCCACCGCCCAGACCAATCCTACCCGCAGAGCGTGTCCATGCCGGGCTCCAAAAGGATCCGAGTCGAACGGCTCCGGCGGTGCGAGATAGTGCCGGCCTTCCGCGGCGAGCTCGTCCAGGCCAATGCCGAGAACCCGGGGAAGGCTGCCGAGAGGGATCTGAAAATCCATGTCTCGAAGGTGCTCGGGTTCCGAGGTCACGCCGGCCACTCCCGGGCAGGTCGCCAGCAACCGGTCGAGGTTCGGGCGCGACAGGACCCAGACCTCGCCGCCCCGATCGTGGACCTGCTTTGCGAAGCGAACGAACATCAAGATATCGCCGAGGCCCTGCTCGGGCCAGAGGACGATCGATTTGCCATGCAGTGGAGAGCCGTCCCAGACCGGGATGTCGAAGCCATCCAGGTGCGGGGTCTCGCCGAGACAAGGCCAACGCCACTCGTACTCTCTCCAACCCTCGTCGTACTCGCCCCGCGCGAGAAGGGCCAGGCTGAGCGCGAGGTGGCAGTCGCAACACGCCGCGGGACTGCGCCGCAGACCTTCTCGATAGACGGAGATGGCCGCCTCCTCTTCACGGCAAAGCCAATGCACCATGCCGAGATGGTGACTCGCCAGGTGCAGTCCCGGATCGATCTCCAGCGCCTGCTGGAACGCGGCCTTCGCACCCTGCAGATCCTGCTGGCGCAGCAAACTCAGGCCGAGGCCGCCATGGGCGAGGCTGAATCGGGAATCCAGGCTCAACGCATCCTCCAGAGCGACGATGGATCCCTTTACATCGCCGTTTTCCAGGAGCGTCACACCCAGGTTGTAGAGCGCGCCGGGCCAGCGCGGCCGCAACGCCAGGGTCTTGCGGAAGGCTTCGGCGGCCTCCTGCCCTCGCGCCAGAAGCCGCAGCACGGCCCCGGCATCCATGTGGTTTTCCGGGTACCCGGGGTCGGCCTCGATACCGGCCCGAAAAACGTTCAAGGCTTCCTCGAGGTTTCCCTGGCTCATGAGATCGAGTCCTTGGCGGTTGCACAGCTCGGCTGCCATCTGCATGGATCTCCTCCCGGTTGGCGTTCCACCGGATGCAACAGGCAGGCCATCGATTTCGCCGGAAGATACGGGCCCGAGACGGCCGGCGACACGTTATTGACATGTCAAAACCACGGCGCCCTGGGCCTTCTCCCGCGGGAACGGGCGCCGGCATGCTCCTTGCCTGATCCAGCCACCAACAGAAAGGAGCCGATTCATGGCCAACATAAGCCTGGTGCTCGGAAGGGGTCTGCAGCTTCAACTCGTGAGCGGCGATGCAACCGTGACGAAAAGAACGGTCACGCTGCCACCTGGCACCTTCACGGTAACGCTTTCACCCGGCCCCGAGGTTTCGTTCTCGGGGACCATCCTGCCAACCCTTACCTCCACGAACGACGCCATCATCCTGCCGTCGAGCGCGGTATCCCTGACCGGCGCCTCGTACGTGGTGACCTGCACGAACAACCTCACGACCGGCGCGTCGGCAGCCAGGGCCGGTTTCGGTATGACGGTCACGGTGGACGACGGCAGCCCTAAGGACCTCAACGATCCGACGATGATTTTCGATCCTCCCGGCTGATCGAGGGCGGCTCAGCCCAGGCCCGGCTTCGCGTGCCGGAGAAGCTCGCGGAACTCGGCCCGTTTCCCGAGAGATGCGAACCAGGGCAGGGAGAACCAGCGCTCTCCGATCCCCTTCCGGACCGCTCTCTCGGCGTTGACCAGGGCCGAGTCCTCCTCCCCCAGCAACGCGTAAACCAGGGAGGCCTCATAGGCGACGGGACCCTCGTCGGGGGCCAGCCGGAGCGCCTCCTGGAGCGCGGCTACGGCCTCGCGTCCCTGGCCCAGGTGGGCCAGGGCCTGGGCTTTGTTGGTCAGGAACTGCGGATCCCCGGCTGCGGGATCGGCCGCGATCAGATCCAGCGACTGGCGATAGAGCTTCTCCGCCTCGGCCTTGCGCCCCAGAAGGAGATCGGTATCCGCCATGTTAAGAACGAGTTGCGGATGATTCGGCTGGAGCTCGAGAGCGCGGCGGTAGGCTTCCGCCGCTTCGGCGTAGCGCCCCTGGAAGAAATACGCCAAGCCGAGATTCGACAGGTTCGTCAAACCGGGGGAACGGCGCACCAGCCCATCGTAAAGATCGATCGCGCGCTGGAAGTTGCCCGCCGAAACTTCGATCTGTGCAAGCAGGGAGAGCCCCGCGAAGTTTCCAGGAGAGCGTTCGAACAGAAGAGCCAGGGTGGCGCGGGCGGCGTCCATGTTTCCCTGCACGAGCTCCATCTTGGCCAGGTTGCGGAGGCGTTGGCTGGAAGGCTGCAGACGCGCGGCGGAGCGCATCAGCCCCAGCGCATCGGCGCTCCGGCCCTGTGCGGCCAGAAGATGCGCCCGCCACTCCAGAAGGCGGGCGTCGCCGGGGATAAGGGTCTCGAGGTCCGAGAGACTCCGCTGAGCCAGGTCCAGCCTCCTGGCCTCCAGGCTGAGACTCACCAGCGTGAGCAGGGCCCGCGGGTCCTCCGGGGC
The DNA here is from genome assembly GCA_036266195.1 of Thermoanaerobaculia bacterium. Lineage (GTDB taxonomy): Bacteria > Acidobacteriota > Thermoanaerobaculia > Multivoradales > UBA5704 > DATMER01. Next base: position 1,250 of record DATANP010000655.1, on the reverse strand, counting down.
GAGACGGCGCGCCTCCTCGATGCGGGCCAGCGCGAGATCGAAATCCCTGGGGTTCCGCGAAGCCCAGAACTGCCGGCCGAGGACATCGGCCGACAGCAGGTAGACCTCCAGGTAGCGAGGGTTCCGCCTGCGGATCGCCTCAAGCCCAGGCAGGAGCACCTCCGGCCTCTCCTGAAGGACCCTGAACCGGTGTCGAAGCACCAGGAGCTCGTCGAGATCCCGGCGGCTCACCGCCGAATCCACCGCCCCCCGCCTCGGCTCGAAACCCGAAAAGCCGCGCCGGATGTGAGCCTTGACGGCGCTCGCCGCCACAGCCGAATCGTCGGCAGGCACGTCGAAGCTCTCGGCCCAGAGCACGCTGCCGTCCGCGCCGAGCTGCCGGAGGAGCGTGACCCGGCAGACCTCGGGGCTGCAATCCAGGTTCGTGCCCACGAGCTCGTCGGCCGCGACCGCCTGCGCCACCTCGCGCGGCGGTCCGGAAACGTCGTCCACCTCTTCGAGAGTCTGGGGGGAGATCCCTTCGAGGGCGACCAGTTCCTGGAGGATTGCCACGCGCATCCCCGCGGCCTGCAGCTCGAGCTCGCCGCCCCTGGCCCTGATCTCCGGGCGAAGGACCGCCACATACAAGGGTGGCTTTGGCGCACGGAGCGCGAAATAGAGGCTCAGCCCCACAGCCAGGGCCAGCAACAGGGCCACGGCGGGAACCAGGCCCCGCCTGCGCTTGCGGGCGGGGCTCGCCGCAGACGTCCCGGGCAAGGTCGCGGGCCGCTCCAGGATCGTCGACTCCGTGCTCGCCGCAGCCGGAGCCCCGCCGCCAACCTGTTCCAGCCTCCGCGCAACCTCGCCGGCGCTCCGCGGCCGCAGGAACGGCTCCTTTTCCAACAGGTGATCCACCAGTTGCGACAGTCTTTCCGGTACGTCCGGCCTTCGTTCCAGGATCGGCCGTTGCCGGTGGTTGACGATCCGGTCCAGCATGGCCAGACCGTTCTCTGCCTCGAATGGGGAGTCCCCGGCCAACAGCTCGTAGAGCAGAACTCCGAAAGAAAAAAGATCGGACCGGTGATCCACCACCTCGCCTCTCGCCTGCTCGGGCGACATGGCCCGGTAGGTGCCGAGCACGGCTCCGCTCCGGGTCAGGCTTCCATCGCCCACAGGCTCGTCCGTCATCAGCTTGGCAATCCCGAAGTCGGCGATCTTCGCCTGGCCGGTGCTGGTCAGCATGACATTGGCCGGCTTGATGTCACGATGGA
>DATANP010000654.1:0-19133 GCA_036266195.1 Thermoanaerobaculia bacterium | reverse complement strand
GGACCGGTGCCTTTCCCAAATGCCGCGCCATCTCGATGCTATCCGGAGCCGGGGAGAGTTCGATCTGGTGGATCTGGCGACGGAGGGGTTCGCGGTGGAGCTGGCCTTGCCGGAGGAGGGCATGGAAGTGCGGCCGGCCTCCGCGCTGCGTCTCGACGAGGAGCGGCGGCAGCACGGCGAGACTCTCGGGCGGCTCGAATCCGAGCTGGCCGCGGAGAGGGTCCAGGCCATGGAATTCCGGCGGGAGGCCGCCGAGCTGGCCGGCGAGAAGCGGGAGCTGGAGGCGCTGCTCAGGCGCGTGGAGGCGAGCTGGAGCCACCGGATCGGGCGGGCGCTGACGGCTCCGGGCCGGTGGTTGCGGGGGCGGGGGTGAGCGGGCGCGGAGATCGCCTCCTGATGCACCTGTCCTTTCAGGAGCGGCAACCTTGATGAGCGGATCGCGTACTGGGATCAAGCTCGCGGGCGCCCTGGAACGCGTCCTGCATCAGATCGCAGGGCGTAACCGCCGGGTTCCTCGCCGAAACCGGCAACTTGACGCGCAGAGAGAAGCCATGTAACCTGTGGGGAAACACTGGGCGTAGGAGGTGGGATGCCCGAAAGCTGGCGATCCGGTCTGCGAGCGAGTGGACGTCGGGCGTCGTCTACGTCTATGTACAAGGAACCTCTGGCAACGCCGCGGGAGTCCCGCGGCGTTGTCTGCGCATTTGGGAGCGAGTCATGGGATCTACTCGAGCTGCCTCCACGCTGGAGCTGGAAGAGGCACGGAGCACTGTCGCCGAGGCGCCGGGGCGTAACTTCTGCTGGCCCGTCTGGCGCTACGGCCAGGTCCTCCGGCCGGCCGACGGCGAGAGCCTGCTGGTGTCGGACGCCAAGCAGATCGGGCCTCTTTTCGAGCCCGGCGGGCTCGCGGTGGTGCGCTACCTCCGGGAGAGGATGGCGGAATTGGAGCGGGACGTAGCACGCCTTGGAGGCAAGCTCTGGCGCGAGTGGCCCGCACACCTGCGGCATGGGTCGGAGCCGTTCCAGGTGCTGGAGAAAACCTGGGACCCCGAGAATGCCGTCATTTCCTACAGCTTCGTGCCGATCGTACGGTTGCCGGCCTTTCTGGTCGAGATGGGCGGCGCCTCGTGGCGGGTCAGGGAAAGCCTGACGATCTGCGGCGAGCCGGCCAAAAGCAAGGCCTGGATCACCGCATCCCTGATCGCCTGGCGCGACAACCCGACGGACTCGCGGCCAATGGGCCGGCAGGAGGTCGGGGAGGCAAGGAGGCACCTGTCCGCGCTCACCTGTGCCAGTCTGGCATCCCTGACCCGGTATTATCAGAAGGTGCTTTGCGAAGACACGGCCGACCTGTCGCTGGAAAGGCAGCCGCCCTCCGGCGGCTTCGATGTCGTGGCCGAGGTGGAGATCGTCAGTGTGGCTTCCAGCCTTCAGCTCAACACGGCGTTCGACCTGCTCGAGACGACAGGGGTCCGGAGGTTCTCCGAGGAAGCGCCGAACGACGAACCGAGCCGGGCTGTCCTGGATTTCCTGGACTGGACCGCTTCCGATTCGAGCTTCGGGCCCGGAGACTGGGAACCGGGGAAGGCGAAGATCCTGGCGATCTACGCTAACGAGCCGGCGTGCGGGACCGTGCGGGCGCTGGTGGTCCCGCGGCTGGACAGCAGGAGGAACCGCACGGCCTATGCTGTGCTCTCGGAGCGGATCCGGCCCGAGAAGCCGGTCAACTGCTACCCACTCAGCGAAGCCGCGGGCCGTTTCCTCGCCATGGAGTTCGGGCGCTACTTCTGACATGGCGGAGCCCCGAGCCGAGCCGGTTGGCGAGCTCGCGCCACTGACGCGGGAGGAGACCGAGTTCCTCTCCGCCATCGCTCTGCGCGCGTTCCGCTCGGTCCTCCAGCACCGCGAGCCGATCGGAGTGATCTCGCGCGAGGAGCGGCGCCGGGAGCCGCCGTCCGACAAGCTGTATGTGGCGAGCCTGGCGTTCCAGCTCCCCGATCCGACACGGCACAGCCGGGAGCACCGCCGCGGAGGATCTTCGTCCTGGTGCCCCCCGCACAGCTACTCGACGGTCTCCTTCAAGAAAGATCCTCCTTCCTGGGAAGACCTTCCCCGGACGGTCGAGGATTTCCTCGAAGAGAGCAAGCGCGCCGGCGCCCTGCCGCACTTCGTCCTGCTCAACGAGCTTGCCCACGCGTTCGACGCAAGAAACCGGCTGGAGGCGAAGTGGGCCGAGTTGGCGGAGGCCTACAAGGTCTACATCATCCCGGGTACCTTCAACTGTCCCAGCGAGCATTTCTCCGTCGCTCCTCTGTACTGCCCCGATCCCGATTCGCGGGAGCACGTCCTCAAGCAGAACGCGGCGATCCAGATGAAGGAGCGGATCCGGACTCCCGATTCCAGGGAACTGCTCATCTTCGACACGGATTTCGGGAACATCGTCGTCTGGATCTGCCTGGACATGTATGATCCCGGCCTGGTGATGAAGTTCCTGAACATCTCCCACCGCTTCACGGGGAGGAGCAGGGACCGCGAGATCTCGCTCGTGCTGGTCCCCTCCTACAGCAACGATGACAGGGAGAACGTCAGCAGCTGCGTCAGGACGATCAGCCGGTTCTCCAAGACGGCGATGGTATGCACGAACTCCTATCTCCCCGAGAAGCGCCTGGAATCGCACGGGTTCAGTTGCGGCGAGCGCCTGCAGCCGGTGCTGGAGAAGGCCTACGATCTTCCGGGGTTGAAAGGGGACCTCTGCCGGGCCACCCTGTTCGGAATCGACCTCAAGGAGCTCCAGAGGCACCAGGCTGCCAACTACGAGGCGAACGGTGCTTTCAGCAGCGCCTTCTCCAGCATCATCAAGGGCGGCGGCGAAAGCAAAAGCGGCGGCTACTCCGTCCACAACCTGCCCGACTGAGCCCGGCCGGCGCCCACTCAACGCAGCTCATCACAGAGGAGAACCGCATGAGAGGACTGTGTAGGCCTGGCATCATCGCACTGCTGGCGCTCGCCTTCGGAGCTTTGCCGTTTACCGCGGCGGCCGACGCCCCTTCCTGCGGCACGGCCAACGTCGCGACGCCCCTCTGGATGGCTCGTCCGGGTGGCGGCGGTGGCGGCGTCACGGCCCAGACCACCTGCGTGGCCGACTGCGGGAACGGTACGAGCGTTTCAACGCTCTGCGGGGGGACCTGCACGGCTACGGACGTCAACTGCCCCTACAACAGAGGTTACGTGACGTGCAACGGTGTCTACACGTATTGTTCGAACACGTGCTCCACAGCACCTCCTTGTGACACCGTGGAAGGCGCGTACTGCTCAGGGGGCAGCACGACCTGCTCCAGGTCCGACGGCGACTATCCGTGCAACTGCGTGTCCCACCACTGGCTCTGCGCCTATTGAGCCGGTTTACCAAGGACCGCAGGGACTTTATGCCCTTGCGGTCCCTGGAGACCTTTGGGGCTTTGCGAGCAGGGCCCGCACCTGGTGGGCCAGGTAGACGGCGATCCACAGGCCCGAGGCGATCAGGTGGACCGCCACCCAGGCCTTGCGCCAGCCGTCGTCCACGGCGGTCTGGATGAGGTAGCCGGAGACCACCATGGGCACCAGGGTGAGGGCCATGGAGAGACCGGTCCTCCTGCCCTTGCTCACTCCCCGGCTCCAATGGGCCCAGACGTGGCGGTGCCAGACCAGGCCGACCGTGAAGACCAGGAGCGGCGCGACCAGGATGTGCAGGTGCTGGACGTGCGGCTGCCAGGGATGATTGACAATCGCGTACTCGTCGGCCGGATGGACGAAGTAGAGCATCCACGCGTAGACCAGTCCGGTGCCTCCGACCAGGAGGTTCGCGAGGTGCATCATCCAGGATTCGAAACGGCTCATTTCGGCCCGATCACCTGGTGGAGCGCGAGCACGCGGCGGACGGCCGAGGTGGTGGCCCTGGCCGTGAGGGTGGCGCCGCTCACGGGGTGGATGCCGGTCTTCAAGGCCAGGTCGCGGTCGAGCCTGTGGCCCTTGAACTGGCCGTACCAGGCGCCGCGCGGCATGTACTCCTCGGGCTCGCGGAAGGAGATCACTTCGAGCCGCGCGACCCGGCCCTGCGGATCGATCACGATCAGCAGGGTCTCGGGCAGGGTGCGGACGCGGTGGGTGTCGAAGTACGCGGTGCCGACGAGATGGCCGTTGCGCCGGGCCTCGTGATAGGCCACGAGGGCACTCGGCACCTCTACGCCCGACAGGTCTTTCGCCTGCTGGACCTGCGCGGGCGTGAGGTAGGCGGTCCGCCGCACCACTTCACAGCCCGGAAAGGCGAGACGCAGGGCCTCGTCCACGGTCACGAAGACCTTGGCCGAGGCGGCGCCGCTCCAGGCGAGCAGAAGGATCAGCAACGCGGCGGTTCTATGCATCTTCAGAAGATCCAGCCCAGCAGGACGTTGAACTGGCTCGTGCTGTCGAAGGCTTCATTGTCGATCCGCTGGTGGTCGGCCTTGATGACGATCTGGTCGATGGGCTTGAACTCAATGCCGAGGGTCACGATCTCGACGTCGTTGATCGGGTCGGCCACGAAGCCGGCCGGCACCTTGTCCTGGGTGTTGAGGCCCTCCCAGCGGGCGTAGGGGATGAGGGCCCTTTCGCCTCCACGGCTGGCCAGGAGGTCGTAGCCGACCTGGACGTAGCGGCCGGTGAGGCGCTCGCCGACGGACTCGCCTCCGAAGAGGCCCAGCTCGTGGTTCAGCTCGGCGACGTCGTCGAGGTCGGCCTGGACGGCCAGGGCGCGCAGCTCCAGGCCGCGCCACTTCCACTCGACGTGGCCTTCGAGGATGCGGGTGCCGACCTCGACCTCCGGCTCGTCCTCCAGCACGGTCAGCTCCTCTTCCTCCTCCTCTTCGCCATGGCTGCCCGCGCCCGAGTTGCCGATGTAGGCGGAGCCGCCGATCACGAGGCCGGGGATGCCGGTGTAGTCGAGGCGGCCGGTCCAGGCGAGCTCCTCGGCGTTGGACTCGATGCCCTCCTGGCGGCCGCCGCGCAGGCCCTCGGCCGTGAAGCCTTCGGAGGCCAGGCCGGCGACCACGTAGGTGCGGTAGGAGAAGGGTCCGGCTTCGCCGAACAGGCCGAGGCCGTTCTCGCGCCAGGTGGTCGGGAGGATGCGGCTCTCGGTCTCCGGACGCTTGGCGCCGAGGAAGGTGGTGGGCTCGTGCAGCTCGTTGAGGAAGCCCATGGGGAGCAGCAGCAGGCCGGCGCGGAGGTTGGCCTGCGGGCGCCAGAGGTAGTCGAGGTAGGCGAACTCGACGCCGATCTCCTCGCCCGCGTGCTCGTATTCGACCTCGCTGTTGAAGACGAAGCGGTCGTTGAATTTGTATCCGAAGTAGAGAACCGCGCGCAGGAGGTCGAGCTCGGCCTCGCCTTCGGCGTTCTCATAGAGGAATTCGCCGTAGCCGCCGATCGAGACGCCGCGCTCGGTGCGGTAGATCTTGGAGGCCGCGGGGCCGAGGCCGTGCTCGCTCGTATCGGCAGTGGTCGCGGCCTCGCCGATCTTGAGGCGCTCGATCTCCTCGGCGAGGACGTCGAGGCGGCGCTCCAGCTCTTCGGTCTTCGCATCGCCGCCCTGTTGCTTCATGGCGGCGATCTCGGCCTTGAGCCTGTCGAGCTCCTGCTGGAGCTGGTCCACGCGGTCCTGCCCGAAGGCGGTCATCGGGAAGAGGAAAAGGGCCAGCAGAATCAAGCACTTCCAGGGCGAGATCCAGGGTGAGACAACTCGCCGGGGGTCGAAACGCATGTATAGTCTCCTCAGGGCTTGCACGGCAATCCCTCGTCACAGGGCGCGCCGCGCGGGTTTTAGAGAGTGGTGGGTAACCGGTTTCCCCTCCGTCGCCCACCGCTCTCGGGCTATCTAGCTACTCCAGAATTCCAGCTCCACGTCGTCGGCCAGGACCTCCAGCCGGTCCTTGAGGCCCGGGCTCGCCAGGGCCTTGAGTCGTTTTCCGTCCGGCTCGAGCACCACGACCTCGACGCCGGGGTGCTTCGCGGCCCAGCCGAGCGCCGCTTCCGGGCCCATGACGTAGAGGCCGGTGGAGAGGCAGTCGGCGCGCAGGGGGTCGGCGGTCCAGACGGTCAGGCTGCCGAAGTCGGGCGCGGGCCGGCCCGTGCGCGGATCGAGGATGTGGCCGAGGTGCTGGCCGTCCACCACGATGCCGCGCTCGCTGTTGCCGGAGGTCGAGACCGAGCCGCGGTCCACGAGCAGGGCGACCACGGGCCGGTCGCGGCGGCGCGGATCGGCGACCGGGATGGCCCAGCGGTCGTCTTCGTGTCCCACGACTGCCACCTGGCCTCCGAGGTCGAGCAGGGCGCGGCTCACGGCGGGGTCGGCGGCGAGGGCGGCGAGCGCATCGGCCAGGCCGGCTCCCTTGCCGAAGCCGCCCTCTTCGAGCACGAGGCTGTCGCGCTCGCGAACCGCGCTGTCCGGCCGCAGGCGGAGGGCTTCGAGGCCCACGGCGGCGACGGCGTCGGTCAGCTCGGCGGGGTTCGGCCGGCGTCCGCCTTCGCGCAGGCCCCAGGCCCGGACCAGCCGGCCGACGGACGGATCGAAGGCGCCGCCGGTCTCCTCCCAGCACTGCCGGGCGGCGCCGAGGTCGCGCGCGAGGGCGGGCGAGAGGGGGACCGGCTGGCCGGCCGGGGCGGCGTTGAGGCGGGCCATCTCGGTGTCGTCCCGCCAGGTGGAGAGACGGGTCTCGGCGGCTTCCAGGATTTCCACGGCGCGCTCGCTGGCCAGGAGGGCGTGCTCGCGGTCGGCCGCTTCGACGCGGATCTCCAGGGAGGTGCCCATGAGGGTGAAGCGGCGCTCGACGGTGTTCGGAGCGGCCGGGGCGGTGGCGCAGGCGAGGACAAAAAGGACGGCAGGGACTGCAAGGATCAAAGGCGCTTTCACCGGACTACTCCCAGGACGAGTTGCTCGGGGACCGGGGCGCAGCAGGAGCCTCCCGGCGGGATGGGGCGGCCGTGGGGGCAGGTGGCGGGGTGGTCGAGGAAGGCGCAGACCTGGTCCTCGAAGCCGGCGGCCACGGGCATGGCGCGGCCGCAGTCCTCGGCGGAGTGGAGGGTGCGGTCCAGGAGGACCTCGGCGAGGCGGATGCGGCGGACCACGGCGGCGGCCTGCTGGCGGCCGGGGTCGGTGAAGGCGATGCGGCCGTCCACGTAGGTCAGGAGACCCTGGGCGATCAGGTCGGCCACGCCGCGGCGGGCCACGGAGACGCCTTCGCCGTCCTCCTCCAGGCGGGTCCAGAGATCGACCAGGGCGGCCTGCAGCTCGGCGGTGCCGGGCTCCCCGGCGGAGGCGAGGCGGCCGTGCTCCAGCCGGATCTCGCGGCCGGCCCTCGACGCGATCGAGGGGTCGTGGGTCACGAGAATCAGGGTGTGACCTCTTTGATGGAGATCGCCGAGGATGGACATGACCACGGCTTCGTTCACCGCGTCGAGGTTGCCGGTGGGCTCGTCGGCAAGGATCAGGGGCGGCTGGTTGATGAGCGCCCTGGCGATGCAGACGCGCTGCTGCTCGCCGCCGGAGAGCTGGCTCGGCAGGTGGTGGAGCCGCTCGCCGAGGCCGACGCGGCGCAGGGCCTCTTCGGCCTCAGCGCGGTCAGTCATGCTGTGGACGTACTGGGCCAGCATGACGTTTTCGAGCGCGGTGAGGTACGGGATCAGGTGGAACTGCTGGAAGACGAGGCCGATCGTCCGCTGGCGGTAGCGGGCCAGCTCGTTCGCGGACAGGTTGCCCAGGTCCACGCCCCCGACCCGCACCCGGCCGGCGCTCGGGCGGTCGAGGCCGGAGAGGATGTTGAGAAGGGTGGTCTTGCCCGAGCCGGACGGGCCGGTGACGGCCACCCACTCGCCCTTCTCGATGGTCAGGTTGAGGTCGTCCACCGCCCGGAGGGCTCCGAAGCGGCGGCTCAGACCTTCGACCTGGACGATGGGCTCTTCATTCTCCACGCAGCACCCTGGCGGCGTCGAGCTTCTGGATGCGGTGGAGCGCCAGGGCCAGCGAGGCTCCGACCACGAGGGCGGCCACCGTGGCCGATGCAGCGAACCCGCTCCAGGTCATCCACACTCCCCCGCCGCCTCCGAGGAGACGCTCGGCGAGCGCCGCGGCGGCAAAGTCGCCGAGGAGCTGGCCGAGCAGGCCGGCGATCACGGCGGCGGCGAGCAGCTCGGCGGCCAGGAAGCCTCCGACGCGCCGGCCGGTATAGCCGAGCGCGAGCAGGAGGCCGACCTCGGTGCGGCGCTCTCCAAGGAGCGCGGTGGTGGCGGCGCCGACGGAGATCAGGGCGAGAACCAGGGAGACGGCGCTCACGGCCAGGAGCACGAGCGTGAGCCGGCGGGTGAGCCGGGCGTCCGAATCGCTGACCTTGAGGATGGGCCGGGCCTCGACGCCTTCGACCCGGCTCTCGATCTCGCGCGCGACCTCGTCGAGGCGAGCGGGGTCGGTGCGGAGGTCGAGGCGGCCGGAGGAGGAGGCAACGATCGCCTGGGCTCCGGCGATCTCCTGGATGCGGGCGGCCATGGAGCGGGTGATCGTCTCCGGGCCTCCGACCTGCGGCTTCACCGTCAGATTGGGGCCGAAGGCGGAGAGGCTCGACCCGAGCCGTTCGTGGGTGCGCGCGGAGAATCCGGCGAGGGTGGCCACGGTCGCGGCAGCCACGAGGACGGCGGTCGCGATGAGGGCGAGCTGTCGCGAACGGCGCCGGAGGCTGGCGAGGACGACTCGGAGGATCATTATGCGGTGGCCCTCTTGAGAATGGCGGCCGGGTAGCGCTCCAGCGCCCGGAGCACGGGCAGGAGGCTGGCGGTCACGGCGAGCAGGAAGCCGGCGAGGGCGGCGAACGGCAGGAGAAGCGGCACCCAGGGGACCTCGACTCCGAGCACGCCGCTGCCGAGCAGGCGCCCGGCCACGAGCCCGGCGGCGCCTCCGGCGAGGCCGCCGATCAGGCCGAGCAGGGCGGCCTCGCTCAGGAAGAAGAGGACGACGCGCTGGCGGGCGGCGCCGATGGCGATCATCAGGCCGGCCTCCAGGCGGCGCTCGAGGACGGTGGCGGTCATGGTCGCGGTGACTCCCACGGCGGCGCCGGCCAGGGCGACCGAGGCGAGGGCGGCGAGCACGCCCCGGAGCCGGCCGAGGACGTCGGCCGTGGCCCCGGTCACGCCATAGATCACGGTGGCGCGCCCCTGGGGGAGCATCTCGTTGATCTGCCAGGCCACGGAGGACGGGTAGGCCGTGCAGTACCAGGCCTCGTACTCCTCGGGGCTCATGCGGCGCGGGTCCTGGACGTTCTTCGCCTCGGGGTTGGTGAGCGCGAAGATCTCGGCCCGGGTGAAGCCGTCCGACCTCCCGGCGAGCCGCTGAACGGTGGCGAGCGGCGCGTAGGCCTCTTCCTCCTCGTCGCCGCCGCTGGTCAGGATGCCGACCACGGTCAGCCGGGCGGAACGGTCGCCGAGGACGGTGGTCATCTCCTCCCCTTGCTCCACTCCGAGCCGGGCGGCGAGCCGGCGGCCGACCGCGACCTCGGGCTGACCCTCTGCGGGCCAGCGGCCATCGACCTTGAGGGTCGGCCGGGTACGCGGCAGACCGGTGCGCCAGCCGGGCTCCAGCTCGTGATCGAACCAGGTGCCGACCAGAGGAGCAACCAATCCCGCCGGTTCCATCCTCACGCGCAGAGGCCAGAGCGGGCTCAGGGCGACGATGTTGTTGCGCCAGAAGATCCTGCGCACCTGGGCGAGGCTCTCGACAGGGAGCGTCTCGCTGCCGGGCGCGGGAGCGAGGTGGAGGTTGGCGCCGTAGGATCCCATCTCGGCCGCGAGGCGGTCGCCGGAGGCCAGGACGACCTCGGCGAGCGCGGTGGCGCCCAGGGTGCCGAGGGCCACGGCCGTGACGGCCAGCAGCTTCCGGCGGGTCCCTCGGCGCAGCGACTCGGCGAGCAGGCGGACGTACATGGTTAGTTCCCGGTCCCCATCGTATGGCCGGCATGCGACCCGGAGGCCTGGAAGAGGTTGGCGCCCGAGGCCAGGTCATTGGCGGCAAGCACGAGCTGGCCGGCCTCGACCCGGGACTTGAGCGGCACCGGGTTGCAGCCGCCGGACTGGCCGATCGACGGCGGGTAGATGGCCGAGCCGCAGTGGAGGCAGGTGACCGTGGTCCCCTCCTGGTAGTAGCCGCGCGGGCCGCAGATCAGGCAGGAGTCGAAGGCGGTCGCGATATCGCCCTTATCATCGACCGGCACGGCGATGAAGCGCACCGGCTGGCCCTCGACCGTGACCTGGAAGCGCTGGAGCCGCATGTCCTTGAAGGTGGCGAGCGGGATGCGCACGGCGCCGTCCACGAGCTGGACCGGGGTGGCGGGCGAGAGGGTGACGGGCGGCTGGGCATAGACGAAGCCCATGCCGAGCACGGCCAGGATGATCAGGCCGAGCACGGCGCCCACGGTCCGGGACCGCGCCTGGCGCTGGCTCTGGGCGCGGGCGAGGCGCGCGGCCGCGCCTTCCTCGACTGCCGGCGCGGCCTCCTTCTTCCTCCCCGGGATCAGGAGCATGAGAAGAGGCAGGGCGAGCACCGCGGCGATGAAGAAGAACTCGTTCTGAACGAGCGGCCCGATCGTGGCCATGGTGGTCTGGTTGGCCGGCAGCCAGCCGGCCTCGGACAGCTCGTGGTACCCGTTGATCAGGAGCTGGAGCACGAAGATGCCGAGCGCGATGCCGGTGATCTTGAAGAACCGGCCGAGGTCCACCCGCAGGCTGCCGCGCACGAAGAGGACGCCGAAGACCACGGCCGCCGAGAGGCCGATCAGCACGCCGAGGATGGCGAGCAGGCCGTTGGTGGTCAGCGACAGGGCCGAGAGGAAGAGCACGGTCTCGATGCCTTCGCGGAAGACCATCAGGAAGGTGAACAGGAACAGGCCGAGGCCCACGGAGCGGCTATCGCCGCCATCGTCCCCATCGCCGCGGGCGAGGATCTTCGCGAGTGACCCCTTCATCTCGCCCGAGATCGTGTGCGAGTGGCGCCACATCCAGATCATCATGCTGCCGACGATCAGGGCCGAGCCGAGGTAGAGGATGCCCTCGAACGCCTCCTCGTTGACGGCCCAGCGGTACAGCAGCCAGGCGCCCGCCAGGCTGGCCGCCGTGGCCGTGCCGATCCCGGCCCAGACCGCGCCAAGATGGCGCTCGTAGCCTTCGCGGCGGAGGAACGCCACGATGATGCCGACGACCAGCGCGGCCTCGACGCCCTCGCGGAGGGTGACGACCAGGGCTTCAAACATGGAGGGCTCCTCCGCCGACCGTGGCCGTTGCGGGCAGGGCCTGCGAGCCCGCGCATTCGTTGCAGAGGCCGCTGATCTGAAGCGTGTGGCTGGTCGGCACAAAGCCGTGCGCGCGGCAGATCGCCTCCTGGAGCGAGGCGATGCCGGGGCTCACGAACTCGACCACCCGGCCGCAGCCGGTGCAGACGAGGTGATCGTGGTGCTGGCCGCCGTGCACGTGCTCGTAGAGGAAACGGTCCTGGCCGAGGCGCTGCTTGCGCACCATGCCGCACTCAACGAGGAGGTCCAGGTTGCGGTACACCGTGGCCCGGGAGATCTTCAGGCCGCGCGATTTCATGGTGGCGAGCAGCTCCTCGGCGTCGATGTGCTTGTGCTGTGCGAAGATCTCCTCGAACAGCGCGAGCCGCTCCTGGGTCACCCGGTGGCCCCGGCTGCGGAGGAACTGGAGGAAGCGTTCCCGTTCACGAGCGTTGGACATGACCGTTCTTACCTTGTCTTCTTGCCTCTTGAGATTCAGTCTCATTAGACAAGAGACATTCTGGACGGTTCTGGTCCGGTTTGTCAACCGCCCCTCCGGGTAGTCCTTGGATCGTGCGGGGGTGGGTATAGAAGATGCAGGATATCCTTGTGATGAGCACACCCGATTCGCCGCCCGAGTCGCCCGACGACACCCTTTTCCGGCGCCGCCGCCTGCGGCGGCCGCTGCCTCTCTGGCTGCGCGTGATGGTGTTCCTGGCGGGCTGGATCGTGGTCCTGATCGGGATCGCGGGGCTGGTGCTGCCGGGCCCGGGCATCCCGACGATCATCGCGGGCGCGGCGATCCTGTCGATCGTGAGCGAGGCGACCTACGAGCTGACCCGCAAGTCGCTCCAGAGATGGCCGTTCATCTGGGACCGGGTGGAGGCGTTCCGGGAGCGGATCCACGACCGGCTGCACCGGTTCGCGCACCGGAAGGGGTAGACCCCTCACCCTCTGTCCCCCTCTCCCATCCCCTCCCGACCACCGGGAGAGGGGGGACGCATGCAGGCGCCATAGCCATGATCCTGCCTCGGAGCTTCTGAAAGGTTCCCCCTCTCCCGGGTGGGGGGAGTGCGATGGGAGAGGGGGACAGGGGGTGAGGGGTCAGCGCTTGTCGACCGGCACGTACGGCCGCTCGGTCGCGCCGGTGTAGATCTGGCGCGGCCGGTTGATGCGGGTCGCGGGGTCGTGCATCATCTCGCGCCAGTGCGCGATCCAGCCGGGCATCCGGCCCAGCGCGAACATCACCGTGAACATCTTCGTCGGGATGCCCATGGCGCGGTAGATGATGCCGCTGTAGAAGTCCACGTTCGGGTAGAGCTTGCGCGAGATGAAGAAGTCGTCGTGCAGCGCGACCTCCTCCAGCGCCTTGGCGAGATCGAGGAGCGGGTCGGTGACGCCGAGGTCCTCGAGCACGTCGTCCGCCATCTTCTTGAGGATGCGGGCGCGCGGATCGAAGTTCTTGTAGACGCGATGGCCGAAGCCCATCAGGCGAAAGCCCGAGGCCTTGTCCTTCGCCATGTCCACGTACTTCTTGTAGTTGCCGCCGTCGGCCTTGATGCGCTCCAGCATCTCGATCACCGCCTGGTTGGCGCCGCCGTGGAGCGGGCCCCAGAGCGCGCAGATGCCGGAGGAGATCGAGGCGAAGAGATTGGCCTGGCTGCTGCCGACCATGCGCACGGTCGAGGTGCTGCAGTTCTGCTCGTGGTCGGCGTGCAGGATGAGCAGCAGGTCGAGCGCCTTCTCCACCACCGGGCGGACCTGGTAGGGCTCGGCCGGCACGGCGAACATCATGTGCAGGAAGTTCGCGCAGTAGGAGAGGTCGTTGCGCGGATAGACGAACGGCTGGCCGACGTTCTTCTTGAAGCAGGCCGCGGCGATGGTCGCGGTCTTGGAGAGCAGCCGGGCGATGTTGAGGTCCGTATCGCCGTCCTCGGGGTAGTAGGCCGAGAGCGAGGCCACCATCGAGGACAGCATGGCCATCGGGTGGGCGCTCGTCGGGAACCCCTCGAAGAACTTCTTCATGTCCTCGTGGAGGAGCGTGTGATACGTGAGCCGGTCCTCGAACTTCTTCAGCTCCCCGGCGTCCGGCAGCGTGCCGTAGATGAGGAGATAGCACACCTCGGTGAACCGGGCCTGGCCGGCCAGCTCTTCGATGGGATAGCCGCGGTAGCGCAGAATGCCGGCCTCGCCGTCGATGAACGTGATCGAGCTTTCGCACGCGCCCGTGTTGCCGTAGCCGGGATCGAGCGTGATCGCGCCGGTCTTGGCGCGGAGTTGGGAGATATCGACAGCCACCTCGCCCTCGGTCCCGACCAGGACCGGCAGCTCCAGCTCCTTGTCGCCCACGGTGATGCGGGCCTTGGCCTCGCCGGGCGTCGCCGGAACGGGCGCCGCGCTCGGCGGAGCCACAGCCGAGGTTGGAGGGGCTTCCACAGTCGTCTGCTGAGACATTTCGGGTCTCCTAAGAGGTCGCTCGGAGCCGCGCGGGGGCTCCGGCGCCACGGCGATTCTATCCCAAAAGCATCATAGCTCCCGCAGCGCGGAGGCGACCGGCATGCGCGCCGCCCGGATGGCCGGGAAGAGCCCGCCGAAGAGGCCGATCAGCAGTGCAAGGATGATTCCCGACACCAGGAGCGGCGGCGTCACGGCAAAGGCGAACGACACCTGGCTGAAGGTCGACCAGTTCATGGTCGCGGCCTGGTAGCCGTTGAACGCGGCGTACGCGATCGCGCCGCCCAGGATGCCGCCGAGCAGCGCCAGGGCGAGCGACTCCAGCAGCACCGAGATGACCACCGGGCCCGAGCCGAAGCCGAGCGCCCGCAGCGTCGCCACCTCGCGGCTGCGCGAGGCCACCGCCGAGTACATGGTGTTGAGCGCGCCGAAGATGGCGCCGACCGCCATCACCAGGGCGATGCCCATGCCGAGGCCGCGGACGATGGCGTTCAGGGCCCGCGACTGGGCCTCGTAGTACTCGGACTCGCGGATCACCTTCACGTCGAGCCGCGGGTCGGTCGTGAGCGCGTCCTTGAAGCGGTCGAACGCCTGCGGCGACTCGAGCTTGGCATAGACCGCCTGGAAGGTGCTGCCGCGGCGGTAGGCCGGCTGGAGCACGCCGACGTCACACCAGATCTCGGACTCGGCGAGCGCGCCGTTGGCCGAGAAGATGCCGACCACGGTCCACTCGTTGCCGCCCCAGCGCTTCTTGTCGCCTACCTTCAAGCCGGCGAACTCGTTCGAAGCGGCCTTGCCCACGATGAGCTCGTTGCGGCCGGGCTCGAAGTTGCGACCCTCGACGATCTTGATCTCGTCGCGGACCTGGAACGCGGCGGGCTGCACGCCGCGCAAGGGCACGTTGGCGTCCGTGCCCGTGGAGCGCTTGGGCACGTCCACGACCACGTAGAGCTCGGCGGAGGCGATCGGCCCCTGGGCGGAGCGCACCACGCCGGGCCCCTCGGCGATGATCCGCGTCACGTCGCGCGTGAGGCCGCTCGTCATCTCGCTGTCGCTGCCGCTGCGCAGCACGAGCGCCGTGTCGGGCGAGCCCGCCGAGACCAGCGTGCGGCGAAAGCCCTCGGCGATCGACAGCACGGCCACGAGCACGCCCACCACGCCCATGACACCCACGACCGTGGCCGCGGACGCGCCGAGGCGCTGGCCGATCGTCCGGATGTTGAGCCAGGTCACCACACCTACCTGAGAGAGCCAGCGGAACATGTCGGAACCCCTTCCTCAGCGCCGCAGCGCTTCGGCGATGCGCAAACGCATGGCCTGGAGCGCCGGCAGGAAACCCGTGACGAGACCGAGCAGGATGGCGAAGACGGCGCCCAGGGCCGCGTCCCGCCCGGGCAGATAGAACACCGGAAGCTGGCCGCTCGTCGGATCGCCGCCCAGCGAGATCATCAGCCAGGCGAGCCCGAGGCCGGCCAGGCCGCCGAGGACGGCGAGCAGGCACGACTCGCCGAGCACCAGCCCGAGCGCCTGGCCGTGGGTGAAGCCCAGGGTCTTGAGCACCGCGATCTCGTTCGTGCGCTCGCGCACCGCCTGCGCCATGGTGTTGCCGACCACCAGGAGCAGGGTGAAAAAGACCGCCAGCAGGATGCCGGTCAGGATGCGACCGACGTCGCCCACCTGGTTGGCGAACGACTGGGCCAGCGCCTTCTCGGACTGGGTCTTGGTCTCGGCCGGCGAGTTGGCGAACATCGCGTCGATCTTCTTCGAGATCTCAGGCCCGTGCTTCGGATCGTCGATCCGGATCACGTACCAGCCGACGATCCCCAGGTTGCCGCTGCGCGCCGCCTGGTTCAGGTAGTTGTAGTGGAAGTAGAAGGACGAGGGGTCCACGCCCTTCTCCTTGCCTTCGTAGATGCCGCGGATCGTGAACTCCCAGAGCGAGGAGCCGTCGGCCTTGCGGTAGATGGTGCCCTGGATGGGCACGCGCTGGCCGACCTTCCACTTGAAGCGGTCGGCCGTGGCGCGGCCCACGATGGCGCCGGTCTGGTCCGCCTTCCAGGCCGCCTCCTGGTCCTTGGGGAGCACCTGCTCGGGGTACATGTCGAGATAGGTGTCGGTATCGACCGCCATCTGCGGGAAGAAGTTCTTGGGGTCCTGGTAGATGCCGCCGAACCAGTTGAGGTGCGTGACCGCCTCCACGCCGGGCACGGAGGCGATCCGGTCCTTGTAGGAGATGGGCAGCGGCATGATGATCGCGGTCTTGTGGATGGTCGACAGCCGGTCGGTGCCCACCACGTCCACGCCCATGCTGAACGCCATGCGGATGGCCGCCAGGTAGCCGAACAGCACGAAGGCGACGAGGATCGACAGCAGCGTGAAGATGGTGCGCACCTTGCGCCGCTTGAGGTTGCTCCAGATCAGCGGGAAGAATTTCATGCCGCGACCTCCGAGGTGAGGGCCCCCTTGTCGAGGTGAAGCGTGCGCTTGGCGCGGGCGGCGGCGTGCGGGTCGTGGGTGACCATGATGATGGTCTTGCCGTGCTCGCGGTTGAGCCCCTGGAGGAGATCGAGGATCTCGTCGCCGGAGCGCCGGTCGAGGTCGCCCGTGGGCTCGTCGCAAAGGAGCAGGGTCGGGTCGGTGACGATGGCGCGGGCGATACCCACGCGCTGCTCCTGGCCGCCGGAGAGCTGCCGCGGGAAGTGCCCGGCGCGGTCCGAGAGACCCACGACTCCGAGCGCGGTCGAGACGTGCTGCCGGCGCTGCGCCTTGGACAGGTGGGTCAGGAGGAGCGGCAGCTCCACGTTCTTCTCCGCGGTCAGCACCGGCAGGAGGTTGTAGAACTGGAACACGAACCCGATATGGCGGGAACGCCACTGGGCGAGCTTGCGGTCAGGCAGGCGGTCGATGGGCTCGCCGGCCACCATGACCGAGCCCGAGCTCGGACGGTCGAGCCCGCCGATCAGGTTGAGCAGGGTGCTCTTGCCCGAGCCCGACGGGCCCATGAGCGCGAGGAAGTCCCCTTGCGGGACCTCCAGGCTCAAGCCCTTCAGGATGTCGAGCCGCTCGCCACCGCGGTAATAGACCTTGTGAACGTCCTTGACCTCGACCAGCGCCTGCGCCATGACTCGTATCTCCTTCAGGATTCGTTTCGAACCTTGACCTTGTAGCCGTCCGCGAGCTGCTCCGGGCCTTCGATCACGACCTCCTCGCCGCCGGAGAGGCCCGAAACCACGGCCACGTCCTCGCCGGTGGCGGGCGCCGTCCTGATCGCCCGGCGCTCCACCTTGTCGCCCTGGACGATGAAGACGTACGGCTGATCGTCGCCGCGCACGGCGGCCTTGGGCACCAGAACCTTGGGTTTGACCTCGGCCGCCGGCATCTCCTTCTCGTCGCTCAGGAACGAGACCTTGACGCCCATGTCCGGCAGGATGCGCGGATCGAGCTGGTCGAACGCGAGCCGGACCTTGACGGTCGCCTTCTGGCGGTCGGCGGCCGGGATGGTGGTGATGACCTTGGCCGGGATCTGCCAGTCGGGGTAGGCATCGAGGACGGCCACGGCCCGCTGGCCGTTGCGCACACGGTTGATGTAGGCCTCGTTGACGTCCACCTCGATCTCGAGGGAGGCCATGTCGACCAGCGTGCAGATGCCGGTGCGGGTGAAGCCGCCGCCGGCGGACACGGGCGAGATCATCTCGCCGGGCTGGGCGTCCTTGGAGATCGCCACGCCCGTGAACGGGGCGCGGATGACCAGGTCGTCGAGGCTCTGGCGGTAGAGCTCGGCCTGCCGCTGGGCGACCTCGATATCCTGGCGCAGAACCTCCAGGCGGGCCGCGAACGAGTCGGTCTCGGCGTCGGCGGCGTCGAGCTGGGACTGGGTCGTGACGCCTTCCTTGAGGAGATCGCGCATGCGCTTCTGGTTGAGCCGGGCCTCCTTGAGGCGGACCTCGGTCTCCTGGAGAGCGTGGCGCGCCGAGGAGGTCTGGGCCTCGGCGAGCGAGAGCTGGCGGCGGGCGGTGGAGTCGTCGAGCCGGGCCAGGACCTGGCCGGCCTGGACCTTCATCCCCTCTTCGACGTGGATCTCGGTGACCTTGCCGGTGACCTTCGAGGAGACGGTGGCCTGCCGGCGCGCGGTGACATAGCCCGAGGCGTCGAGCACGGCGCCGGCCGCGGAGCCGCCGGACACGGCGCGGGCCGTGGCGGTCTTCACCTCGACCGCGCGGGGGATCCTGAGCCACGCCCAGACTCCGGCGCCGATGGCGAGCAGCACGATGGCGAGCGCGAGCCACAGCTTCCAGCCACCGCCGCGCTCCTCCGCCCCGCTGCGGTCGATCCGCAGTCCGTCGAGAGAGGGTTTTTCGGTCATTGACTCCGTCCTTGAAAGGACCCGGGAGACCAGGTCCAGGCAGTGTTACGTCCCGGTGCGGCAAAAGTTTAGCCGGGACTGTGACGATCGTGGAGCGGATTCTATCGCGGAATTGATCGCGGAATCAGGGTTCGAATACGGCGCAGGCGGTATCGTTTTCCCAGACCTCGACGCGGCAACCAGGCGTCAGCCTGCCGCCTTCGCGCGGGACCGGGGCGAGCGGCGGACCGTGGCTTCCGCGATCCGGATCAGCCCGCGCAGCGCTTCATTGACAGCCTTGTCGTTGGGGAATGCCTTCGCGACCTCGGGCTCCAGGACAACGACATTGGTCTCCTCGGAGATCCGTGACGCATATTTGCCTCGAACCAGGGTCCCGAAGTCCGAACGCTTGTATTCGGGTCGAAGCTCGTCGGTGGGTTCATCCTTCTTCATAGATTCTGCGCTCCTGTCTCGTGGCCGGACGAGCACTGATAACCCGAATGATATCGCCTTCTTCCTCGTGCGCCACCGCGAGAAGGCGATCTTGATTGGACACCCCGAAGGTCACGAAGCGAAATTCTCCGACGGAGTGATCCGGATCGGAGCCTGTGACGGCCAGGGGGTCACGAAGAGCGGTGGAAGCCTCCTCGAAGGAGACGCCATGCTTGCGCCTGTTGTGGTCGGCCTTGTCGAGATCCCAGGAGAATCTCATTCCTTCACGGCTCGAACACGGCGCAGGCCGTATCGTTCTCCCACACCTCGACGCGGACGACCCGGACGCGGTCGCGGTCCTCGTCGCGGTCCGCGAGGCGGCGGGCGACCTCCTGGAAGACGTATTCGCTGAACAGCTCGGCGGTGGTGTTGCGCTCGTCGAAGGGCGGGATGTCGTTGATCACCCGGTGATCGAAGGGGTCGAGAACCTCGCGCGCCACGATCTTCAAGTCGGCGAAGTCGATCACCATGCCGAGGTCGTCCAACGTCGCCGCCTCGACGTGGACGCGCACCCGGTAGTTATGCCCGTG
>DATANP010000653.1:0-4894 GCA_036266195.1 Thermoanaerobaculia bacterium | reverse complement strand
TGATAGTCGAGACGGGCGAGCATCTCGGGCAGGGGGGGGACTTCATCGGGGATGCCGAACGAGGTCATGTCCGAGCTGAGCAGCTCGCCCGGGTAGCGGCCGGTCAGGAACGAGACCACGGAGGGCAGCGTCCATGGCGCCTGGCTGTAGGCCTCCTCCACCACCGCGCCGGGCAGCGCGAGACGGCTCTGGATCTCCGGGGTCGTCTCGCGCTTGTAGCCGTACGGCGTCAGGTGGTCGCGGCGCAGGGTGTCGACCAGGATGAAGAGGATGTTCGGCCGCTCCTGCTCCTCGGATGGCGCCGCCAGTGAGACCGGTCCCCAGGCCACGAGGTTGTCCTCGGCGTGCTCGGCCGGGAGGCCGTCGAGCTCGGCCATCATCTCCAGGGTGATCTCGCGGCCGGCCCAGCGAGAGAGGTCGGCGTCGAGGTCGATCCAGCGCAGGTCGTCCACCCTACGGACGCGGGCGGCGTCCAGGACCTCGCTGATGTCGTGGCCGCCCTCGTTCGCGATCAGGCTGACCTTCAGGGTATTCACCTTCGCCCAGGCCGCCGGCAGGAGCTGAACGCCGGCATGGAGCCGCGCACCCTCCTCCGGCACCTCGCCCCGCCAGTGCCAGACGCCGGGCGAGGTGAGGACGACCGGCCGGCGCTCGTGGTCGATCTCCAGATCGGTCAGCTCGGGCTCCCGCTCGAAGGAGAGACCCTCCGGCACGTCGTTCCGGACGACCGTGTAGGTCTTCGTGCCGACGAGCGGGCGCAGGAGGAACCCCTCCGGCTCGCGCCCGCAGCCGGCCAGCGTGAAGATCAGCAGGAGAGTCCCGAAGAACCTAGACCAGGTCATAGTCTCCCATCGAAACCGTGAAGCCGGCCGCGGGCTCGCCGCCGCGGCAGCCCACGAAGCGGCGCTCGCCTTCCGGCCGCAGACCGAGCGCTTCGGCGTGGGAGTTGATGCCTGGAGAGGGCCAGAACCGCCAGGAGCGGAGCCCCGCGGCGCGCAGGTCGGCGGCGACGGCGAGCAGCGAAGGGTACCACTCGCCGGAATCGGGCAGCCAGACTTCGGCCGCCCAGGCCTCGTCGCCCACGAACGCGAACACGGCCAGCCCCTCTTCGGCTCCCGAGAACAGCCGGTAGAACCGGTAATACCGTCCCGGCCGGCTCCAGTACCGCCAGGCCAGGAACGCCGTGGACCGGCGCACGCCGAAGGCTCCGCACCGCTCCCACACCGGCGCGGCCCACTCGCCGGGGGTGTCTCCGGTTTCGAGGCGCACGTCCGTCGGCCTGTCTGGGATCTCTCCAGAGAGCGGCTGGATCTCGAACAGGGGTCTGTACCCGAACACCCGCTGGCCGAGCCTGAAGTGGCGCTCGCTCGGGAAGCCGAAGATCCACGGCGCATCCTGGGGCCGGGGCAGGTCCGCCAGCAGTGCCCGGCCCAGCTCGACCATCGGCGGTCTGAGACCACCCTTCCGCGGAGATCCGACGAAGTCCACGAGCTGCCAGATGCCGCCCTCGCCTCCCGGCCAGCGCGCCGGCAGGCAGGTGGCGCCGGCGTGAGCCACGATCTCGCCGCCCTGAACGGCAACGAGGCTGCGGGCTTCTCCGGGGAGGCGGAGGTACTTCCACTCCCATTCCTCCGGCGCGAGCGGATGGCCGAAGCCCTGCTCGAAGAGGTTGGAGAGGGCGGGGAGGTCTTCGGGGCGGGTGGGGCGGAACGAGACCTCACCCCCTGTCCCCCTCTCCCATCTCCCGCCCACCCGTCCCCGGGAGAGGGGGGACCCGTCCGCGGCGGCGGAGCCTTGATCGGGCAAGATCGCTCCGGATGCGTCCCCCCTCTCCCGGCGGGGGCCGGGGCGGGAGATGGGAGAGGGGGACAGGGGGTGAGGTCTCAACGCCACGATCGCCACCCCCACCACCGAAAGCACCACCCCCCACCAGAACCCCGGAGGCACATACCGCAGCTCCACCGTCCCCGTCCCCGGCCCCAGCTCCACGCCGAGCAGCGCGCCATCCACGGGCACGACCGGGCCCGCGTTCGCGCTCCAGCCGCGGTCCCAGGTCTCCGAGACCACCAGCGTGGCACGGCGCGGCGTGCTCCATCCGATCCGCCAGCGACCGGGCTCCCGTCTCAGGGTGTCTGCCTTCATCGAACTGTCTACGGACATCCCCCCTCCCTCCGTCCAAAAGACCGGCGGCAAGGCTCCGGGCCGCTCCCAGACCCTGGCGTCGGACCCCTCGTACGCCAGGCGCCCGCCAGGGAACGACTCGCCGGGACCGGAGACCACCCAGCGGACGCCGAGGCGGTCGAGCCAGGGATCGTCCCACCGGTGGATCGGCTGGAAGTAGACCGGATCGCCGGACGCGAACGAGCGGTAGACCGCTTCGTAGCGCTCCAGCTTCACGGGATCGTCGCCCCGGATGTCGTAAAGACCATGGACCATGGCCGCGTTCGGCCGCAGGGCCTGATCGAGACCGGCCACCCTATCCTCTTTGGGCTCCAGGAAGCGGACGGCGCCGGTCCTTGGATAGAGGCTCTCGATCGGGATCGCCCGCAGGATGTTGCCGTGCGCCAGGAGCAGATCGATGATCGCCACGGCCGGAAGCAGGGGGAGGATCTGCCAGCGCCGCTCCCGGGACAGCGCCAGGGAGGCGGTCAAGCCCAGAGCCACGACGGCGGCGCCGATCGTCCACCGCAGCTCCTGCCGGGTAAGACCAGGGTTGATCCAGGTCTTGGAGAGAGTCATCCATGCGGCGGCGAGGAGGAGGCCGACCAGCGCGGCGCCGAGCACGATCCCCCGTCCGCGTCCTTCCAGCCAGCGGTCGCAGCCGGCGCCGGCCAGCAGCGCGAGCCCGAGCTCGATGCCGAAGATCAGCCGGTGGTGGGCGGCGCGGCCGAGGACCGGCAGGGCGCCGAGCACGTCGCGCACGCCCGGCATGTGGTAGGCCGCCAGGAAGCAGAAGGCCAAGACCACGGCCACGGCCAGCCAGCGGCGCTCGCGGACCCGGACCAGACCGGCGGCGGCCAGGGGGAGCGCCAGGGCTCCGGCATAGACCGCGGTCGCCGAGTAGTTGAACGGTCCGACCCAGGTGCCCTCCGCCGGATGGCCGTAAAGCTGCGGCAGGACAAGGCGAAGCGGCTGCTGGAGGAGAATCGTCAGGGGCGGCTCGCCACCTCCTTCCGCGGCCCACTTGCTGGTCTCGGGCAGAAGCATCAGGAGAGGCAGGATCTGGACGGCGGCGATCAGGCCGGCGACCGTCCACCCGGCCAGGAGACGGCCCCAGGCCCGGACGCCGCCGCCACGGACCAGCAGATAGATCCCTGAGAGGAGCGCCGTGTGCGCGCAGGTCTCGGGGTGCCCGCCGAGGAGTTGGAGTCCGGCGGTCGCCGCAAGCCACGTCCAGGAGCCGGTCCCGGCCGCGAGCCTCTCGACGCTCCAGAGGACCCACGGGACCAGGGCCAGGGCGTTGCCCATGGGAAAGAGAATGAAGCTGACGACCATCCCGGACAGCGAGAAGGTCAGCGCCGTGAGCAGCGCGGCTGGCCGGGACAGGCCCAGCTCACGGCCGAGCAGCCAGGCGCCGCAGCCGGCCACCATCAGCCGAAGCCAGGGCAGGAGCACGAAGCCGAGGATCAGTGGCAGGGCGTCGAAGAGCAGGTGCAGGGGGAAGAGCGGCGCCGACTGGCCGTTGGCCCAGAACGGCGCGCCCGAGAACTGGTGCGGGTTCCAGAACGGCAGCCGGCCGGCGCGCATCTCGCGGCGCGCGAAGATCTGCCAGGGCTGGATCTGGAACGTCACATCCCGCAGCACCGGGTTGCCGTCCGCCGGATCGCTCACCCCCTGCCAGGGCGGCACCGCGCCGAGCGTGGCCGCCGGGCTCGGAATCCCATGGGGAATCGAGAGGGCCGGCGCCAGGAGCGCCGTGGCCGCCAGAGCCAGCGCGCCCCAGGCCAGCCCCAGATCCCGGCGCATGCCTGAAGGGGCCCGCAGGCCCAGGAAGAGCCCCGCCAATCCCAGCAGCGCCAGGAGCGGCAGGGCCGGGTGGAGGGTCACCGGCCCCCCGAATGACGCACGCGCATCCGGATCACGTCGCGGAGCATCGACAGCGACGAGCGGACCGGATCCACCCGCGAATCGGGCGAGTTGACCCAGATCACCCCCACCTCCGCGATCGGATACCCACGGCGTCGCGCCAGCCAGACCAGCTCCACGTCATACGCGAAGCCGTCGATGGTCAGCTTGGCCCCCAGCTCCCGCGCCACGTCCCCAGCCATCAGCTTGAAGCCGCACTGCGTATCGCTGACCCCGCGCACCCCGAGCAGCCGGATGATCCGGTTGAACGTCTTGCCCATCAGCTCGCGGTAGAACGGCTGGTGCTGGCGCACGTCCGCGCCGTCCACCGCCCGGCTGCCGAACACCACCGGCGCCTCGGAGAGACTGCGCTCCAGCTTCTCCAGCTCCTCGATCGGAGTCGAAGCGTCCGCGTCCGACAGCAGCACCTCGTCCCCCTGGCTGGCGAGCACCCCGGTCCGCACCGCCGCCCCCTTACCGCGGTTCCGCTCGTGGCGGATCACCCGCACCCCGCGGTCCGAGAACCCCTCCGCCACCTCGACCGTGCGGTCGCGGCTGCCGTCATCCACCACCAGCACCTCGTACGGCGCCCCGCGGCGCGACAGGTACCCCACCGCCCGCTCGAGAGTCGAGCCGAGCCGTTCCGCCTCGTTGTAGGCGGGGATCACCAGGGAGACTGCGCACCGCATCGGGGCGGGATTCTATGCTGCAAACCCCGGTCGCCGCCTCCTTGCTGGCGACTACTTCCGCTCTTGCCAGCTCAGGGCAGGGCCGTCGAGGAGAAGGGCGAGGTGATTGAGGATGTCACGGCCCAGGATGCCGCACTCCT
>DATANP010000652.1:0-11107 GCA_036266195.1 Thermoanaerobaculia bacterium | reverse complement strand
TCGATCTTCGCCGCCAGGTCCGGAGCGGCCAGCGCCCCCACGACGGCTGGATAGATCTCGCGCCAATCCGGCGTGGCGTCGAGATGCTCGCGCAGGGCGAAGAGCTGCTCGGGTGGCAAACTGGCCAACCGCTTGTCGAAGACGGCGATTCTCGTGCCCCAGTCCGGCGCCGCGTCGGCGGTGGCCAACACCTCTCTCAGCTCCGCACGGAAGGCCTCCAATTCCTGCCGCTCGGCCTCTGTCAGGGCGGCGAACCGCTTGACCTGCTTCACTTCCGCGAGCGCCTTGAGCACTG
The DNA here is from genome assembly GCA_036266195.1 of Thermoanaerobaculia bacterium. Taxonomy (GTDB): domain Bacteria; phylum Acidobacteriota; class Thermoanaerobaculia; order Multivoradales; family UBA5704; genus DATMER01. The sequence continues at coordinate 10,812 of DATANP010000652.1, read as the reverse complement.
CCTCCTCGCCGATCTGCTCGCGGATCATGAAAAGGACCTCCGGCGAGGCGCCCGTGAGCCGTTGCGAGAGCCCTTCCACCTGCAAGCCGTCGAAGCTCTTGCGGACCTCGGGCGGTAGCCCGCGGATCTCGGCGAGGAGCGTCCCGACCTGATTGGCGAAGCTCTGGAGCGCCGCCTTTTCGTCCTCCGCCAGGGGGCCGTGCTGCGCCAGCGCATCCACTCCCTGGCGCAGGGGCGCGGGCAGCGCGGCGAGCACGGCCGCGCTCTGCGACTGGAGCTTGTTGCCCGCCGGGAGGCGCTCCTGGAATCTCGCCGCCTGGAGCGGGCTCATGGCGGAGAAGCTCTGCTGCAGGGTTGCAACGGCGGTCGGGTCGAGTTTCAGCTCCTTCAGGGTGCCCGCCGGAAGCATCTTCACGAAGGTCGCCACACTCGCGACGTCGTCGCGGAGCTCCGCGGCCTCGCCAGCCTTGGCGGCGAGACGGGCACCGGTGGCGGTGATCTGCTCGCGGGTGGCGGGTGGCAGCGCGGATGCCAAAGCCTCGGGGGCGATCTGCCAGTTGGGAACCTGCGAGAACTCCTTGGCCAGCTCCTCGAGCTCCTGGCGGCTCATGTTCGCGATCCTGCGCTGTACCGCCTCGCGTGCATCCTGACCGGGCGGCTGCGCGCCGAGGACCGTCGGCGAGCTCTCTTGCAGATTGGCAAAGTAGGCCTCGAGCTGCCGCCGGAACTGCTCGATCTTGTCAGGCCGGGGCTGGGCAGCCTCGGCCGCGAGAGCGGCGGGTGCCAGCGCGAGCGTCAGCAGTGCCGCGGCCAGGAACCCCGGAAGCCAAGTCTTTCTAACCATAGCGCCGTCCTCCTTTGAAAACCGCGTTACACCAAGCCCCTGGCAGGATCGAGGGGCATCGATTTGATAGATACGATTTGATAGATGAGTCGGCAGTGGCAGCCTTCAACAGGCCGCACTCCTTTACTCAGGGAGTGGAGGCTCACCAAGGAAAGTTGCAGGTTTGAGGATCAGTACGCTTGCGGTGGTGAGTCTCAAGTGAGGCTGCGCCGCGCCACCCCCACCCGCAGCACGTCCTGGAGCCGGTAGGCATGATGGGCGGTGACGATCGCGGACGGATCTTCCAGGCGGCTCCGCAGCAGATGAAGATGCCGGGCGGCCATGTTCGTGATCTCGGCCTTGAGAGCACCTTCGGGCGCAAGGCGCTCTCCCACCTCCTGGACTGAAAGACCGTCGCCGTCGGCCAAACGGTCTTCGATCAGGGCGAGCCACGTCCGGCCTTCCTGGCTGCCGGCCTTGAGCTGTAGACGGCGCGGGACGATCCGGCCGCCGAGCGAGACTCCGCCGTCGGCGTCTACCCAGGCCAGGAGGTCCATCTCGTCCTCGGCCTCGCGCCGGTCTTCCTCGGTCGTGCCCAGGGCTTTGCCGGCCGGCTCCAGATGCCAGGGAAACCGCCGCTCCAGGTGGGAACGCAGGGTAGGAATGACAACCTTTTCGAGCTCGTCCTTCTCGATCACGTCCCGCGGATCGAATCCGGCTTCCACGAGGTCGCGGCCGAAGGTGGCCCCGTAGCCCCGCTTGTTCGAGAAAAAGCGGCAGACCGGTGTACGGGACGGGAACATCCCGCGGACCGTGGCGGCCAGGTAGATCGACTCCCACCAGCGGTCCGCCGGCAGGAAGGTGAGCGTGGCGAGATGGACGTCCTGGAGCAGCAGGCCGCCGGGCCGCAGCAGGCCGGCGAGCGTGCGGCAGAAGACGCTCGACGACGTGAAGACCTGGGGATCGAGCGACGAGACTCCCGGATCGGGTATCGCCGACAGGGCGGCGACGACCTGGAGGTCGGGGGCCGCGGCGAGCCAGCGCGCGACCGTGGCGTCCGTGTCCGGGCCGGGACGCTCCAGGCAGAGGATCGCCGTGTGCCGGAGCAGCCCTGGAGCCAGCTTCGCCAGGGCTTCCACGAGCAGGGTGATATGGTAGAGATGGTCCTCAACCACTACGATCGGGCGCCTCATGGCAGTACTCTATCCTCAGCCTCCATCCGGCCGGCGCTCTCCCTGGCTTCTGTACATCGGAGTGCTGCTGTTCGTGGTGCTCGCCTGGATCGCCGGGCACGCGCTGTTCCGCGAATGGCAGGGCCGGCTCGGGCAGGAACGCTCCGAGACCCTGTTCCAACTCGTCCAGGACAAGACGCCTCCGCGGCCGACCGAGACGCCGGGCGTGTCGGCCTGGCTCCATCTCGCCCTCAAGCGCTACGGCCGCACGCTCTCCGATCCCGAAAAGGCGCGGCTCTACAACGAGATCGTGGACTGGCAGGACCGCCGTTCGGTGCCGCCGTCCTTTGCCGTGCTCCGAGACCTGCTGGCGACCCCGGCCGCACCCGAAACGACGGCAGCGCCCCGTCTCGTCCCCCTCTCCGACCGGGAAGAGCCCGGCAGCGCTCTCCAGTTCCGGGCCCAGCGCTTCGCCGAGCTCGACGGCCGCTGGCTCGTTGTGACCCGGCGCAAGGCGCTCGACCAGGGCGGCGCCACGGGCGAGACCTCGGACCGCTTCCTTGCCCGCATCGGCCCTCACCTGCTGCGACTGGCCGGACGCCTGGGCCCCGCAATCGCCGCCCGCCCATTGCCGGTTGCGCCCGGACCGCATCCGCCCCGGATCGTGCGCTTCTATGGCCTTTCCGAGGACGGTACCCTGGTCTCCTTTCCTCTGGCCGAGTTGAACGGCGATCCGGAGGCTCGGAAGAGAGCGGCGCTCGCGGAGGGGCGGGAGTTCCGCAAGCTGCCGCAGCTTCCGAATTTCGTTTCGAACGAGTTTTTCTTTCAGTTCGATTTCACCTCTCCGGCGCGGCAGGTCTACTACTCGGGCCTTTACCTGGACCTCGGCGGCCAGGGTGTGGTCGCTACGATCACGGTGCCGTTCGTGGACCCGGCCTCGGGCCTGGCGGGCGTGCTCGGCACGGACATCGCCTTCGACATGGACTGGCCGGCTTTCGCCCGGCAGCTCGAAAAGCCGATGGTGGCCGAGGTGGTCCGCCTGGGGCCGCTCCCCGAGGACCACTGGCGTCCCTGGAGCGATATCGAGGCGGCTCTTCCGCGCGACGCGAAGCCCTCCGTGGTCCGCGCCGTGGCCGCGCTCGCCCGCCGCGAACGCCGGGAAGGTCTGTTCGTCGCCCCCTGGTATGTCCAGGAAGGAGTGGTGGAGGGCCAGGGCGCGGTCGCGGCGCTCCAGGCCGCGGCGGATACCTGGCTCGTCGTTCTCTTCCCCAGGACGCCGGCCAACTTCCCGGCGCTGCCCCTGGTGATGCTCGGACTGCTCGCGGTCCTCCTGATCGGCGGCTTCGAGCTCTACCGCCGCCGCGCCGAGAAGGCGCAAGACAAAGCCGAGCGCGAGCTGGCGGAGAAGCAGAACCTCCTGAGCACCATGCAGGTGCCGCTGCTCGTGGCCGATCCCAATTCCGACGCCGTGGTCTTCGGCAACGAGGCTGCCCGCCGGCTTGGGATCGAAGCGGGAGTGCGCATCGCCGATCTCATTCCGGACGACGAGCGCGCCCGGCGCCATTACGAGCACATGCAGGTCGCCGGTCCCGACGCCCGGCGCGCCTACGGCCTGCCGCTGCGGGTGAAGGGTGAATCCGGAGAGCCCGAGACGCGCTACGCCGTGATCCGTTCCGTGGCGGTGACCGCTCCGATCGAGGCGCTGCACGCCGACGAGCGCCACCGCCTCGGCGTCCTCTTCCTGCTGGAGCCGGAGACCGACCTCGCGCTGCTCACCGAGAGCCTCGTCGCCGAGGCCCAGGGCGAGGAGCGGCGCAAGCTCGCCGGCCTGCTCAGCCACGGCGTGGATACCCTGGTCCGCGTCCTGGCCCACCTTCTATCCCGCGGCGAGCATCGAGAGGTCGTGGAGTGGCTCGCGGGCTACGTGGACCGCCGGGTCCGCGTCACGGCCTGGGTTTTCGATCATTGGGACGCCGAGCCGCCAATATCGCCGATACTACTGGCCTGCGCCATCGAGGCTGGGCAGGCACGCGAGACCCTCTCCGCGCTCCAGCGCGTGTTCGAGCTGGCCGCCGCCGATCCCGACCTCCGCTCCAGCCTCCATTGGGACAACGGAGCGCTCTCGGGTTCGAACGGCGAAGCGCTGGCGGTGCATCTCGACTGGCCGCCCGAGGTCTGGTTTCCGCTGCCCGTGCGCGGCGGCTTCGGTCTCTTCCTGGAAGAGGTCCTGGTCAACGCCGTCCGCCACGGCCGGCCGGGCACCACGCCGCGCCTCGCCGTTTCGCACGATCCCGGCCGCGCCGAGCTGCTCTTCGAGGCGGAGAACGAGGTGGCGGAGCAGGACCGTCCGCTCCAGGGCGAGGCCTACGGAGGGAGGAGGATTCTGGAGCGTCTTGCCCGGCTGTTCGGCTGGGAGGGGCTGACGTTCGAGAGGGCCGATGGGATTTTCCGGACAAGCTGGCGGGTGCCGGTGAGCGAGAAGGCCGACCCGGCCAGCCCGGATTGAGGCCTCACCCCCTGGCCCCCTCTCCCATCTCCCGCCCCTCCGCCCCCGGGAGAGGGGGAACGCATTCGAATCTGTTTGCCAGGAATTCGGCTATACCGCTCCAGTCACGTCCCCCCTCTCCCGGCGGGGGCGTGGGAGGGAGATGGGAGAGGGGGCCAGGGGGTGAGGTCTTTTACTCCGCCACCACGACCCTGCGGTTTCGCCCCGGATCCTGGAGCACCCGCACCTTGCCGTCGGGCCAACGGATGGTGAGGCGATCCGCTTTCTCCTGGCCAAGGCCGAAGTGGATCGTGAGGGCGTTCTGGGACAGGTAGGAAGAGCCCGTGCGGACCTCGCGCACCTGCTTTTTTCCGCCTGCTTCGAGCTCCAGCCGCGCGCCGATCGCCGCCGTGTTCTTCCCCAGACCGGAGAGGTCCACCTGCAGCCAGCCGCCGGCCGGAGCGGTCACGTTTTCATAGACCTCGGACAGATCGTCCGAATTCGTGATCACAAGATCGAGATCCCCATCCAGATCCAGATCACCGGCCGCAAGCCCGCGGCTGGAGCGAACCACGTCCAGGCCCGCGTCCTTCACCTCGCGGAACACGCCGCGGCCGGTGTTCTCGAACACCTGGTTGCGCTGCTTGTAGGTGGTGCCGGTGCCGAACAGCTCGGCGTTGTGGATGATATGACCGTTGGCCACCGCGTGATCGAGATCGCCGTCCTGATCGAGATCGGCGAAGAGCGCGCCGAAGCCGACGAGATACATGGATGACTCGGCGAGCTTCGAAACATAGCGGCCGTCCGTGAACAGCATCGAACCCTGATTGAGATAGAGCGCATTGGTCTGGAGATCCAGGTGGGTCTTGACGATGTCCGGAAAACCGTTGCCATCGACGTCGCCCGCATCCACACCCATGCCGGCTTCCGGCTGACCCTGATCGGACAACGCGGTGCCGGAGAGCAGGCCGATCTCCTGGAATGTGCCGTTGCCGCGGTTCTCATAGAGATACGAGGGGTTCATGTCGTTCGAAACATAGAGATCCTGGTCGCCGTCCTTGTCGAAGTCGCCGAAGATCGCACCCAGGCCGTTGCCAGTGTCCGAAGGAAAGCCGGCCGCGGCCGTGGCATCCTCGAACGTGCCGTCGCCCCGGTTGCGATAGAACCGGTCTGGCAATCCATGGAAGACCTCCGGGTGGCAATAGGAACGCAGTCCGAGCTTCTGGTTGCCGCACACCGGGTTGTTCTCGAACGAAAAGTCCACGTAGTTGGCAACATAAAGATCGAGGTCGCCGTCGCCGTCCGTGTCCGCGAACGCCGCCGCGGTGCCCCAGAGCGGATTGCCGAGACCGGCCTTGGCCGTCACATCGGTAAAGGTGCCGTCGCCGTTGTTCCGGAAAAACTGATCGGGACCGAACGCGGTCACATAAAGATCGGGATCGCCGTCGCCGTCCACATCGCCCGCGGTCGCGCCCATGCCGTAGCCGGTCACCCGGATGCCGGACCGGGCGGTGACATCCACGAACCGGCCGCTGTCATTGCGGAGCAGGACCGAGCGCGGCGCCTCGCCTTGATAGCCAGGCATGGCGCCGCTGTCCACGAAAAACACGTCGGGATCGCCGTCGCCGTCATAGTCGAAGACCGCCACGCCGGAGCCCATGGTCTCGGGCATGTAGAACTGTCCCGACCCGCCATGGTGATGGCGGAACGACAGTCCCCACGCCTGGCTCACCTCGCGGAACCGAAGCTCCGCGGCGGCGGGGGAGGCGAGGAGGATGAGGAGAAGGAGCGCTCGGGGAACGACGGACTGCATCCGCTGACTCTATAACGCCTGCGCCTTCTCCGCCGAGCCGCTCATGAGCACGCTCAAGGGCTGGAGCGCCTCGATGTTCTCGCACACGATCTTGATCGTCGAGGTGATCGGTACGGCCAGGATCATGCCCCAGGGACCCCACAGCCATCCCCAGAAGATCAGGGAGAGCAGCACGAGCACCGGGCTGAGATCGAGGCTGTGGCCCACGATTCGAGGCTCGATCACGTTGCCGATGGCGAACTGCAGCGCGAGGTTGAGCGCCGAGATGAGGAGCGCCCAGCCGAGCGAGTCGAACTGCAGGAGGATGAAGATCGTCGGCAGGCCCACCGAGAGGATCGCGCCGACGTGTGGGATGTAGTGCGCGATGAACGTGACGAACCCCCAGAGCGGCGCGAAATCCACCCCGAACATCGACAGCAGCAGCGTGACCAGCAGCCCGTTGATCAGGTTCACGAACGTCTTGGTGACCAGGTACTTCCGCACCTGCGACTCGATGTTCTCAATGACGTCGCCCACCCGCTCCGCCCGGTGCGCGAGCGCCCTCTGGAGCTTGGCCGGGAAGCTCTCGCTGCCGACGAGGAGGAAGACCAGGTAGAGGACCACGAGGAACATCTCGTTGAAGAAGAGCAGGAACGAGCCCGCTCCGGCGGCCAGCATGCCGGTCAGGGACGAGACCTCGACGGCCTCCTGCCAGCGGAAGTGCGCCACGGGCTCGCGCAGCATCGGAATCGTGGAGACCAGCCGTGCGATCGCGCCTTCGACCAGCCCGCCGAGCCGCGACTCGTAGCGCGGCAGGCTCTCGCGGAACGACTGGAAGCTGGAGACGATCACCCAGGAGAAGGCGAACAGCACGGCCGACGCGGCGATCAGCATCAACAGGATCGTCACTCCGGTCGGCACCCGGTACCGGCGCAGCGCTACCATTCCGGGCATGAAGATCTGGGAGAGGAAGACCGCGACCACGAACGGCAGCAGGATCGCTTTGAGCAGGTGCAGCACGAAGCCCAGTGCCAGAAACACCAGGATTCCCAGGAACACCTCCGTCAGCCGCGAGTCGCGCATGGACGCTCCCTCCGCAAGCGGGTCAAGTCGCTTGAAGGAGAGCCTAGCACGGGACCATGGCGCGAAAGAGCCGAAGGGGCGTCTCCGGGGCCTCTGGACCCGGACCGAGGGACTCCGGATCTACGCGCGGATGTCGCAGGAGCCGGTCATCGGCAAGCTGCCCGTGGTGCTGGTCCATGGCTATGGGGTGTCGAGCCGCTACATGGTCCCGATCGCGCGGCGACTGGCCGCGGAGCGGACGGTCTACGCGCCCGACCTCCCCGGCCACGGCCGCAGCGAGGACCCGGGACGGACGCTGACCGTGCCCGAGCTGGCCGGCGTCCTCTACAAGTGGATGGACGCGGCCGGCCTCGAGCGGGCGATCCTGCTCGGCAACTCCATGGGCTGCCAGATCGCCGTCGAGCTGGCCGTCCGTCATCCAGAGAGGATCGACCGCCTGATTCTGACCGGACCGACCGTCGATCCCCAGGCGCGGACTTTCTGGCGACAGCTCCCCCGTTTCATCCGGACCGCCTTCGCGGAGCGGCCCTCTCTCCTGTTCTGGGTGGCGTGGGACTACCTGCGCGCCGGTCCGAGCCGGATTCGGCGGGAGATGGACGTCGCGTTCGCCGACCGGATCGAGGACAAGCTCTGGCGAATCTCGATGCCCAGTCTGGTCCTGCGCGGCGAGCGCGACGCGATCGTCCCGCAGCGCTGGGCCGAGGAGGTGGTCCGCTGCCTCGGCACCGTTGACCTCCAGGTCATCCCGGGGGCCGGGCACGCTCTGAACTACAGCGCCGCGGACGAGCTGATGCGGAGGATCCGGCCGTTTCTTCCTTAGAATAGGGCCTCATCCTCCAAGGAGGTCGTCATGAGGCACCCGCTCGCCGCTGTCGTCCCGGTCCTCGCCTTGCTGGCCAGCCCATTGGTCGCTGCTGCTCCCGATCTGGCCACCGCCGAGGTCGTGGACCTGACGCATCCCTTCGACTCCACGACGCTCTACTGGCCGAACGCGCCGTCGAACTTCCAGCTCACCGAGCTGAGCAAGGGCAAGACGGCGGCCGGCTTCTTCTACTCCGCCAACTCCTTCTGCACGCCGGAGCATGGCGGCACCCACCTCGACGCGCCGGCCCATTTTGGAGAGGGGAAGCACACGGCCGATCAGGTGCCGGTCCGGCAGCTCATCGCGCCGGCGGTGGTGATCGACGTCACGAAGCAGGCCGCGGCCGACCCCGACTACCGGCTGACCGCCGCCGACGTGACGGCCTGGGAGGCGAGGAACGGCCGCATCCCCGCGGGCGCCATCGTGCTGCTGCGCACCGGCTGGAGCGAGCGCTGGCCGGACCGCAAGCGCTACCTCGGCGACGACAAGCCGGGCGACACCACAAACCTCCACTTCCCGTCCTACGGCAAGGAAGCGGCCGAGCTGCTGGTCCGCGACCGGAAGGTCGGTGCGATCGGGGTAGATACGGCGAGCATCGACCACGGGCCGTCGAAGGATTTCATCGTCCACCAGACCGCGGCCGCCAGCGAGGTGCCCGGCCTGGAGAATCTGACGAACCTGGACAAGCTCCCCGAGACCGGAGCCTGGATCATCGCGCTGCCGATGAAGATTGGGGGCGGCTCGGGCGGACCGCTGCGGGCGGTGGCACTGCTAAAGCGATGAGAACCGGATCTCCCGAGTCTCCGCGTCCTCTTCGGCGAAGCGGAGCAGGGAGTCGCCTTCCGTTTCGAGTGCCTTGACCGCCGTCTTGGAGAGCTTTGCGAAGGGCTCGACGGTCAGGATCGCAACCTTTTTCTTGCGCTCCACCTTCCAGGTTCCGGCCACGAAACCGTCGACCAGGAACGTGGCGCGCACCTGGAGGTTCTTGAGCGTGACCCGAGGCCGGTGCTCGTCGGCCATGATGCGCGTGCGGTCGTCGTGTGACAGCACCAGGTTGTCGAAGTCCGGCAGGAACCGGATCGGCGTGGGCTCATCTTCGGAGGGACGAGGCGCGTCGGGCAGGTCGAACAGCTCGCGCTTGCGCTCGTCGCGGAACGTGACGAGCGTGGGCCGAAGCTCTTCGAACACCGCGCGCAGGCCGGACAGCCCCGACCAGGCCTGAGCGTCGCCGGGCGTGGCCGGACCGAACGCGGCGAGATAGCGCCGCACGAGCTCGTGAGCCGGTGCCGGCTCGACAGAAACCTTTTTCCCGATCCAGTCCTCGGCCAGAGCGAAATCCGAGGCAGCGGGGAACCCCCATTGCGAATCGGTTGGAACCTGGACCAGCGGCAGGTTCAGGCGCATCGTATATGCCATGGCGCGCTCGTCGGCCTCCGGGTCTTTTGTCTTCAGGTGATTCCGGAGCGCGTCGAACGTGGCCGGCTTGCCGCCGAAGAACGCGCGAGCTTCGGCTTCCAACGCGCTTTGATCGAAACTCTGCTGCCGATCGCGAAGGATCGACTGAAGGCCCCTGGTCAGCCCGGCCTGAAGCGCGCCTCGCAGCAAAACATAATCGGCGGCGGTCATCAAATGCAGCGTGCCGCGCATCGCGGTGACGCGGACGACCTCCCGCTCGTGAAGCGATTTGATCAGATCGGACCGGCGAAAGCCCTGAAGCCGCGTCCACAATCCCACGAACGGAGGCCGGGCAAGCTGTGCCTGAAGACCGACGAGCCGCGCGACCGCATCCGGGACGGACACGGTTTCGCGGGAGAGAAGCATCTGCCGCGCGAGAAGGGCACGGTTGAGCTCACCTTTAGTCAGCGTGGGGCCCACAGGATCACCGCCGTGCCCAGGAGGCAGAGCATGGTGCCGATCACATCCCACCGGTCCGGCTGGACTTTCTCGACCAGAACCAGCCAGGTGAGCGAAGCCGCGACGTAGACGCCCCCATAAGCCGCATAGGTGCGGCCGGCAAACTCGAGATCCACCCGGGTGAGGAAGAACGCGAAAGCGAGAAGAGAAGCGATCCCAGGCGTCAGCCATATGGGCGAGCGGCCGAGGCGGAAAAAGGCCCAGAACGAGAAGCAGCCGGCGATCTCGCAGATGGCGGCGGCGATGAGGAAGGAGACGGAGCGCACGGGATCAGGGTATCACTACCGCCAATCGTGGCTCGGTACCGCCACCAACCGCTTGAGGGACCAGAACTTCTCTCCCTTGACGGAGATCGTGCCGTCCCGCTTCTGGAGGACGCCTTCCACGACCAAGCCGGGAGAGCCGACGATCAGCTTGCGGTGCTTCTGGAGGAGGTCGGGCGAGACGACGGCCTGGGACATGCCGGTCTCGTCCTCCAGGGTCAGGAAGAGGAGGCCCTTGGCGGTGCCGGGACGCTGGCGGACGATGACCGAGCCGGCGGTTCGGACCTTCTGACCGTTTTCGAGGTGGACGAGGTCCTCTGCGCTGGTCACCCCCTTCGCGTTCAGGGCCTCTCGAATATAGGTCAGAGGGTGCGGTCCCAGGGTGAGCTGGACGCCCGCATAGTCGGCTTGCGCCTCC
>DATANP010000651.1:0-9206 GCA_036266195.1 Thermoanaerobaculia bacterium | reverse complement strand
GGACTGCAAGGACCAAAGTCTTAGGTCCCTGCAGTCGTTGCAGTCCCTTTCGTCCTTTTACTTCTTGTACCGCACCCGCACGCCCTTGGCGAGATCCTCGGGCTTCATCTTCTCCAGGGACTTGAGGTCGTACTCCCAGATGAGCGTGTTGCCCTCCTTGCGGTGGGCGTTGTGCTCGACCACCTCGAAGGGGGCGGTGATCTTGAAGGCCACGCGGAGGCCCTTGAACATCTCCTCCATCTGCTTCTTCTGCTCGGGCGTGAGGTCCATGCTCGCCGCCTGCTCCTTCTGGTCGGCGATCGGGTTCTCGGTGGGGCTGGTGATCAGAATCGTCTTGCCCTCGTCCACCACCTGAAGGCCGTCGAACGGCGACTCGACAGGGTTCTCGGCTCCCGGCGGGCCGGCCTGCTCACCTTCCTCCTGCTTCTTCGGGAACTTGATCTGGTTGAGCTTCGAGACGTTGTCGAAGCCGAACAGGAAGTTGGCGGCCACCGTCAGGCCGTCCTCCTTGAACGAGCTGTCGAGGAGCGTGACCCCCTTCGGAAGCTTGCTCTGAAGCTCCTTCTTGTCCTTCTCGAAGTCGCCCTTGGTCTCCGACTTCTTGGAGGCCATCATCTCCTTGCGGGCGGCGTCGAGCTCCTCCTTGGTGGGCTCGCCTGTCTTGCCCTGCATCTCGCGCTGCATGCGGGTCATGAAGGCGACCATCGGCTCCATGTCCACCTTCATGGTGAACCCGGCCTTGCCCGACATGTCCTTGTCGAGGGTGAGCGTCTGCTCGATGTCGAAGCACCCGGCCGTGAGCAGGCCGAGGGCGCCGAGCGCGGCGGCGGCGAACATCCTCATGGATCGCATGCAGTCCTCCTTTGGGAAAGACAGCTCAGTGAACGCGGGAAGCCTCTTCCATCTTCTGCGCCTGATAATGGGCCATGAGCGGCTCGACGAGCGGGTCGAGGCTCCCCTCCATCACGGTCGGAAGATTGTGCAGCGAGAGACCGATGCGGTGGTCGGTCACCCGGCTCTGCGGGAAGTTGTAGGTGCGGATCTTCTCGGACCGGTCGCCGCTGCCGACCATCCGGCGCCGCTCCTCCGAGATCGCCGACTCGGCCTTCTCGCGCTCCATCTCCAGCAGGCGGGCCTTGAGCACGCGCAGGGCCTTGGCCTTGTTCTTGATCTGGCTGCGCTCGTCCTGGCAGCTCACCACGAGACCCGTGGGCAGGTGGGTGAGGCGGACCGCCGAGTAGGTCGTGTTCACCCCCTGGCCGCCGGGGCCGGAGGCGCAGAAGCGGTCGATGCGGAGGTCCTTCTCGTCCACCTCGACCTCGACGTCCTCGGCCTCGGGCAGGACCGCCACGGTGACCGCCGAGGTGTGGATGCGCCCGGCGGCCTCGGTCGCGGGCACGCGCTGGACGCGGTGGACGCCGCCCTCGTACTTGAGGCGGCTGTAGGCGCCCCGGCCTTCGACGATCGCCGAGATCTCCTTGGCGCCGCCCACCTCGGACTCGGAGAGGTCGATGACCTCCATCCGCCAGCCGTGCTGCTCGGCGTACCGGGTGTACATGCGGAACAGCTCGGAGGCGAACAGCGTGGCCTCGTCGCCACCCGTGCCGGCCCGGATCTCCAGGATGACGTTGCGGTCGTCGTTCGGGTCCTTGGGGGTCAGCTCGACGCGGAGCCTCTCCTCCAGTGCCTGGACCTGCTGCGCGAGCTGGTCGCGCTCCTCCCAGGCCATCTCGTAGAGATCGTCGTCCTTGGACAGGCCGGCCAGCAGCTCCTCGTTCTCCTTCTGCTGCTTCTGAAGACGGACGTACTCCCGGTAGAGCTCGACCGTCTTCGAGATCTCCGCGAGCGCCTTGTTGGTCTCGGCGTACACCTTCCGGTCGGACAGCACCGACGGGTCGGTCAGCCGCTGGGTCAGCTCCTCGTGGGTCTTCTCGATCTGGGACAGTTTCTCGAACATGGATATCTACTTTCAGGCAAGCGCCGGGGCTTCTTCAGTATCGGAGATCGCGGCCTGAAGCTCGGCTTCGGGCATCAGGCCGTCCTCGCGGAGGGCCTCTTCCAGGGCGGCGATGGCCACGGCCAGCATGTCGTCCGTGGGCTCCTGGGTGGTGATCTTCTGGAGCATGAGCCCGGGCGCGACCAGGAAGGCGAACACCGGCGAATTGGCCTTCTTCGCGGTCAGGCGAAGCACCTCATAGGACAGCCCGGCGATGAAGGGAACCAGGACGAGCCGGCCGCCGAACTTGACCAGGAACGGCGCGGACTTCGGGATCAGGGCGAAGAGCACGATCGACACCAGCAGCACGAAGAGCAGGAAGCTCGTGCCGCAGCGCGGGTGGAGCCGGCTCTGGACGCGCGCGGCGTCCACCGTGAGCGGCCCCCTGGCCTCCCAGGCGAACACCACCTTGTGCTCGGCGCCGTGGTACTGGAACACCCGGTGGATGTCCTTCATGCGCGAGATCGCCACGATGTAGCCCAGGAAGAAGATCCCGCGCAGGGCGCCGTCGAACAGGTTGAACGCGAGGTTGGGCATCGAGCCGAAGACGTGCTTCTCGGCGAGCTGCGTCAGCCAGAGCGGGACCAGGAGGAACACGAGCACCCCAAGCCCGAGGCCCATGGCCATCGAAGCGGCCACGGCCCAGCCGGACGTCTCCTTCTTGGCGTCCTCCGGCTTCTCGACGCCGGCTTCGAGGGCCGAGAAGTTGAGCGCCTGGATGCCGATGAAGAGCGACTGGAAGAGGACGGCGACGCCGCGCAGCACGGGCAGCTTGAGGAACGGATACTTCTTGCCGAGGGGGAAGACCTTGCCCCGCTGGAGAGCGAGCGAGCCGTCCGGCCGGCGCACGGCGATGCCGTAGGCGCCGGGGGAGCGCATCATGACCCCCTCGATCAAAGCCTGACCGCCGACCAGCAGCTCCGATTCAGCCGGAGACGCGGTCGGCGGCGGGCTCGCGCTCGATGTATTCATCGCTGGGGGCCGAGCCGGAGGCTCAGGCCGTCTTGGCGTAACGCCGCTTGAAGCGTTCGACGCGACCGGCGGTGTCGATCAGCTTCTGCTTGCCGGAGAAGAACGGGTGGCACTCGCTGCAGATCTCGAGGCGGACCTCGTCCTTGGTGGAGCGGGTCTCGAAGGTGTTACCGCAGGCACAGACCACGGTCACCATGTTGAGCTGCGGATGGATGTCTTTCTTCACTGTCCTGATCCTTGTCTCTCCGGGCCGTATACCGGAGTGGATTGTAGGGTCTCCAAGAACCCGGAAGAGTAAGGGATGCGCACCCCTCTTGGCAAGGCCGTCTTCCGGCTGCTGCTACAACAAGGGGGGCCAGAGGGAGAATTCCGGGCGCGGTAGACTAGGCGGCCTTATGGGATTCCATGAAGACTGCCTCGTCCTCGACGGCCACATCGACGTCCCCACCAAGCTCTGGGAGAACCCCAAGCCGCTGACCGAGCGCCTGCCCAGCCGCCACGCCGACCTGCCGCGGCTCCGGGAGGGGGGAGTCGACGCGGTCGTCTTCGCGCTCTACATCCCGGCCGTCCTCGATCCGGAGCGCGGCTGGAAGCATGCCCAGGAGCTGCACCGGGTCTCGGTCGAGCACGTCGAGGCGGCCGAGGGCATGGAGATCGTGGTCAGCGCCGAGGACGTGCGCCGGGCCTGGCACCGGGGCGTCGTCTCCGTCCTCTTCGGTCTGGAGAACGGCCGCCCCCTGAGCCTGCCGGGGACCCTGGACGCCTGCGCCGCGATGGGCGTGCGCTACGTGACCCTCACCCACATGGCATCTCACGAATGGTGCGACGCCTCGACCGACCAGCCGCGCCACGGCGGCCTCTCCCCTCAGGGCGAGGAGATCGTCTGGGGGATGGTCCGGCGCGGCATCGTGCCGGACGTCTCGCACGTCTCGGACGACGCGGTCCTCCACGTCCTGGAGGTCTCGCGCATCCCGATCGTGGCGAGCCACAGCTCCTCGCGCGCCCTTTGCGACCATCCGCGCAACCTGCCGGACAACCTGGTCCGCGAGATCGCCCGCAAGGACGGGCTGGTGATGGCGAACTCCTACCCCTCGTTCGTCTGCCCCAAGGCGAGCGCGGCCGACCGGGCCCGCGGCAAGGAGCTGCGCGAGGAGCTGGAGTCCACCGAGGAGGCCTATCTGGCCGAGCCCGGCCGCCACTGGGAGCCGCGCGCCCGCCTTTTCGCAGACCGTCCGCTCCCCGAGGTGCCCCTGTCCGTATATATAGACCACATCGTCCACCTGATCGACGTGGCCGGGGAGGAGCACGTAGGGATCGGCACCGACTTCGACGGCATCCCCGACGTCCTGGCCGGCCTCGAGGACGCCTCCCGCTTCCCGAACCTGACCGCCGCCCTCCTGGAGCGGGGCGTGGACAAGGCCGGCGTCCGGCTGATCCTCGGGGAAAACTTTCTCCGCATCCTGCAGAAAGCCGAAGAGGCCGCCACTGCATGAACCGGATCCAGGGCTGCCTGATCGACCTTGACGGCACCGTCTATCAGGAAGGGGCCGTCATCAAGGGGGCTGCCGAGGCAGTGGAGGCGCTGCGCCGAGCCGGAGTTCCGTTCCGCTTCGCCACGAACACCACCCGCCTGCCCCGCACCGCCCTCGCGGACCGGTTGCGGGGCCTGGGCGTGCCGGCGGACCCCGGAGAGATCCTCTCCGCGCCATCCGCCGCCGCCAACTGGCTCCGCGCAAAAGGAGCCAGGAAGGTCCGCCTCCTCCTGGCCCAGGCAAGCTGGCAGGAGTTCGAGGGTCTGGAGGTGGACGAAGGCTCCCCCGAGTACGTGGTCGTAGGAGACCTGGGCCGGGACTGGACCTTCGACATCCTGGACAGCGCCTTCCGGAACCTGATGGATGGCGCCGAGCTGCTGGCCATCCAGAGGAACCGCTACTGGCGCACGGAAGGCCGTCTCAGCCTGGACGGCGGTCCCTTCGTGGCCGCCCTGGAGTACGCCTCCGGCAAGACCGCCACCCTCCTCGGAAAGCCGAGCCGCACCTTCTACGAATCCGCCGCCCGGGAGCTGGGCCTGCCGCCCGAGCACATCGCGGTCATCGGAGACGATCTGGAAGGCGACGTCCTCGGCCCCAAGGAGATCGGCATGATCGGCGTGGCCGTGCGCACCGGCAAGTACCGGCCGGAGGACGAGGAGCGCATCCAGGCGTCGGCGGACATCGTGGTGGACTCGCTGCGCTGGCCGTTGTAAGATCTCGTTGAGGACGACGGGAGTCGTCCATGTCCGGAAGGAGTCGCGGGAGGCGAGATGGCGATCCCAGAGCGGAAACCGCTGAGCGTTGAGGACGAGGTCCGGGCCCTTCTTGAAGAAGGGCGGATCTCGGATGCGAAGAAACTCGTAGAGGCTGCCGGAGATCAACTGCCGGAAAGCCTGCGGGAGATCTTTGCGCCGCCGCGGATCCGGAGGGTGGGTGAGCGCGGCGTCGATCGGACTCCGGAATTCAACTGGCTCAAGGCGAACGGACCTGCCTATGCGGGGAAGTGGGTGGCTCTCGTCGGGGATGATCTCGTCGGCTGCGAAGACGTCCTTGAGGAGCTTCTTGCGAAGCTCGACCAACGCAAGTTCGACCGCAGGCCTCTTCTTCATCACCTCGTCTAGACTGTGCTGACGCTTGATTTTTCCGGCGGGAGGTCGAAGTTCCTCGACCATCACCCTCGATTCTCAGAGCCTACGCCGAAGGTCTTCGTGAACGTTGCCTTCCCTGGGGTGAGTCGAGACTGGCTGGCCCAGGTGGATACGGGGGCGGCCTACTCCATTCTCGAGCAGGACGTTGCCCGAGCCTTGGGTCTCATGCACGGAATCGGTCCCCTCTCCCGCCTCAGCACCCGTCTGGGCGATCTGCGAGGCCGTCTCCTACGGGTTCCACTCAAGATTCTCGCCGATGAAGGAGACTCGCTGGAGTTCGAGGCTACCTTCTTTGTTTCCTCGGACTGGCACGGCGGTACCTTTCTCGGCTACTCCGGTCTGCTCGACCGGCTGCGCATCGGCCTGGACTGTCCCAGGAACCTGTTCTACTTCGGGGATTAGTAGCCGAATTCTCCTTCTGCTAAGCTACGGTAAAACCCCTCGGGGATTCTGCCGTTCGCACAAAAGGAGAGAGGCCATGGCGGGCAAGTTTGTGCTCAAGAAGGCGAGTAACGGGCAGTTCCATTTCAACCTGCAGGCGAGCAACGGGCAGGTCATCCTCAGCAGCGAGACGTACAAGGAGAAGCGCGGGGCGGAGAGCGGTATCGAGTCCGTTCGTAAGAACGCCCCGGACGATGGGCGCTACGAGCGGAAGGAGTCGGGCGACCAGTTCTACTTCGTGCTCAAGGCGTCCAACGGCCAGACGATCGGGCGCAGCGAGACGTACAAGGCCAAGTCCTCCATGGAGAACGGCATCGAGTCGGTCAAGAAGAACGCCCCGGACGCGAAGGTGGATGACCAGACCGGTTAGCTCCGTCGACACAGCGTCCGTGAAGACCTGGCTCCTCGACCTTCAGGACCGCATCTGCTCGGCCGTCGAGGCCGAGGACGGCTCGGGCCGGTTCGCGGAGGAGCGATGGGAACGGCCGGAGGGCGGAGGCGGGCGGTCGCGGGTGATGGCCGAGGGCACGGTCTTCGAACAGGCCGGCGTCGGGTTCTCGCACGTCCACGGACCCGGACTGCCGCCGTCCGCGACCAACCAGCGGCCTGATCTCGCCGGCCGGAGCTTCGAGGCGCTTGGCGTCTCGCTCGTCTTCCATCCGCGGAACCCGTACATCCCGACCACCCACATGAACGTCCGGTACTTCATGGCCGAGAAGCCCGGACACGATCCGGTCTGGTGGTTCGGCGGCGGCTTCGACCTCACCCCCTGCTACGGATTCGAGGAGGACGCAGTTCACTGGCACGCGGTCGCCCGGGAGACCTGCGAGCCGTTCGGACCGGAGGTCTACCCTCGCTTCAAGAGGTGGTGCGACGAGTACTTCTTCCTCAAGCACCGCAACGAGCCCCGGGGTATCGGGGGGCTCTTCTTCGATGACCTGAACGAGTGGGGGTTCGAGCGCTCCTTCGAGCTGCTGCGCCGGGTTGGCGACAGCTTCCTGGCCGCCTATCTCCCGATCGTGCGCCGCCGCCGGGACATGCTCTATGGCGAGCGCGAGCGCGACTTCCAGCTCTACCGCCGGGGCCGGTACGTCGAGTTCAACCTGGTGTGGGACCGCGGTACCCTCTTCGGCCTCCAATCCGGCGGCCGGACCGAGTCCATCCTGATGTCCCTGCCGCCGCTCGTCCGCTGGCGCTACAACTGGCGGCCGGAGCCCGGCACGCCGGAGGCACGGCTGTACGAGGAGTTCCTGAAGCCGCGGGACTGGGCGGGTTAGCTCTAGCGCCTGGGCGCTGGCGGCTCTCCCTTCTTCCTGAACGAACCCCTGCGCTTCCTGAAAGAGTCGCTGAAGGCCCTGAACAGACCTGCGCGCCTCCTGAAAGAGTCGCCGAAGTCCCTGAACCGACCTGCGCGCTTCCTGTCGGAGCAGGCGGTCTTCCTGAAGCGTTCCCGGCGCCGCCTGTGCGAGTCGGTGAGGCCCCTGAATGGATCTGTGCGTCTCCTGTCCGAGTCTCTGCGTCGCCTGCTCCGGTCCGGGTCGTGTCCTAACTCAGTGTGGGTGCTACAGAATGCCGCTGGCAGGCGTGCTCTAGGGTAACTTCCTCTCTGAAGAGGGAGGAAGTCCTTCCTCAGTATACCTTGAGAGACGGCCCCGGCAGGAGCCTAGAACCTCCCACCGGAGCCTAGCCAAGCACAGGAGCCAGTCCTATGCCCGACCGCCCCGAGTCTACACCTGACCCCGCAGCCGTTCCGCCCATCGTCAACCCCGCCGATTTCGAGGACTTCCCGGTCTTCCGCGAGACGTTCCTTGCCGTCTTCACCGAGCCGGAGCACAACCGGTGTCTCCGTGAAGTCGGAAACCTCATCTTCGACATGGCCTTGGAGTATCGGGGCTACTGGCCCAACCAGCCCGAGGGCGTGATCCGCTCCGAGCTGCGCGCCCTGGTCGCGGACCTCCGCGTCATCGAAGGTCATCTGGCATCGATCGGTAACCCGGAGATGACCAACCCCAACAGCGCGCAGGAAGAGCAGCACACCCGCGTCTCCGCCCGGCTCTCGGTAGAGGTGCGCGGCGTCGCCAACGTTTTGGAGTCCGAGCTAGGCCCGTGGCGCGGGGAGCAGGAGTAAGCCATGGGATGGGATGACACCCTACGACAGAAGCGGCTCGCCCCGATTGGCGAGTATCAGCCCGAGGTCTACCGCGTGAAGGTCCACGACACGTTCCGCCAGATTGAGCTGGAGATGGCAGCCCTCTCGATCCAGAACGGCATGAGCGTTGCCGAGTTTCTCCTTTTCTCCGCCCGCTACGTGATCCGCAACCATCGGAAGCTCAAGAAGGCCCGGCAGGTGCTCCGCATGGGGCGGCGGGAGATGCACCTTGCCGACCGCTACCCGACCGGGCCGGGCATCGACCAGGAGAGGGAGAGGGACCGAAACCGCCATTACGCCCTCAAGCGGTTCCAGGAGTGGGCGTGGCCCGAGTTGTTCCCACAGGCCGCCAGAGGGGAGAAGCCTTGAAGGTCGCCACCTTCACCGTCCGCGCCACTCTCGCGCAGTCTGCCCGCTGGAAACGGGCGGCTGAGGGGGAAGGGTTCGCTTCGGTCGGATCGTGGGCTGCTGGTGCCCTGGATGCCTATCTGGAGCACCGCACCAGGGCGGGGCGGCCTCTTGCCCTCTCCTGGCACTACGGCACGATCTACGTCAACCTGGATGGGCAGGACGTGCCGATCCGGGGCCACATCTCGCCGCCCTTCGGGATCTATCGGGGAGCCATGGAAGGCCGGTTGAACGCGGGGTGCCGCCGGTACTCCCTCGTACACCTACCGACCCGTCGTCTGGTAGCTACCCTCCGCAGTCAACGCCAGTGCCAAGCCCTAGCTTCCGAGCTGGCGCCGGTCCTTCTCCGGGATGAGCATGCCGGGGGATCGGTAGTCGAGCGCCACATCCGCGAGCAAGCCTGAGCTTCATCCGGGCTGGTCTAGCAAACTGGCCCGGCCTCTCTTGACTTCTGAGACAAAATGCCTCATAGTGGGTGAGACAAAATGTCCGCGCATTCAGCTCTCTAGAAATGCGACATTTTGTCTCATCCGGTGAGGTTATAGTGATGTTTACACCCT
>DATANP010000650.1:0-22386 GCA_036266195.1 Thermoanaerobaculia bacterium | reverse complement strand
CCAGCATGCCCTGGGGCCGGTCGGGCTTGCCCTCGTAGGCCAGCTTCGCCGGGATCCAGAGACGCCGCTTCTCGCCCTTGACCATGAGCTGGACGCCCTCGGCCCAGCCCGGGATGACCCGGTCGAGGCCGAAGACGATCGGCTTGCCGCGCTCGACCGAGGAGTCGAACAGCTTGCCGTCCGCGGTCCAGCCCGAGTAGTGGACCTTCACCTTGTCCTCGAGCGTCGGGTGCTCGGTGCCGGTGCCGGGAGTGATGACCTTGGAAGCCAGGCCCGAAGCGGTGATCTGGGCGTCGGCGGGCGGCGCGGCCACGTCCGGAGGCGCGGTGACCACGACCTTGACGTCCGTGACCTCGGGGGTCTGGGCGGCGACGGAGAGCGGCAGGAGAGCGAGCAGGGCTGTGGTGGCGAGCGTTCTCAGCGTTCTCAGCGTTCTCATGACTGCGTACGCTAGCGCTCCCGCCGGGCCCTGGCAAGATAGACGGTGTGCCGCGGCCCGCCCTTGCCCGGCTTGCGGCGCTCGACGTCGAACCCCGCCGCCCGGAGCCGTTTCTCGAAGGCGGCGTCCGGGTCCTCGGACCAGACGGCGAAGATTCCTCCGGGGGTCAGCGCGTCGCGGGTGCGGCGCAGGGCCTCCCGGCCATAGAAGGGGTCGCCCTCGGCCCTGGTGGCCTCGCGCGGCCCTTCATAGAGGTCGAGGATGATGGCGTCGAAGCCTCCTCTTTCGATGACCAGGGCGACGTCCTCCATCACGACCCTGGCCCTGGGGTCCTCGAGGGCGTTGCGGGTCAGGCCGGCCAGGGGGCCGCGGCACCAGCGGACGACGATCTCGTTGATCTCGGCCACCTCGATGCGGGCCGTCTTCGGAAGGCTGTCGAGGGCGGCCCGGAGGGTGTAGCCCATGCCGAGACCGCCGATGAGGACTCTCGGCTTCTCGCGCCGGGCCACCTCGTGGCAGGCCATCTCGGCGACCGCGATCTCGGTCAGGTGGGCCATGCTGCTCATCAGGACCCGGCCGGCCACGGTAATTACATAGTCATCTCCGCGGCGCCTCAGCTCCAGCCGTCCCTCGTCGGTCTCGACCGCGTCGAGCGTCTCCCAGGGACGGGTCACGGCCTGCCTCCGAGGCGGGCACGCACCGATTCCGGAGCGGCCTGGAAGTTCCGGAGGGCTCCGGCGGCGTCTCCCTTCTGGCGCAGGAGGATCCCGAGGCCGTACCAGGCATCGTCGAGGCCGGGGCTGAGCTCCACTGCCTTGCGCAGCTCGGCGATGGCCTCGTCGGTCCGGCCGAGATCGTCGAGGGCCATGGCCAGGGAGTGATGGAGCTTGCCGTCCCGTGGCCGGAGCGCGATCGCCTTGCGCATCCACGGCAGCGCCTCGGCCGGCCTCCCCCAGCGGCGCAGGCTGTTGCCGAGGCTGGCATGGATCTGCCACATGCCGGGCCGGATGGCGAGCGCCTGGCGGAAGTGCTCCATGGACTCCCCCTGCCTGTTCTGCTCGGCCAGGATCTGCGCCAGGTTCAGATGCGCCAGGTAGTTCCGCTCGGTCACGGCCGCGGCGCGCCGGAACAGGGCCTCGCTGTCCACCCAATATCGGAGCTGGAGGCGGGTCCCGACCGCGAGCGCCAGGATCGCGGCCGCGACAGGGATCAGGACCGCCTTCCGCTCGGGCAGCAGCCAGGTGGCGATCAGGAAAAGGCCGATCGATGGCAGGTAGGTGTAGCGGTCGGCCATGGCTTGGCCGCCTACCTGGATGAGGCCGATCACCGGCACCAGGGTGCCCAGGTACCAGAGCCAGCCGACCGTCACGTACGGCGCCCTTCGAACAGCCAGGAAGGCGAGCGCGGTCAGGACGGCCAGGAGAAGCGCCGAGAGCACGACCTTCCAGACCGGAAACGACTGCGGCATGGGATAGAAGACCGCAAGCCCGTGCGGGGCGATCGTCAACCAGAGATACCGGACGTACGAGAGGACGGCGTTGGCGATCCGGTGCCAGACCGGGAAGGCCTCGGTCGACGCCAGGCTGTAGGACTGTGCGACGACGGTCACCACGCTCGAAGCCACCGACAGGCCGAAGAGGGGAAGCTTCTCCTTGATCCGAATCCCACGGTTCAGAGGCCAGATGTCGAGGAGGACGAGGACCGCGGGCAGGGTCACCACCATGGGCTTGGACAGCAGGCCCAGGGTGAGGCAGAGCATGACAATCAGATATCTCCTCCGGGACGGTGCCTGGACGTACCGGTGCCAGACGCCCAGGGTGAGAATCCAGAAGAAGCCGGAGAGCACGTCCTTGCGCTCGGCCACCCAGGCCACCGACTCGACGTGGGTGGGGTGGAGGCCGAAGAGCGCCGCCACGGCCGCGCTCCGCCAGGTGGAGCCGGTCATCCGGCGGAGCACCTCGAAGAGCAGCACCGTGTTCATCACGTGCAGGAGCAGGCTCGTCAGGTGATGCCCGCGCGGGTTCAGCCCATAGAGCTGGCAGTCCAGCATGTGGGAGAGAAGGGTCAGCGGGTGCCAGTTGCTCGCGACGTTCGCGGTCAGCGCCCAGACCAGCCCCTCGCCGGTCAGGCCCGCCTGCACCTGGGGGTTGTTGGTGACGTAGAGCGGGTCGTCGAAGCGGACGAACTGGTGGCCGGTGACCGGCAGGAAGGTCACCAGGGTGACGAGGGCCAGGAGGAGGCCGATATACAGAGGAAGACGGGACCTCACCCCCTGGCCCCCTCTCCCATCTCCCACCCCGCCCGCCCCGGGAGAGGGGGGACGCCTCCTGGACCGCTCGGCTCCGCTTTGGCTGTGATCTCCGGCATGCGTTCCCCCTCTCCCGGCGGGGGTGGTCGGGAGATGGGAGAGGGGCTAGGGGGTGAGGTTCACCCGCACCCGGTGCCACGAGTTGTTCATGTAGCCCTTGAAGTTCCAGACCTGCGCCGGGTGCTCGGGCTGGGTCTGGGCCGCGGTGTCCCAGGCGCGGCAGACGATCTCGTGGTCCCCGGCGGGCAGCTCCAGCTTCGCCTCCCACAGGCGCCAGGCCCAGCGGGCGCGCTCGGAGCCCAGCTCGGCCACGATCCAGGTCCGGCCACCGTCCGCAGAGACCTCGGCCCTGGCAATCTCGCGCTCCCCGCCGTAGGCCATGCCGCGCACGGTCACCGGCCCGGCGGGCAGGGTCTCGCCCTCGACCGGCGACAGGATCAGGGAATTGACGTTGAAGGGCCCGAGCATCAGGCCCGTGTCCCAGTCCACGTTCGTGTGGTCCACGTTCTGCGGGAAGAGGCGGTAGGCCACGGCCTGGAAGTAGTTGTCCGAGGGCTCTTCCTGGAGCGTGATCGTGCTCAGCCACTTGACGCTGCGCGCGCCGATGTAGCCCGGCACCACCACGCGCAGGGGCGCGCCGTGGACCGCGGGCAGCGGCTCGCCGTTCATCTCATAGGCCAGGAGGACCTCCGAGGACAGGGCCTTGTCCAGCGGGATCGAGCCGCCGAAGTTGAAGCGGTCGCCGTGGCGCTCGGCCTCGTCCAGGCCGGAGAAGGCCACGTGCTTCGCCGCTGGGAGCGGCTCGACCGCGGCGAGGATCTCGCGCAGGGGGACCCCCTTCCAGTCCGCGGTGCTCACCGCCTCATTGCCCCAGCCCAGCTCGTTCGGGATCGGCCGCACGGCCATCATCTCCTCGCGCCGGTTGCCCGCGCACTGGAGGGTGGCCTTGACGGACACCTTGGGCAGGCGCTGCAGCTCGTCGAGCGAGATCTTCATGGGCTTGCGCACCAGGCCGCCGAGCGTCAGGCGGAAGGGCTCGCGGTCCACCTGCGGCACGTCGCCGTGGTTGCGCACGAAGAAGTGCTCGTTGGCGGTCAGGAAGCCGCGCCGCAGGTGCTCCGGCCGCGGGCCGGCGTTCAGGGGCCGCTCCTGGCGCACCAGGATGTCGGGGTGCTTTCCGAAGTTACCGTAGGCGCTCATTCGTCGTAGCAGAGGGACTTGACCTGGGAGCGGTAGAGACCGGCCTGCTCGTCCACCGGCTCGAAGATCGTACAGTGGTCCATCTCGCCACCGTAGACGTGGAGGGTCAGGGCGATCCGGTCCGGGTTCGGGTTGGCCAGGACGTGGTGCTCCAGCGGCGGGATGAGGGCGCCGGCCGAGCCGGCCGAGGCGCCGAGAACCTCCCGGCTCTGGAAGTGGAAGACGCCCGGCGCGGGCTCCTCCAGCATCTCGAAGCGCTGCACCGCCATCTCGCCTTCGAGCACGCCCTCGACGCACCAGATGCCCGAATGGTCGTGGAGAGCCGTCTTCTGCCCGGGCCCCCAGGTCATCACCAGGGCGGTGAAACCGAGCTCGGCGTCGCGGTAGAGGAGGCGCCGCGAGTAGCCCTCCGGCTTCACCTTGTGGAAGCGCTCCGGAAAGATCAGCCCTTCGGCGGGGATGAACGATTCCAGGGTGTGCTTGATCCGCCCGGTGATGGCGGACACCTCGCCCAGCCGCACGGCTTCGCGGAGCTCTTCGATCAGCGGGGCCACCACGGTTTCAGCCTGCATGGTCTTTCCTCCTCATCCCGGCTATCTCGGAATTCAGTCGTGCTCCAGGTAAGTGTAGCCCGACAGGCCGTCCTCGTACCGCCGCAGGAGGTGGCGCGACTCCTCGATGGTCATCCGCTTGGCGCGCAGCGCCGCCTCGGCCGCCTGCCGCACCCGGGCGACCAGGCCGTCCCGGCTGTAGCGCACGTAGCGCAGCACGTCGGTCACCGTGTCGCCGCTCACCACTCCGTCGATCCGGTAGCCCCCCTCGTCGTTGAGCGAGACGTGGACCGTGTTCGTGTCGCCGAACAGGTTGTGGAGGTCGCCCAGGATCTCCTGGTAGGCGCCGACCAGGAACACGCCCAGGTAGTAGGGCTCGTTGCGGAAGTCGTGCAGCTCCAGCACGTCCTTGACGTCCCGGCGGTCGATGAAGTGGTCGATCTTGCCGTCCGAGTCGCAGGTGATGTCCGCCAGCACCGCACGGCTGACCGGCTCCTCGTCCAGCCGGTGGATCGGCACGATCGGGAAGAGCTGGTCGATCGCCCACGAGTCGGGCAGCGACTGGAAGACCGAGAAGTTGCAGAAGTAGGTGTCCGCCAGCGCCCGCTCCAGCCCCTCCAGGTCCTCGGGGGTCTCCTGGAGGGTGCGGCAGATCTTGAGGACCTTCTGGCAGATGGCCCAGAACAGCTCCTCGGCGAGGCCGCGGTCCTCGAGCGACAGGTGCCCGAGGCTGAACAGGGTCAGTGCCTCGTCGCGGTCGGCGATCGCGTCGTGGTAGGACTCCAGGACGTTCTTGCGCGACACCTCGCGGTAGGTCTCGAACAGCCGGCGCAGGGGGGCCTCGGCGTCGGCCGGCAGGCTCTTGGGCAGGTTGCCCACGTCGAATTCGGAGACGCCGAGCACGTCGATGATCAGCACCGCGTGATGGGCCACGGTGGCGCGGCCCGACTCCGAGACGATCTTCGGGTGGGGCACGCCGTGCTCGTCGCAGACCTCCATCATGCCGAACACGATGTCGTTCGCGTACTCCTGGAGGGTGTAGTTGAGCGACGAGGTGAAGTTCGTCTGCGAGCCGTCGTAGTCCACCCCCAGGCCACCTCCAACGTCGATATAGCCGAGCGGGGCGCCGAGCTTCACCAGGTTGATGTAGACGTGGGCCGCCTCGCGCAGGCCGTCCTTGACCGAGCGGATCGAGGAGATCTGGCTGCCGAGGTGGAAGTGCAGCAGCTCGAAGGTGTCGAGCAGGTCGTTCTCGCGCAGGAAGTGGACGGCCTCCAGCATGTCGCGCCCGGACAGGCCGAACTTGGAGCGGTCGCCGCCCGAGGCCTCCCAGTGGCCCGCGCCGCGGGTGGACAGGCGCGAGCGGATGCCGATGCGCGGCCGGATGCCGAGCCGCAGCGAGATGTCGCGGATGAGCGGCAGCTCGGAGCGCTTCTCCACCACGAGGATCACGTGGCGGCCGAGGCGCGAGGCGAGGAGGGCGGTCTCGATATATTCCTCGTCCTTGTAGCCGTTGCAGATGATGAGCGCCTCCTCGTCGTCGAGGAGGGCCATGACCGCGAGCAGCTCCGGCTTGGAGCCGGCCTCCAGCCCGAAGTGGTACGGGCGGCCGTACTCCACGAGGCGCTCGACGAGGTAGCGGTCCTGGTTGACCTTGATCGGGTAGACCCCGCGGTAGGCCCCCTGGTAGCCGTACTCGGCGATGGCGCGGCGGAAGGCCTCGTTGAGCTGGACGACCCGGGAGCGGATGATCTCCGAGAAGCGGATGAGGAGCGGCAGGCCGATGCCGCGGGCCCGCACCTCGTCGACCAGCTCCTTGAGGTCGAGCTCGGTCGTGCCCGGCCCGGCCGGGGTCACCAGCATGTGGCCGTCCTTGCCGACCGAGAAGAAGTCGTTTCCCCAACCCCGGATGTTGTAGAGGTCGACCGAGTCGGCCGGGGTCCAACGCCTCGTCAAGGTAGCAGTCGCCATCTCGTGCGGAGACTCCTTTCTTCTTGCTGCCAGGGGAGCATCAGGAGGACCCTGAATCGAATCCGGCCGACGACAATAGCACGAACCTAGGGCATCGCCCGTGCGCCGCGGCGGGTGGTCAGGATGAAGAGGTGCTGGGAAGGCAGATCCTCGATCGTCCGCTCCAGCTCGAACCCGCCGGCCGTCCACTCCGCCGTCACCTGCTCGACCGACATCCGGTGCTCCAGCGAGATATGGCTGGCGGTGCTCCCCTCCAGCCGGTACTCGACCAGCGCCACCCGGCCGTTCGGCTTGAGGGTTTTGCGGATCTGCTGGAGCATGACGTCGGGCTGCTGGAACTCGTGGTAGACATCCACGAGCAGCACCCAGTCGAACGTCTTCTCCGGCAGGTTCAGGTCGGTCTCCGTGCCGAGCACCGGGACGATGTTGGCGATCCCCTCCTGGGCCGACAGCTCCTTGAGCCGCTCCAGCATCTCGGGCTGGATGTCGTTCGCGTAGACCTTGCCCGAGGGGGCCACGGCGCGGGCCAGGCGCCGCGAGTAGAAGCCGGTGCCGGCCCCGACGTCGGCCACCATGTCGCCGTCGTGGAGGTTCATGGCCGCGATCGTCACCTCCGGCTTCTCCAAGTCGGCCCTCCCTTCGCGCTCCAGCCACTCGGCCCCGCCGCCTTCCGCGTTCAGCACCTTGGCGGGCTTGCGCGGCGGCGGCTCCGGCGCCTGATTGCCGCCCTGGGCGGAGGGCGAGGGCGCGCAGGCCAGGCTGAGGCCGAGGAGGAGGACGCAGAGAGCCGGGATGCGCCTGGTGGACATGGGGAAAGCCTATCTCATTCCGACATGCGGGAATACCGGTAGGCATTCCTGGATTACAATGCACGACGATCCACCCGGTTTCGTTCTTGGTCGGATGCTCCCAGGAGGCTCCTTCGATGATCCGTACCAGCACAACCCCCACTGACATCCCCGGATTTTCGAGGAAAACCCGCCGCCGTGTCCTGGTGGCGGACGACAACCAGGATTCCGCGGAGAGCCTCGGCATGCTGCTGGAGCTGCACGGCCACGAGGTGCGGCTGGCCTACGACGGCCAGGAGGCCCTGGACGCGGCGGGCCTCTTCCTGCCGGACGTGATGCTGCTCGACATCGGCCTGCCGAAGATGGACGGCTTCGAGGTGGCCTCGCGCCTGCGCCAGGACTCCCGCCACGACCGCATGCTCCTGGTGGCGGTGACCGGCTACGGCAGGGACGGCGACCGCGAGCGCGCCCGGGCCGCGGGCTTCGACCATCACCTGATCAAACCGGTGGACCCCCGGACGCTGGCCGACCTGATCGCCGGAGCCTAAGGGGCCGCCTGAGCCAGGCAGGCTGACGGTTGCCCGGGCTGGCCGGGCTGGCAGATGCGGCCCTCCGCCTTGGGCGCGATGCCCTGGGGGTTGGCCGCGCGCAGGGCGGTCTCGACCACCTTCTTGAGGTCGTGGCCGTTCGCCTCGCAGCTCCCCACGATCTGGGATTCGTCGAGCATGACGTAGCCGTCCTGGTCACCCTCCTTCGGGTCGACCAGGTAACTGTTCACCGCGGCCAGGATCTCCTCGTCGGGACGGACCGGCCGCGGACCCTGCGGCGTGAGGAGAGTCAGGCCTGTCGCGGTCTTCTTCTGCGTGTCGTGGACCCAGGCGAAGCCCGAGATCTGGAGCCAGCTCCCGCTCCCCGGCCAGGCCCGCAGCGCCTGCTCCGCCACCTGCTGGAGGATGGCGCCGTTGATCCGGATCAGCCGCAGCGGCGTGGGGTATCCGAACAGCTCCTCCACGTGCCGGCGGATGATCTTCGTGCCGGCCGGCAGGTCCTGGTTGAGCCGCAGGGAGCCCGAGTTGATGAACGCCACCTGGGCGCCGCAGGGCTCCATCTCCTTCCGCATCTGGTCCGCCACCCAGTCGCCGACCGAGGTCTCCTGGCGCCGGATCTTGGTCTCCTCGGCTTCGAGGAGCGTCCGGGTCGTGCCGTAGAGCTCGCCCAGGCAGCCGGGCGCGGCGTTCGCCTGGGCGCAGAACTCCTGCTCGTGCTTCGCCTGCCAGTCGCTGACGAGCTCCAGCGTGTCCGGGTCCGGCCGCGGATCGACGCCCTCGAGGGTCCGGAATTCGTGCGCCACGCCGAGTTGCCCGTTCCGGACCGTGAGGCGGATCACCGAGACCGTCCGGGCATCCGCGTCGGCCTTGACCACCAGGCGCTTGCCCACCTGGATGACCATCTTCTCGTGGTCGTGGCCGCCGACGATCAGGTCCGGCCCGTCGTCGCCAAGCTCCTCCAGCAGCTCCTGGTCGTCCGAGAAGTTCAGGTGCGTGAGCCCGACCACCACCTCCGCCCCCTGGGCGCGGAGCGCGGCGGTCAGCTCCTTCGCCGTGGCCTCCGGGCCGGCGAACTCGGCGTACTGGACGCCGTCGGTCGGGATCGTCAATCCGAAGATGCCGATCCTGATGCCGCCGCTCTCGACCAGCGCGGTCCGGGAGAGCTTCTGATCCTCGACCAGCGGCCTTCCGTCTTCTCCGGCCTTGAACGTCACGTTGCCGCCGAGCCAGCGGAACTGCGACTCCTCGATGCGCTTGTCGAGGATGGCGGCGTCCTTCGTCTTCTTCTTCTCGAACTCGTGGTTGCCGAGGGTCACGATCATCCGGTCGTCGAACGCCTCGGGGTTGCCGTCCAGATCGTTGAGGACGGCCACCATCTGCTGGCCGTTGTACATGCGGCTCGCGAAGCTCGGAAAGAGGAAGTCGCCGCCATGGAGGAGGAGCAGGTCGGGATGGTCCTTCTCCAGCTCCTTGCGCAGCGACCGGACGCGGGCGAGGCCGGCGACCCGGCCCTCTTCGAGGCCCTCGATGCGGTAGACGTCGTTGATCGCCATCAGGACCGCGGTGCGGGTTCCGGGGGCCACCGCCTGGGGCGCGCGGGATGTCCGGGGCGAGGGCGAGGCGCAGGCTCCGAGAGCGAGCGCCAGGATCAGGAGCCTTCGGATCATGGGTTCAGTCCTCTTCTTCGAGCTCGTCCGGCGTCAGGGGTCGCTCGGGCAGCGGGTGCTCCAGGATGCGGTAGTCGTTCACGATCTGCCCGCCGATCAGGTGCTCCTGGAGGATGCGCTCCAAGACGTGCGGCTCGCAATGGCCGTACCAGATCCCGTCCGGGTAGACCACCGCGATGGGCCCGCCGTCGCAGATGTCCAGGCAGTTGGCGCGGGTGGCGTAGACGCCGCCCTTCTTCGACAGGCCCAGCTCGCGGAGCCGCTGCTGCAGGTACTTCCAGGACCTGAGGGTGCTCTTGCGGCTGGCGCACCGGGCCTTGGTCGGGTCGCAGCAGAGGAAGATGTGGCGCTCGATGCGGTCGAGACGCAACTTCTCCGCGGTCCTGCGCTGCTTCCTGACGACTTCCTTGAGCGACTTGTCCATCGTCCCCCCACCATCCAGGGCCCCATACTGTACCAGCCCGGGTGCTAGCATGAGGCATGCGCCGACTGCTGTTCCTGGCCTCGCTCCTCCTCCTGCTCCGGCCCGCGCTCGCCGCTTCGGAACGGCCGAACATCCTCCTGATCCTGACCGACGACCAGACCCTGGAGTCGATGCGCGTCATGGACCGCACTCTCGGCCGGCTCGCGGCCGAGGGCACGACCTTCTCCAACAGCATCGTCTCCTATCCCCTGTGCTGCCCGTCGCGCGCCACCGGGCTGACCGGCCAGTACGCCCACAACCACAAGGTGATGGCCAACAAGCCGCCGAACGGCGGCTACGGACGGCTGGATCACTCGAACACGCTGCCGGTCTGGCTGCGGGAGGCCGGCTACGAGACGGCCCACGTCGGCAAGTACCTCAACAACTACACCGGCCCCGAGGTGCCGCCCGGTTGGACCCACTGGTTCGGCCTCTCGGACCCGAGCACCTACCGGGTCTATGACTACACGGTGATCGAGGACGGCAAGCCGGTCCATTATGGAGAGGACGAGGACGACTACCAGACCGACGTGCTGGCGCGGAAGTCGGAGGCTCTCCTCCGGGAGATGATCCGGTCCGGCAAGCCGTTCTTCCTCAGCGTCGCCCCGGTGCCGCCGCACGAGGAGAGGAGCGACGAGGACGCCCAGGGGACACCGCCCAGGCCCGCCCCCCGGCACCAGGGAATGTTCGCGGCCGAGCCGCTGCCCGCGAAAGCCTCCTACGACGAGCCGGACGTGGCCGACAAGCCGCCGCACATCCGCAAGCTCCCGCGCTTCGGTCCGGCGAGGAAGGACCTGATCCTCCGCACCTACCGCGCCCGCCTGGAGTCGCTCCAGGCCGTGGACGAGATGGTCGGGCGCCTGGTCGACGTCCTGGAGGAGACCGGCCAGCTCGGCAGGACGGTCATCATCTATACCTCGGACAACGGCTTCTTCTCGGGCGAGCACCGGCTCCCGGGCGGCAAGCTGCTGCCTTATGAAGAGTCGATCCGCGTGCCGCTGATCATCCGGGGAGGCGGCTTCCCGGCCGGGCGCACCGCGAATCAGCCGGTCGCCAACATCGACCTGGCGCCCACGATCGTGGAGCTGACCGGCGCCAGGGCTCGAAGGACGATGGACGGCCGCTCCCTCCTCCCGCTGGCCCTGGACCCGTCGCTTGGAAAAGATCGCGCGCTGCTGGTCGAGGGCTTGAGCCAGAACTCGGCCAGACCCTCTTACGAGGGGATCCGCACCTCGCGCTGGCTCTACGTGGAGTACCACACGGGGGCCAAGGAACTGTACGACCTTCAGGCCGATCAGCTCCAGCTCACCAGCCGCCACAACGCGCCCGGTCTGCGGACGATCCGAGCCGACCTTGCCCGCCGTCTGGCAAAGCTCCGGACCTGCGCGGGCAAGAGCTGTCGGTAGTTCGGATAGACTCCGCCCCCATGCGCAACGGCTATCCGCTGGTCGAGCTTCACCGTCACCTGGACGGCAACGTCCGACTCGAAACCGTCCTGGACCTGGGGCGGCAGCACAACGTGGACCTCCCGGCCTGGACCCTGGAGGAGCTTCGCCCGTACGTCCAGATCGTGGACCGCGAGGCGAGCCTCCTCGACTTCCTCGCCAAGTTCGAGATGCTCCGCCGGGTCATGGTGGACTACGACGCGGTCCGGCGGATCGTCCGTGAGAACGTCGAGGACGCGGTCCGCGAGGGGATCGACTACATCGAGTTGCGCTTCAGCCCGCGGTTCATGGCCGAGCACTACAACCTCGACGTCCTCGGGGTGGCCGAGGCCGCCTGCGACGCCCTGGAAGAAGCTCGCGACCTGCCGTCCAAGGCCAAGCTGATCGGCATCATCTCGCGCCACTACGGACCCGAAGCGGCCTGGGGCGAGCTCGACGCCGCGATCCGGCTCAGGGACCGCGGCATCGTGGCGCTCGACCTGGCCGGCGACGAGGCCAACTTCCCGGGCGACCTGTTCGTGGACCACTTCCGCAAGGCGCGGGAGGCCGGGCTCCACGTCATCGCCCACGCCGGAGAGGCGGCCGGACCGGAGAGCGTCCGGCAGGCCGTGCTCGGGCTCGGAGCGGAGCGCATCGGCCACGGCATCCGGTCGGTCGAGGACCCGGCGGTGATCGACCTGCTGCTGGAGCGCGGCATTCCTTTGGAAGTGTGCCCGACCAGCAACGTCCAGACGAGCACCGTGCCGGACCTCGCGTCTCATCCGCTGCCCGACCTGCTCGCCCGCGGATTGTCCGTCAACCTGAACACCGACGACCC
Organism: Thermoanaerobaculia bacterium; assembly: GCA_036266195.1. Lineage (GTDB taxonomy): Bacteria > Acidobacteriota > Thermoanaerobaculia > Multivoradales > UBA5704 > DATMER01. The sequence goes on along the minus strand of DATANP010000650.1, from coordinate 10,189 downwards.
GAGCATCAGCGGCATCGACCTCGCGCACGAGTACCGCGTCGCGCAGGAGTCGCTGAAGCTCGGAGAGGACGACCTGCGGCGGCTCCAGGAGAACGCGGTGGCCGCCGCCTTCCTCACCCCCGAGGAGCGCGCGGACCTCCTCGGTATACTTCCCCCCTACTAGGAGGACTCTCTTTCCATGGCGAAGATCGACCTTTCCAAGCTTTCAATCCCGGAATTGCAGGAGCTGGCCAGGGACATCGAGCAGGAGATCGTCGCGCGGCGCGAGCAGGATCGCGAGCGCGTTCTGTCCCAGATGCGCGACCTCGCCGGCAGCATCGGCATGTCGCTGGAGGACCTGCTCAAGCAGGAGCGCGGACGCGACCGCGCCCGGGTGCCCGGCACCGTAGTGGCCGTCCGCTACCGCCACCCCGAGAACGCCGCCCTGACCTGGGCCGGACGCGGCAAGCGCCCGCAGTGGATCGTCGAGTGGCTGGAGTCCGGCCGGACGCTGGAGGATCTGGAGGGGAGCGGGGAGTAAAACCTCACCCCTCCGCTACCTCCTCCAGGAACTCGTCCATGATGTGATTGAACGCCTCCGGCCGGTCCATCATCAGCCAGTGGCCGGTGCCGGCCATGAGGCGGATCGGCAGGGCCGGGTGGAGGCGGTGCAGGCTGTAGGGGAGGCTGTTGATGTCGCTGATCACCGACAGGGTCGGGCCCGTGTACTTCTGGAGCGACTCCAGGGTCGGATAGTCGAGCGAGCCCTCCATCGACTTCACGATGGCGTTCTCGTCCGTCAGCCGTAAGTCCTCCAGGACCCAGCGGCCGGCGTCCTTGTCCCCTCCGACCACGAGCTGCCGGAAGTAGGAGGTCAGCTCCCCGACCGGGTCCTTCCGCAGCGGCTCCAGGAACGGCTCCATCTCGCCCTTGGGCATCTTCGACATATCGCCGTTCGGATCGACCAGCAGGAGGCCCGCCACCCGCTCGGGATGACGGGAGGCATAGTCGATCGCCACGGCCGAGCCCAGGCTGTGACCGGCCAGCACGAAACGGCGCAGGCCGAGCTGGTCCATCACCGCCTCGACGTCCGCCGCCAGGCCGCGGATCGAGTAGTCGCCGTCCTCGGCCGGGTCGGACTCGCCATGCCCGCGCAGGTCGAGCGACACCGCCCGGCGGTACCGGCGCAGATGGTCGAGCTGCAAGGCCCACTGGCCGCCGTTGCCCGCCAGGCTGTGGACGAACACGACCGGCAGGAGCCCCCCGCGCGAGTCGCCGCCGTCCCGCACATAGAGATTGCCGGCCGGACCGGAAACCCAGACCCCCAGGCTCTCCGGCGGCTCCGGCGGATAGTAATCCTCCTCGGCCTCCTCGGCCTCCTCGGCGTCCCCGGGCCGCGCGGGCTCCTCCGGCTCCGGAGCCGGACCGCCGCGCCGCCGGCGCTCGCCCAGAACGGCGGCCAGGGCCCCCAGCCCGGCCAACCCCAGGAGCACCCAGAGCAGGCCGCGGGGTCTGGAGGACCGCCGGTATCGGAACTGTCGTCGTCTCATTGCCGCACCTCGCATCGACTGCCCAACGTAGCACGAGCGCATCCAGGGGGGAAGAAGGCGCCCGCTTGCAATCATTCTGAAATGACATTCGCGACCCGTTTTCCGTCTTTTACCCGGGCAAACACGCGCCCCCGCGGGGCGGCCTGCTGTCCAGTCCAAAGGAGACGACGCGAATGCCCAGCTTCCATGCCTTCTTCCGCGAGCTGTTCCAGACCTTCCTCGACGACTTCATCCGGATCGCCGAGCCCGACTTCATGGCTCACCTGCTGCCCGGGCTCGCCCGCTTCCCGGTGCTCGACCTGGGCGGCTGGAGCGACGAGGAGCGCGCCGCCCTCGGGGCCGTGGCCGAGATGCCGACCCGCGACGGCCGCTGGGCGACCGTCCTGATCCACACCGAGCCCGAGCCGCTCAGCCCGGCCGAGACCTCGCGCCGCCTGAGCCGCTACTTCCTCGCCCTGGAGGCGAAATACGTGCAGCCGGTCGTGCTCACCACCGTCTGGCTGCGCGGCGGCCGGCCGGGGATCAACCTGGAGTCGGTGTCGGTCAATCCGCTCCTGGACGTGGAGATGGTGCGGATCTTCTACACCACCTTCGGCCTGGGCGAGGCGCGGGCCGAGCACTACCTGGAGAGGCCGGAGCCGCTCTCCTGGGCCCTGGCCGCGCTCATGCGCCCAACCCGCTGCGGCCCGGCGGCGCACCGGCGGGCCTGCCTGCGCCGGATCGCCGAAGCCGGACTGCCCGTGCGCGAGACCGCCCTCCTGCGGGCCTGCGCCGAGGAGTGGGTGGCAGAACCCGGCGACGTTTTTTCCGTAGACAGGACTGAGCCGGGTCTTCCGGGAGGGGCTCTCTCTGCTGTACAAGGGTCTTCTGGCAAAAGGAGGTCAGAACGATGATCAAGTACCTCGTACCCCTCGCCGTACCCCTCGTAATAAGCCTCGCGATGCCCGGCGCCCAGGCGGCCTCTCAGACGCCGCCGACCCCGCCTCCGGCCGCCGCGCCGGCCGACCCGCTCGCCGAGGCGCCGCGGATCTCGGCGGCCGACGCCAAGAAGGCCCTCGACGCGGGCCAGGCCGTTCTCGTGGACGTCCGGGGCCTCGACGCCTGGCAGGACGAGCACGCCAAGGGAGCGGTCAGCATCCCGGTCAACGAGCTCTATACCCGTCTCGGAGAGCTCCCGAAGGACAAGCAGGTCATCGCGTATTGCACCTGACACGCCGAACACACGAGCGCCCGTGCGGTGCTCGAGCTTCGGAAGCAGGGTTTCGACAAGGCGGCGGCTCTCCTGGGTGGGCTTCAGGCCTGGAAGGACGCCGGATACGAGGTCGAGCACCGGCCCGCGCCTTGACACCTTTCTCGGAGGATTCATGCAGCGAAACCGTCTCTCCGTCCTCATTCCCCTCCTCGCGCTGTGCGCCTTTCCAGTCGCCGCCGTCGATCCGGACCTCCTGGCCGGCATGAAACCCCGGGCCATCGGTCCGGCCGGCATGAGCGGCCGGGTCGCGGCGGTCGACGCGGTCGAGTCCGACCCGGACATCATCTGGGTGGGCTCGGCCTCGGGCGGCGTCTGGAAGTCCACCGACGGCGCCCTCACCTGGACCCCGGTCTTCGACGACCAGCCGGTCGCCTCCATCGGCGCGGTGGCCGTCAACCAGGCCAACCCGGACGTCGTCTGGGTGGGGACGGGCGAGTCGAACATGCGCAACAGCGTCTCGGTGGGCAACGGCGTCTACAAGACCCTCGACGGCGGACGCACCTGGAGCCACATGGGGCTCGAGAAGTCGGAGCACATCTACCGCATCGTGCTCCACCCCTCGAACCCGGACGTGGTCTGGGTCTCCGCGGTCGGCGGCCTGTGGAGCGACAACCCCGAGCGCGGGGTGTACAAGACGGAGGACGGCGGCAAGACCTGGAACCGGGTGCTCTACGTGGACGAGAAGACCGGCGCCTCCGACCTGGTCATGGACCCGGCCAACCCGAACCACCTGCTCGCCTCCATGTGGCAGGTGCGGCGCCAGCCCTGGTTCTTCAAGTCCGGCGGCCCCGGCTCCGGCCTCTACACCACCTGGGACGGCGGCCGGACTTGGAAGAAGGCCACCGAGGAGGACGGGCTGCCCGCGGGCGAGCTCGGACGCATCGGCCTCGCCTTCTCCCGCTCCAACCCCGAGATCGTCTACGCCATGGTCGAGGCCCAGCCGAGCGCCCTGCTGCGCTCGACCGACAACGGCAAGAGCTGGACCTCGGTCAATACCCGCTGGGACGTGAACCCGCGCCCCTTCTACTTCGACGACATCCGGGTGGACCCGCAGCAGCCGAACCGGGTCTACAGCATCGAGTTCGACGTCAAGGTGTCGGACGACGGCGGCAAGACCTTCACCACCGCGGTCAGCGGGGGAGAGATCCACGGCGACTTCCACGCCCTGTGGATCAACCCCCGCAACCCGAACCACCTGATCGTCTCCGGAGACGGCGGCCTGGGCATCAGCTACGACCGCGGCCGCACCAACCGCGCGGTGACCAACCTGCCGGTCGGCCAGTTCTACCACGTGGCGGTGGACAACGACGTGCCGTACAACGTCTATGGCGGCATGCAGGACAACAGCGCCTGGCGCGGCCCGAGCACGGCCTGGACCCCCAGCGGCATCCGCAACCACGAATGGGCCAACGTGACCTTCGGCGACGGCTTCGAGACGCTCCCCGACCAGACCACCTCGCGCATGGGCTACTCGCTCTGGCAGGGTGGCAACCTGATCCGCTGGAACCTCGACACCTCCGAGCTGCGCGACATCAAGCCCGCGCCGCCCGAGGGCAAGAAGCTGCGCTTCAACTGGAATACCGGCCTCGCCACCGACCCGTTCACCCCGGGCACGGTCTACGTCGGCAGCCAGTTCGTCCACAAGTCCACCGACCGCGGCGAGAGCTGGACCATCATCAGCCCCGACCTGACCACCAACAACCCCGAGTGGCAGAAGCAGGACGAGAGCGGCGGCCTCACGGTCGACGCGACCGGCGCCGAGAACTTCACCACCATCATCTCCATCGCCCCGAGCCCGCTCCAGCAGGGCGTGATCTGGGTGGGGACCGACGATGGACGCATCCACGTCACCCGGGACGGCGGCAAGACCTGGGAGAGCCTGGAGAAGAACGTCAAGGGCGTGCCGGCCAACACCTGGATCCCCGAGATCCGGCCCTCCAAGCACGACCCGGCCTCGGCCTTCGTGGTCTTCGACAACCACCGGCGCGGCGACATGGCGACCTACGCCTACCGCACGGACGACTGGGGCAAGACCTGGAAGAGCCTGCTCACCGAGAAAAGCAGCACGGTCCGGGGCTATGCCCTGAACGTCGAGCAGGACCCGGTGGACAAGGACCTCCTCTTCCTCGGCACCGAGTGGGGCCTCTGGTTCAGCCAGGACGGCGGCAAGCGCTGGACGAAGTGGACCCAGGGCCTGCCGACCGTCTCGGTCATGGACATGGCGATCCAGCCGCGGGAGGCGGACCTGGTGATCGGCACCCACGGTCGGGCCCTCTACGTCCTGGACGACATCCGGCCGCTGCGCGAGCTGACCGACGAGGTGGCCGCGAAGCCCATCCACCTGTTCGCCATCGGCGATGCCCAGCAGTTCCAGTTCGGACCCGACGTCGGCGGCTTCGCCTTCGGGGCCACCGAGTTCTACGGCCAGAACCGGCCCTATGGCGCGATCCTCAACGTCTGGCTGAGCGACAAGACCCTCCCCCATCCGGTCGACGAGAAGGAGCGCGAGCGCAAGGAGAAGGAACGGGCCGAAAAGCGCGCCGCTGAGGAGAAGGCGAAGCCGCCGGTCGTGCCTGCCGAGGAGCGCAAGGCGCCGGTCCAGGAAAAGCTCGCCGCCCAGCAGGAGAAGCCCGGAGCCGAGACCCCGGCGGAAAGCAAGGACAAAGACAAGGAAAAAGAGAAGGAGAAGCCCAGGGAGATCCTCATCCGGATCGCCGACGCGAACGGCCGGGTCCTCCGCAACTTCACCGCCCCCGCGAAGCAGGGGCTCAACCGGATCGTCTGGAACCTGCGCCGCGACGCCAGCCGGACCTTCCCGGTGCCGGCCGAGTTTGGCGGGGGCAACCCCAATCCGACCGGACCCGAGGTCCTGCCCGGCACCTACCAGGTGACCGTGAAATTCGGCGACAACGAGTCCAGGAACACGGTCAAAATCCTGCCCGACCCGCGCACCAAGAGCACGCCTCAGGACTGGGCGAAGCGCGAGGAGGTCATCCAGAAGGTCGTGGACCTGCAGGACGTGCTGGTCGTCTCCCTGGACCGCATCCAGAAGACCCGCTCGGACATCGACACCGTGACCGCCCTGCTCGACAAGAAGAAGAAGGACGAGGAGACCCGGGCCAAGATCGAGGCCCGCGCCAAGGGCCTGCCCGCGCCGGAGCCGAAGAAGGATGAGAAGGACCCGCTCGCTGAGTCCGCGCAGAAGGTCAAGAAGGGACTGGACGACCTGGAGAAGCGCCTCTGGACCCGCTTCGACACGCCGGGCATCCCGCCGCAGAACGACGTCGTCAGCAAGCTGTTCAACGCCTTCGGCTACGCCCTCTCCTCCTACGACGCCCCGAGCCCGACCCACCTGGAGCACCTGCGCCAGGCCGAGATCGAGGTCAACAAGCTCGTGACCGACCTCAACCAGTTCTTCGACAAGGACGTGGCCGACTTCCGCCGCCAGGTGGACGAGTCGGGCCTCCGCATCCTGCCGCCGGTCGAGCCGATTTCGGTCAAGACGGGGGCGGGGCAGTAGGCAGCCGCACCGTAAACACAGACCCCACGCCGGGCTGGCTTTCGCAGCCGATGGTCCCGGCGTGGGCTTCCACCAGGCTGCGGCAGATGGCGAGGCCCAGCCCGCTCCCTCCCAGGTCGCGGGAGCGGGCCTTGTCCACGCGGTGGAACCTCTTGAACAGGAGCGCCCGCTCCTCCTCGGCGATGCCCATCCCGGTGTCCGAGACGGCCAGGACCACCTCCGGTCCTTCCACTGCCAGTCGCACGTCCACCCGTCCGCCGTCCCGGTTGTAGCGGATGGCGTTGCTCAGGAGATTGGTGATCACCTGGGACAGGCGCTGGCGATCCCCAATCCAGACCACCGGCTCCAGGTCCAACCCGACGGCGACCCCGCGCTCGGCGGCCAGCGGCCGGATCATCTCCGCGCACTCCTCGACACAGGCCCGGAGGTCGAACGGGGCGGCCTGCAGAGAGAGCATGCCGGCGTCGGCGCGCGCCAGGACGAGGAGATCGTCCACCAGCGAGCGCATGCGCTGCGCCGCCTTGGCGCAGGTGGCGAGCGCCTGCCGGTACTCCTCGCCGGTGCGCTCCCGCGCGAGCGCCAGCTCCGCCTGCGAGCAGATCACCGCGAGCGGCGTGCGCAGCTCGTGGGAGGCGTCGGCCGTGAAGCTCTTCTGCTGCTCGAAGGCCGCCTCCAGGCGGTCCAGCATCCGGTTGAGCACCCGGGCCAGCGGCCCCAGCTCGCTCTCCGTCTCCTTCAGATCGATCCGGTGCGACAGGTTCGATCCGGAGACCGCCTCGGCCGTGGCGCTCATGGTGGCGATCGGCCTCAGGGCGCGGTCCACCAGGAGCCAGCCTCCGGCGAGCCCCATCAGGAGAACGCCCAGGCCCGTACCGGCCAGGATCCACACCAGGTGCCGGACCTGCGTGTCCTCCACCGCGGTCGACCGGCCCACGATCAGCGTGCCGCCGTCGCCCCAGGGCAGCATCACCTCGCGCAGCTCGCCCCGCTCGCGGAAGCGCGGATGGCCGGCGCGCAAGGGGACGCCCGGCGGCGGAACGTCGTCCGAAGCCTGGGCCGAGAGCAGCTCCGTGCCGTCCTTCATCCGCAGCACGGCATAGGCCGCCTCGTCCTCGTCCGAGCCGAAGCGCTGGAGGAGGCTCTCCGGGATCTCCCCTCCGGGCTCGATGCGCTGCCCGATGAGCTGGGCCGCGCGCGCCAGCTCGGCGTCGGCCCGCTCGTAGGTCAGCCTCTGCAGGCGGTGGTACAGGGTCGAGCCGAACCCGAACAGCACGGCGAGGAGGATCGCGCTGTACCAGCCGAGCAGGTTGCCGCGGATCGATCTAAGCATCGATCATATATCCGAAGCCCCGGCGCGTCTGGATGAAATCCCTGCCGAGCTTCTTCCGGACGTTCGAAACGTGGACGTCGAGGAGGTTCGAAAAGCTTTCGTCCTCCTCGTCGAAAAGGTGAGCGTAGAGATCGGTCCGCGTGAGGACCTTGCCGCGGTGCAGGGCGAGCCGTTCCACCAGAGCGAACTCGCGGGCGGTGAGGTGGACCGGCACGCCATCCCGGCTGATCGAGCGCGCGGCGAGGTCGATCTTCACAACCCCGAGCACCAGGAGCGGAGCCGCCTGGCCCGTGGCGCGGCGGATGAGCGCCCGCAGGCGCGCCCGCAGCTCGGCCAGATCGAACGGCTTGACCAGATAATCGTCCGCGCCGGTGTCCAGGCCCCGCACCCTGTCCGCCACCGCCTCGCGCGCCGTGAGGATCAGGACCGGGACCTTGCGCTCGCCCTTGCGCAGCCGGTCCAGCAGGTCCCAGCCGCTCAACCCGGGCAGCATCAGGTCGAGGACCAGGGCGTCATACTCCCAGGTGGTCGCCTTGTACAGGCCCGTGGTACCGTCCTCCGCGACATCGACGGCGTAGCCATCTTCGCGCAGGGCCTGTTCCAGGAGCCGCCGCAGATCCGGCTCGTCTTCGATGACCAGCACGCGCACCGTCGTTCATTCTGGGGCAGGTCGCCGGAACCTGGCAACCGCCTCCGGGTGGGAGAGGCGGTCACCCGGAAGCGGTTGCCGGACCGGCAGCTCGCGAGAGAGCTACTTGGACCCCTTCTTCTGGGTGGTGGTCTTGGTCGAGCTGGCCGGCTTGCGGTGGAAGATCCGGCGGTGGCGGGTCGAAGAGCTGGCGGTGGTCTTCACAGCGGGTTTTGTCTGCGCGCTGCCGGAGGCCGGCGCCGGGCTCGTGCCGGCAAAGGCAGCGGTCGCGGCGGTCAGGGAGAGGGCGAGCAGGGCGGTGGAGAGGGTCTTGGTCGTCATTGCGTTGTCTCCTTTGGTTGTCGGAACCCGAGGTTCCTCATGCAGCCCGTACGCTACGGCCCCGAACCTTTAGACAAGATGAAGACCGCGCTCGCCGTTTTTCTGACCTTTCTGGCCGTGGGTCTGCACGTCCAGCGCTTCCTCCATGCCGGCGCCCTGTGGCGGGACGAGGCCGCCGCCGTACAGCTCGCCACCCTCCCGACGATTGGCGAAGTTTTCGATCGGTTTCCACACGAAGCCTTTCCCATGCTTTTCCCACTGACCGTCCGCGCCTGGGTGGCGATGACCGGCGGGTCCGATCTCGCTCTGCGGGCCATGGGAATGATCGTGGGCCTCGCCATCCTGGCCGCGCTCTGGCTCAACGCGCGCAGGGCTGGCACGGTGCCGCTTGTCTCCGTGGCTCTGCTGGGATTCCACCCGTTTTTCCTGACCTATGGCGACTCGGTCCGTGGCTATGGGCTCGGGACGTTGATGATCCTTCTGACCTTCGGAGCGTATGCGCGGCTGGTGAAGAATCCGGATCGCAAATCGATCCTCTCGACCGCCATAGCGGCGGTGTTGAGCGTTCATCTCCTCCTGCACAACTCGGCTCTGCTGCTGGGGATTGGATCGGCAGCCGCGGCGGCAGGAGTGATCCGAAAGCAATGGAAGGTTACGATCGCCGCGCTCGGAGTCGGGCTCCTCGCCGCTCTCACGCTCCTTCCTTACATGGGGCCGCTGACCGCCGCCCGGTCCTGGAACGTGGTGGTCCAGGAGAAGATCGGACCGGGAACGATCCTGGAGGCTGTCGGCAACACGCTCGGCCAGCCGGGGCTCTGGGCACTCTTTCTCCTCGCCGGCCTGGGCGTCGCGATCTTTCGCCGCGAGAATCTCTTTCCATTACTAGTCATCCCGGCGGTGATTGCGGCTCAGTACGGTCTCTTTCTCGTTCTGGGTTACTCGCCAAGGATCTGGTACTTCCTCCCCCTCATGGCCGTGGTGGCGAGCGCTCTCGATCAGCTTCTGGCCGCGCCGATCCGCATCCTCCGGATCGCCGTCCCAGCCGCCGCGACACTCGTCGCCCTTCTCCTGCTGCCAGCCGCCTACAAGAGCGCTCAGGTCCGCATGACCAATGCCGATACGGCCGCCCAGGTTCTCACGACCCAGGCAGGCCCCAGGGATCTGATCCTCGTCAATCCCTGGTTCGTCGGGATCAGCTTCGGGCGGTACTATCAGGGTTCAGCTCCCTGGAAGACCTTGCCCGACCTGCCGGACCATCGGATGCACCGCTACGACCTGCTCATGGAGCGGATGAAATCCGAGGCCCCGATCGCGGACGTTCTCGAAGCGGTCCAGCGGACCCTGGCCTCCGGCGGCCGGGTCTGGGTGGCGGGCAGCCTCCAGGCTCCGCCACCCGGCAAGGAACCACCCAGGCTCGGGCCGGCGCCGGGCGGTTCACCCTGGGGTTGGCAGGATGCGCCGTACTCCATCTCCTGGACGATGCAGCTCGGCGCGTTCCTGCGGGATCACGCCGTCCGCGGAGGCGAGGTCGAAGTACCGGCGCCTGGACCGGTTAGCGACTTCGAGCGCCTGCGGGTGCACGTGTTTG
>DATANP010000649.1:0-8411 GCA_036266195.1 Thermoanaerobaculia bacterium | reverse complement strand
GCCCGCGGGGACCCGGCTGGGGACCGACTTCGAGACGCAGAGGGCAGAGCTGGACCTGGGCTTCCTGCCGGCGCCGGTCTTCTTCGAGCGCCACCGCGTCTGGTCCGAGGGCTCCGAGGAGTGGCTGTCGCTGGCCGGCCTGGAATTCCATTGGTCCACCGGCCCCATCCCCATCGGCCGGGTCCCGGCGCTCGACGTCCGCCTCGGCGTCGCCCGGGTGCTGGACGATGCCCTGGAAGACGACTTCCGCTGGTGGGCGATCACGGTCTGGCGGCCGTAACCCCTCACCCCCTGTCCCCCTCTCCCATCCCCTCCCAACCCCCGGGAGAGGGGGAACGATTCTGAAGCGATATCGCTTCGAACCTGCCTCTCTGCCGCAGTCAGGTCCCCCCTCTCCCGGTCGGGCGGGTGTGCGATGGGAGAGGGGGACAGGGGGTGAGGGGTCCGGTACAATCGATTCGATGTCCGACCACCTGCTGATCCTGCGCCTCGCCGGCGACTTCTATACGAAGGCGCGCGCCACCCGTATCCGCTTTCAGCGCCGCCTGGCGCAGAACCTCCGGGACGCGCTGACCTCGAACGGCATCCCCCACAAGCTCGAAACCACCTGGAGCCGGTACTACCTGGAGACCCCCACCACGGCCGCGCTGGACGTCCTGCCGCGGGTCTTCGGCATCCAGTCCGTCTCGCTGGTCGAGCGCCGCCCGTGGTCCGAGCTGGCGGACATCGCCCGGACCGGCGTCGAGATCTTCGGCGAAGGGGTCCAGGGCAGGACGTTCGCCGTGCGCGCCAGCCGCCGCGGAGGCCGCGAGGGGATTCCGTTCGACTCCCAGGTCGTGGAGAGGGAGCTGGGCGCCGCGCTCCTCCGGCAGGCGCCGGGCGCGAAGGTGAACCTGCGGGAGCCGGATGTCACGGCGCACGTGGAGCTGGAGCCCGGGTGGGGCCACTACTTCCACGACAAGGTGCGCGGCTTCGGCGGGCTGCCGGTCGGCGTCGAGGGGCGCGCGCTGGCGCTCGTCTCCGGCGGCTTCGACTCGGCCGTGGCGAGCTGGCTCATGCTCAAGCGCGGGGTCCAGCTCGACTACCTGTTCTGCAACCTGGGCGGCGCCGCCCACCGGCTCGGCGTGCTCAAGGTCATGAAGGTCGTGGCCGATCTCTGGAGCTACGGCTACAGGCCGAGGCTCTACGAGGTCGACCTCCAGCCGCTCATCCCCGAGCTGCAGGAGAAGAACCGGCCGCGCAACTGGCAGATCGTGCTCAAGCGCCTGATGCTCCGGGCCGGCGAGGCGGTCGCGCGCAAGACGCGGAACCTGGGCTTGATCACCGGCGAGGCCATGGGGCAGGTCTCCTCGCAGACGCTCCAGAACCTGGCCGTCATCTCCCAGGCGGTTTCTCCCTCGATGCCCGTGCTGCGGCCGCTCGTCGGCTTCAACAAGGACGAGATCCTCGCCCTGGCCCGGAAGATGGGTGTCTATGATCTGTCCGCCGCGGTCGGCGAGTACTGCGACCTGGTCCCGAAGAGGCCGTCCACGAAGGCCTCGCTCTCCGAAGTCCTCAAGGACGAGGCGACCATGACCCGCGGCCGGCTGGAGGAGCTTGTCGAGGCGCGGACCGTCTACGACCTGCGGAACCTGGACGAGAGGGCGATCTCCCCGACCGGCCTGGAGACCGACAGCATCCCCGAAAGCTCGACCGTGCTCGACCTGCGCTCCAGGTCGGCCTGGCAGGCCTGGCACTACCCGGGCGCGCTCCATCTCGATTTCCAGCACGCGCTGGAGACGTGGAGGTCCTTCGAGAAGGAAAAGAATTACGTCCTGGTGTGCGAAGTCGGCCTCAAGAGCGCCCACCTCGCCGAGGTCATGCGGCAGGAGGGTTTCCGTTCCCGGTACTTCCGTGGCGGCCTCAGGGAGCTGATGGCAGCGGCGGAAAAGAACCGGCTCGCCGACCCGGCCCTGGCCCTCCTGCTCGCGCCCGCCGTCCGGGGCTGACGCTCCCGCCGGAGAGTTTTTGTCTACCCAAGCCTTGCGTAAGCGTTCCGGCGACGCTATTCTGGAAATTCGATTCTGCTTGTGGTCAAAGTTTGAGGCGCATGAGTCAATCTCTCCGCACCCGTGCCCGCGCTTCGGCGATTGAGACCGACCAGTGGTTCCGCTCCCTGGCCGAATCCACGACGACGGCGATCCTGGTCTACCAGGAAGAGGAGCTGCTCTACGTCAACCCGGCGGTCGAGGAGCTGACCGGCTACTCCGCCGACGAGCTGCTGGGGCTGCCGGCCTGGCACATGGTGCATCCCGACCACAAGCCGCTCGTCCGCGACCGCATCCTGGCCCGGCTGCGCGGCGAGGCCGTGCCGACCCACTACGAGATCAAGATCCTGACCAAGGACGGCCAGGAGCGCTGGATCGACGCCACCTCCACCGTCGTCACCCTCGAAGATCTCGGGACCGCCGCCATGGCCACGGCCGTGGACATCACCGAGCGCAAGCTCGCCGAGGACAATCTCCGCGAGTCCAACTCCCGCCTGGAGCAGGCCGTCGAAGCGCTCGCCCAGGAGAAGGAGCTCGCCCAGATCACTCTCGCCTCGATCGGCGACGGGGTCATCCGCACGGACGCGTCCGGCATCGTGGACTACCTGAACCCGGTGGCCGAGCGGCTGACCGGCTGGAGCTCGGCCGAGGCCTGCGGCAAGCCGGTGGGCGAGGTCTTCAACGTCATGGAGGAGGCCACGGGCAAGCCTCTGGCGAACCCGGTCGAGCGCTGCCTCCAGGAAGAGGACGTGGTCGAGTTTGCCGGCTACTCGCTGCTCAAGCGGCGCGACGGCCGGGACTTCGCCATCCGCGACTCGGCGGCGCCCATCCGCGACCGGATCGGGCGGATCGCCGGCTGCGTGCTGGTCTTCAAGGACGTCACCCAGATCCGCGGCATGGAACGGGAGATGATGTACCTCGCCCGGCACGACCCCCTTACCGGGCTCATCAACCGCCGCGAGTTCGAGAAGCGCCTCCAGCACTGCCTCACCACCGCGCGCGAGGACGGCCGTCTCCACGCCCTGTTCTACCTCGACCTCGACGAGTTCAAGGTGGTCAACGACACCTGCGGCCACCTCGCGGGCGACGAGATGCTCAAGCAGGTCACCGGCCTCCTCAAGGCCCGCCTGCGCAAGACCGACACCCTGGCGCGGCTCGGCGGCGACGAGTTCGGCGTGCTCCTCGAAGACACCGAGCTCGAGGGCGCCCGCAGGGTCGGAGACTCGCTGCGCACCGAGGTCCGGGGCTTCCGCTTCGCCTGGCAGGAGAGGATCTTCGAGATCGGCGTGAGCATCGGCCTGGTGCCGATCACCGGCGAGAGCCTGGACATGGCCCAGGTGCTCTCGGCCGCGGACGCCGCCTGCTACGTGGCCAAGGAGAGCGGCCGGAACCGGATCCACGAGTACCAGCCGGACGACAGCGCGCTCGCCGAGCGCTACGGCGAGATGCAGTGGATCCACCGCATCCACAAGGCCTTTGCCGAGCACCGCTTCTTCCTCTACCAGCAGACCATCCAGCCGCTGCGCCCCGACCCCCAGGAGCCGCCGCTCTGCGAGATCTTCATCCGCATGATCGACGAGGACGGACGCATCGCCTCGCCCGGAGCCTTCATCCCGGCCGCCGAGCGCTACCACCTGATCGCGAGCATCGACCGCTGGGTGGTCCATGCCGCCTTCGTCTCCCTGGCCTGCCGCATCCTCTCCCATGGCGACGAGACCTGCTTCGCCATCAACCTCTCGGGCCAGTCGATCGGCGACGAGTACTTCCTGGAGTACGTCCTGGAGGAGATGGAGCTGACCGGCGTCGAGCCGACCCGGATCTGCTTCGAGATCACCGAGACCGCGGCCGTGGGCAACCTCACCCAGGCCATGCGGTTCATCGAGGTGCTCAAGAAATTCGGCTGCCGCTTCGTGCTCGACGACTTCGGGAGCGGGTTATCGTCGTTTGCCTATTTGAAAAATCTATCCGTCGATTTCCTGAAAATCGACGGCGGCTTCGTCCGCGACATGGTCGGGAGCCCGGTCCAGAGGGCGCTGGTCGAATCGATCCACCAGATCGGCCAGGTGATGGGCATCCGCACGATCGCCGAGTCCGTGGAGAACCGGCAGACCCTGGACGTCCTGCGCGAGATCGGGGTGGACTACGTGCAGGGCTACGGCATCTCCCTACCCGAGCCTCTCGGCTAGGCCCGGATCTTGCTCTGAAATCCCCCGTCGTTCTTGCGGGGGCATACTTCATGGGTGAACTTTCGCCGTTCCGAGTCCTTTCTCATACCGCCTCTCCCAAGGAGAGCGAAAAAAGCGAGCAGGACCTCCTGGATCTCCGGATCTCGGGGCCGGCGCGGGAGATCCGGCCCGCGGGCGAGAAGACCGACCCGCGCCTGCGGGTCCTGGAGCAGATCCCGGCCGTGGTCTGGACGACCGACCGCGAGCTTCGCTTCACCTCCGCCCTGGGCGCCGCGCTGACCACGCTCGGCCTGTCGTCGGAGACGCTGGCCGGCCGCAACCTCTTCGACCACTATGGCACGCGCGACCTGAGCTTCCCGCCGATCCAGGCCCATCTTCAAGCGCTGTCGGGCGAGCCCGAGAGCTTCGAGCAGGAGATCCGGGGCAGGCACTTCCACAGCCGGGTCGAGCCTCTGCGCGATGATCGGGCGGAGCGCATCCTGGGCACGGTCTGCGTCTCGTTCGACGTGACCGACCGCAAGCAGGCCGAGGAGGCTCTCCACTGGGAGAAGGAGAAGGCCCAGGTCACTCTGGCGTCGATCGGCGACGGCGTGATCCGGGCGGACGCCGAGGGCCGCATCGACTACCTGAACCCGGTGGCCGAGAAGCTCACCGGATGGATCTCCGAGCGCGCCCTGGGCAGGCCGGTCTCCGAGGTCTTCCGCGTCGTGGACGAGGTCACCCGCCAGTCGCTGCCCGACCCGCTCCAGCGCTGCCTGATCGAAGGCAAGATCGTGGAGAGCCCGGGCCATGCCCTGCTCCTGAACGAGGATGGCAAGGAGTACTCGGTGCGCGACACCGCGGCGCCGATCCGCGACCGCCGGGGCAACCTGATCGGCGCGGTGCTGGTGTTCAAGGACGTGACCCAGCTCCGCGGCATGGAGCGCGAGATGATCTATCTCGCGAGCCACGACGCCCTGACCGGCCTCCTCAACCGCCGCGAGTTCGAGGTGCGCCTGAAGAGGGCCATCCGCAGCGCCCGCGCCGAGCAGCGTCACCATGTGCTGCTCTTCCTCGACCTCGACGAGTTCAAGATCATCAACGACACCTGCGGCCACCTGGTGGGCGACGAGATGCTCAAGCAGATCACCGCCCTCCTGCGCTCGCGGGTGCGGCGCAGCGACATCCTGGCGCGGCTCGGCGGCGACGAGTTCGGCGTCCTCCTGGAGGACTGCCCCCTCGGCCAGGCGCGCCAGATCGCCGAGGAGATCCGCACCACGGTCCGCGACTTCCGGTTCTGCTGGAAGGACCAGATCTTCGAGGTCGGCGTGAGCACCGGCTTCGTGCCGGTCAACGCCGACAGCGGCGATCTCGCCCAGGTGATGAGCGCCGCGGATGCCGCTCTGTACGTGGCCAAGGACAGCGGCCGGAACCGGGTCCACGAGTACGAGGCCGACGACACCCTGGTGGCCGAGCGCTACGGCGAGATGCAGTGGATCCACCGCATCCAGCGCGCCATGGAGGAGCGCCGGTTCCGGCTCTTCTACCAGCTCATCCAGCCGCTCGGCGCGGCCGAGAGCAGCGCCCCGAACCGCGAGCTGCTGTGCGAGGTCTTCCTGCGCATGCTCGACTCGAACGGCAAGATCGTGGAGCCCGCTGCCTTCATGTCCGCGGCCGAGCGCTACCACCTGATCGGAGATCTCGATCGCTGGGTGGTCCACACCGCGTTCCGCGCGCTCGCCGAGGCCCAGCGCCGCGAGGTTTCGCGGCCGGTGCTCTTCGCGGTCAACGTCTCCGCGCAGTCGCTCTCGGACGAGGCCTTCCTCAACTATGTGATCCAGCAGATCGACGAGAGCCTCGTGGACCCGCGGCGCCTCTGTTTCGAGATCACCGAGACCGCGGCGATCAGCAAGCTCGACAGCGCCATCCGCTTCATCTCGGCCCTCAAGGTGAAGGGCTGCCGCTTCATCCTCGACGACTTCGGCAGCGGCCTCTCTTCCTTCGCCTATCTGAAGGACCTCTCCATGGACTTCCTGAAGATCGACGGCGAGTTCGTCCAGAACATGGTGGAGGACCGGGTCAAGCGGGCCATGGTGGAATCGATCAACCAGATCGGCCACGTCATGGGCCTTCAGACCATCGCCGAGTGGGTCGAGAACCGCCAGACCCTGGAGGCGCTCAAGGAGCTGGGGGTCGACTTCGCCCAGGGCTACTGGCTCTGCCGGCCACAACCGCTGGTCCACGACAGCTAGCAAAGGACCAAAAGGACTGCAGGGACTCCAAGGACCAAGACCTTTTGTCCTTGCGGTCGTTGCAGTCCTTTTGGTCCTTCATCCAGGCCGGCTCCGGGAGCGTATCCCTGTATGATGCGCACCGCCGTTGCCCTGCTTCTTCTTCTTTTCACCCAAGCCGCCCAGGCCCACGAGCTGGGCCGCTTCCAGGTGCAGGCCGAGCTCCTCCGGGATGGCACCTACCAGGTCGATCTCGTAGCCGACGCCGAGCACCTCGATCCCCAGCTCCTGCGAACCCTGGCCGATGGCGCGGTCCTCTCCTTTGACGGCCGCCCGGTTCACCCGGAAATCGACCTGGTCCCTCCCGGACCCGACACCCCTCCGGGCCGCACGACCCTGCGACTCCACGGACCGATCCCGGGCGGAGCCCGGACCTTCACCTGGTCCCTTATCGCCGATACTGCCGCCGCGCAGCTCGGCTCCTACCCGCTGATCCCGAGGAACGAAGGCGACGAAAGCGCCATCTGGCAATGGCTGGAGGGCGACGCCACGAGCCAGCCCTTTCAGCTCGCGGCCTCCGTCATCCCTCCGACCCGGATGGAGATCGTCGGCCAGTACCTGCAGCTTGGCTTCACCCACATCCTGCCGAAGGGCCTGGACCACATCCTGTTCGTGCTCGGCCTCTTCCTGTTGTCGCGCAAGGCCCGGCCGCTGCTCCTCCAGGTGACCTCCTTCACCATCGCCCACACCGTGACCCTGGCGCTCAGCATCTACGGCCTGGTCTCCTTGCCGTCCTCGGTCGTCGAGCCCCTGATCGCGCTCTCGATCGTCTTCGTGGCCGTGGAGAACGTGCTCACCTCGGAGCTGCGCCCGTCGCGGATCGGCCTCGTCTTCGCCTTCGGCCTGCTGCACGGGCTGGGCTTCGCGGGCGTGCTCTCCGAGCTGGGCCTGCCGCGCTCCGAGTTCCTGCCGGCCCTGGTCAGCTTCAACCTGGGGGTCGAGACCGGCCAGCTCGCAGTGATCGGCCTCGCCTTCCTGGCGGTCGGGCTGTTCCGCAACCGGGCCTGGTATCGGCAGGCCGTGGTCGTCCCCGCCTCCCTGGTCATCGCGGCGATCGGCGTCTACTGGTCGATCCAGCGGGCGTTCTTCTAGGGCTCGATCTCGCCGATCTCAGATAGTGCCGTACCCAGCACCGAGCGGCTGCGGAACGCGCCGTAGTGGAGCTGCGTGTCCTCGTTCCAGTTGCCGGTCGCCATCAGGGTCTCGGGCGTGTAGGCGCGCTGGAGCATGGCATCCTTCCCGGTCCGCTCCACCAGGAAACGGTAGGGGATCACCCGCTCGCCGCCCTTCTTCGCGCACACCAGCTCGCCTTCGAGGATCAGCCAGCGATCCTTGCCTTTGATCTCGACCAGCGCGATGCCCTCCGCGTTCGAGGAGACCCGCCCCAGGATCTTCTCGGTCTGCAGGTCGTAAAGCCGCCACTCGGAGGCGAAGAACCGTCCGCCGTCATGCACGCCGCAGCCGGCCCGCAGCCGGCCCTTCTCCGATGTCTTCGTGCAACCGAACATCAGGTCGCGATCGCCGCACGGCTCGGCGGCGCGAAGCATCAAAGGAATAAAGAAAAGACACGTCAGGAGCAGCGTGCAGGTCCGGGAGTGCACAAATCCTCCTTCCAGGCCGGGCGATGCGGCCACGTACACCTTTCTGTCGGCGATTCGACTGGAAGGATTGTAACACTAACCGCCCACGACCCGCTCCGCGCGCAACCTTTCAATCTCCTCCGCTGCGAAGCCCCAGTCCGACAAAACCTGATCGGTGGACGCGCCCGCAGGCTCGGGTGGACGCTGGATGGCGCCCGGGGTGCGGCTGAACCGGGGGGCCGGCGCGGGCTGGGTCACGCCGTCCACCTCCACGAACGTGCCCCGGGCCGCCATGTGCGGATGCTTCGGAGCCTCCGAAAGGGAAAGGACCGGCGCCACGCAGGCCTC
>DATANP010000648.1:0-5562 GCA_036266195.1 Thermoanaerobaculia bacterium | reverse complement strand
TCCCTTTTTCCTCCGCTGATCCTCGCCTTCGGCCTGGGCGCGGTCGTGGCCTGGCTCCTGATGCGCCCGGCCGCCGCGGTGCTCCGGACCACGCTGGAGAAGGAGCGCGAGGCTGCGGCCGAGCGGCTCCGCCTGCTGGCGGATGCCCAGGCGCGGCTCTCCGACGCGTTCAAGGCGATGTCGTCCGAGGCGCTCCAGAACAACAACGCCAGCTTCCTCCATCTGGCGAAGTCGACGCTGGAGAGGTTCCACGAGCCGCTCCGGGAGTCGCTGGAGAAGGTCGACCAGAGGATCCAGGAGATCGAGACCGCCCGCGCGGTGGCATATACGAGCCTCACCGACCATCTGAAGAATCTGGCCTCGGCGCAGGCGAGCCTGGAGCGGGAGACGGTGAAGCTGGTCGGTGCGCTGCGGGCGCCCGCGGCGCGCGGAAGGTGGGGAGAGATCCAGCTCCAGCGTGTGGTGGAGATGGCCGGCATGGTGGCCTACTGCGACTTCGCCACCCAGGCCACCGTGGAAACCGACGACGGCCGGCAGAGGCCCGATCTGGTGGTCCGGCTTCCGAGTGAGAAGAACGTGGTGATCGACGCCAAGGCGCCGCTGGACGCCTATCTCGACGCCTTGGAGGCCGGCGACGAGGAGACCCGCCGCGCCCGGCTGCGGGATCATGCCCGGCAGATCCGCACCCACCTCCAGAAGCTGGCGCAGAAGAGCTACTGGATGCAGTTCGAGCCGGCGCCCGAGTTCGTGGTGCTCTTCCTGCCGGGGGAGACGTTCTTCAGCGCGGCGCTGGAGCAGGACCCGGGGCTGATCGAATTCGGGGTGGAGCAGAGGGTGATCCTGGCCACGCCCACCACCCTGATCGCGCTGCTCCGCGCCGTGGCCTACGGCTGGCGGCAGGCCCAGGTGGAGGAGAGTGCGAAGCAGATCAGCGATCTGGGCAAGAGCCTCTACGAGAGGCTGCGCAAGTTCGCCGGCCACATGGTGGTGATGAAGCGCGGCCTGGACCAGAGCGTTGACGCCTTCAACCGCGCCGTGGGCTCGCTGGAAGGCCGCGTGCTCCCCGCCGCCCGCCGCTTCCGCGACCTGGGTGCCGCCGGCGGCGAGGAGATCGAGCTGCTGGAGCAGGTGGACAAGGTCACCCGGATGGTCGAAGGCGACCGCGGGGAGCTGGGCGTGCTGGAGGACGAGGTTTCCTGAAAGACCGCAAGGACCTCAAGGACCAAGTTTTGTCCCTGGAGTCCCTGCAGTCCTTGAAGTCCTTTACATGAACACTTCCACCTTGCCCTGTTTCTTGAGCTGCTCCACATGGGCCTGGAGCTTCTGGCCGGCCTGCTGCTGCTTGAGCATCTGGACGATGCGGCCCTTGGCCTCCTCGAAGGGGACGGCGCTGGCGGGCTGGCGCTCCAGGAGCTGGATGATGTGATAGCCGAACTGGCTCTCCACGACCGGGCTCAGCTCGTTGGGCTTGGTCAGCGCAAAGCCGGCCTTGTCGAACGGAGGCACCATCTGGCCGCGCAGGACCCAGGAGAGATCGCCGCCCTGCATCTTGGAGCCCGGATCGTCCGAGTTCTCGGCGGCCAGCTTGGCGAAGTCCTCGCCGCCCTGGGCGCGCTTCAGGATGTCCTCGGCCTTGGCCTTCGCCTTCTGCTTGTCGTCGGCGCTGGCATTCGGCTGGACGCCGATCAGGATGTGGCGCAGGTGAGCCCGCTCCGGCCGCTGCATCTGGCCCTTGTTCTGCTCGTAGAACTGGCGGGCCTGCTCGTCGGTCACGTTGACGTTGTTGAGGACCTTGGTGGTGATGTACTTCTGGATGAGCGCCTCCTGGCGGAGGTTGTCCGAGAGCGCCTTTTCGGTCATGCCCTGGGAGGCGAGCGCCTTCTGGAAGGTCGCGGCGTCGGGGAACCGCTTCTTGAGGTCGTCGAGCTGGGTCTTGACCTCCTGGTCGGACACGGTCACGCCCTGCTTGCTGGCGTCCTGGAGGAGGAGGGTCTGGGCGACCAGGCCGTCGAGGATCTGCTTGTAGAAGGCGGAGTTGAGTGGCGGAGTCTGCTGGCCGCGGCTGGCCTGCATGACGCGCATGCGCATCTGCTCGGCCTGGCGGACGAGCTCGTCCTTCTTGATCTCGACGCCATTGCACCGGGCAACCACGGCCGGCATCTTCGAGGTATCCGCGGGGGGCGCCGGCGGCACGGGAGCGGTGGGGGGCTGGCCAGGCAGGGCGCCCATTTCGCCCGGGGCGGCCGGAGAGGCAGCCTGACCCGGCTGGGCCGGCGTGGCGGTATCGGAGACATTGGCATCCGGAGCCGGAGTCTGCTCCTCGCCCCCGGATCCCTTCGAGCAGGCCGTGAGGCCGGTCAGGAGGAACGCCAAGGACAAGGCAAGGATCTGAGTACGGGAGGTGCTGCTTCGGGTCATGGATGGTTCCTTGTTCTGGGGAAAGGGTGGGGCCGTGTTGCGGGGCCTGGAGACCTGCCGCCAGGCCGCTCAGGCATCGAGCGCCTTCAGCAAGGCGGCCGTAGTGTAGCAATGAACCTGGGGAACCTGAAGGTCCCGGTCGTTGGACCATAGTGGCAGGTTCAACGACCGGGCGAGCGCCAGGGCATGAGCATCTTCCGGGTCTCGTGCCGCAAGAGCCGTCTGCGCCCAGGGCAGCCAGTCCGCATAGCTCTCCTGGGAATGAACGGTGAGAGGCAGCATGTTGAGCTGGAGCTCCGCGATATCGAGAGGTATTTTGTACTTTCCGGCCAGTCTGGGCAGGTACTCTTGGACTTCGAGATAATTGAAGTGCGTAGTGTGAACGGGGATCGAGAAGTCCTGGAAGACCCGGAGCGCCGCCTTGCCGACCGTTGCGGACAGGAGGACGTTGGCGTCAGCGACGAGACCGGCGATGGGCACTGAAATCCTCGTGGATCTCCTTCTCGGAAATGCCCTTCTCGTCCAGGATCCCGGAGATGTGGCGTCCCAGGACGCCGACCAGATCGCGCCGCAGGTCCCCGGAGATCGGCCCAGTCTCTTCCAGCGGCACGTAGATCCCCGAGATCCTGCCGTCGCGCTGGATGAGAACCGGCTCGTCGCCGAACTGACTGATTTCCGCTACCTTCATGGTGGAAGTGTACCAGAGGCCCCTCGGTTATATACTTCCCGGGTTCGGCTGGTCGAGGTGTGCCTGCCCGACCCGTGAAAGGAGCCTGGAGACAATGGCCGTCAAGGACGAACCGCTCGCCAAGACCGGGGAGGCGACCTCGGAATCCACCTACAAGGAAGACATCCGCGAGACTACCGCCGCGATGGCCGAGGGGCGGCAGCGCTGGGAGGCTGCCAAGGCCAAGGCCGAGGCCCAGGTGCCGCCTTGGAAGAAGGACTTCACCACGGTCTCCGGCATGGAGATCCCCCACCTCGTCACTGGCGACCAGGTGGCCGATATCGACGTGACCAGGGAGATCGGCGTCCCGGGCGAATACCCGTTCACCCGCGGTGTCCATCCGACCGGCTACCGGGGCAAGCTGTGGACCATGCGCCAGTTCGCCGGCTTCGGCACGGCCGCGGACACGAACCAGCGCTTCAAGTACCTGCTCTCCCAGGGCCAGACCGGGCTCTCGGTCGCCTTCCACCTGCCGACTCTCTACGGCTACGACTCGGACCACAAGATGTCCACCGGCGAGGTGGGGAAGTGTGGCGTCACGGTCGACACCCTGGCCGACATGGAGGTGCTGTTCGAGGGCATCCCGCTCGGCGAGGTCACGACCTCGATGACGATCAACTCCACGGCCCCGATCCTGTTCGCCATGTACCTGGCCGTGGCCGAGAAGCAGGGCGTGGACATCCGGAAGCAGGTGTCCGGCACCCTGCAGAACGACATCCTCAAGGAGTACATCGCCCAGAAGGAGTACATCTTTCCGCCGCGGCCGTCGATGCGGCTGATCACCGACCAGTTCGCGTTCGCCGCGAAGGAGGTGCCGCGCTGGAACACGATCTCGATCTCGGGCTACCACATCCGCGAGGCGGGCTCGACGGCGCTCCAGGAGCTGGCGTTCACCCTGCGCGACGGCATGGAGTACGTGCAGTACGGCATCGACGCCGGGCTGGACGTGGACGAGTTCGCGCCCCGGCTGTCGTTCTTCTTCAACAGCCACAACGACTTCTTCGAGGAGATCGCCAAGTTCCGCGCCGCCCGCCGGATCTGGGCCACGGTGATGCGCGAGCGCTACGGCGCGAAGAACCCGCGCTCCTGGATGCTCCGCTTCCATACCCAGACGGCCGGCTGCTCGCTCACCGCCCAGCAGCCGTACAACAACGTGGTGCGGACCACGGTCCAGGCGCTGGCCGCGGTGCTCGGCGGCACGCAGTCGCTCCACACCAACTCGCTCGACGAGACGCTCGCGCTGCCGACCGAGGAGAACGCCCGCATCGCTCTGCGCACGCAGCAGATCCTGGCCCACGAGTCGGGCGTCATCAACACGGTCGATCCGCTCGGCGGGAGCTGGTTCGTGGAGGAGATGACCCGGCGCATGGTGGACGGTGCGTTCGACTACATCCGCCGCATCGACGACTTCGGCGGCATGGTCGAGGCGATCGAGGCCGGGTTCCCGCAGCGCGAGATCATGGACGCGGCGTTCGCCTACCAGCGCGCGTTCGAGGAGAAGGAGAAGCTCATCGTCGGCGTCAACGCCTTCCAGTTGGAAGATGAGCCGCCGATCGACATCCTCTACATCCCGGACGACCTGGCGGACAAGCAGATCGCCTTCGTCGACGACGTCAAGTCGAAGCGCGACGGCGGCGCGGTGGAGCGCACGCTCGACGCCCTGAAGAGGGGGGCGGCCGGCAGCGAGAACACCATGCCGCTGATCCTCGACTGCGTGAAGGCCTACTGCACGGTGGGCGAGATCAGCGACGCCCTGCGCGACGTCTTCGGCACCTACGAGGAGCCGGCGGTCTTCTGATGTCGCTCAGCGCCTCCACCGCCTGCGACTTGCTGCTCTACACGCTCTGGGCGGACCGCCAGATCCTTCAGGCCGTGCGCCAGGTGGGCACCGAGGATCTGACCCGCGACGCCGGGATCAGCTTCGGCTCGATGCTCGGCACCCTGGCGCACATCCTGGGCGCCGAGAGGATGTGGCTCTCCCGGTTCGCGGGCGCGGGGCTCGACCGGGTGCCGTCGATCGAGGACTTCCCGACGCTGCCGGCCTGGATCGTGGGCTGGGAGGAGACCGCGGCCGGCCTGGAGGCCTTCCTCGCCAGCCTCTCCGACGAGCAGCTCGTGGCCCCGGTGACCTGGACGAACACCCGCGGCGCGACCTTCACCCGGCCGCTCTGGCAGCCGGTGCTCCAACTGATCAACCATTCGACCTACCACCGCGGCCAGGTGGTGTCGCTGCTCCGGCAGATGGGCTATGCCGCGCCGACCACCGACCTGATCTACTACTTCCTCGAACGGGCCGGAAGCTGATGTTAGAATCCCGCCGCCATGAGTGAGAGACGGATACGCATTCTGATCGCCAAGCCCGGCTTGGACGGTCACGACCGCGGCGCGAAGGTGGTGGCCCGCGCCCTGCGCGACGC
>DATANP010000647.1:0-8161 GCA_036266195.1 Thermoanaerobaculia bacterium | reverse complement strand
GGGACCGGGCTGTCCCTCGTGGCCATGGAGGTGAACGGGTTGCTGGAGCCTCCTCTCGCATTCACCGAGCTGCACCTGACGTTCGAGAACCCCCGCGACCAGGTGATCGAGGGGCGGTTCCGCATCGCGCTGCCGCCGGGCGCGGCGCTGAGCCGGTTCGCCATGAAGACCGGCGACGCCTGGCAGGAGGGCGAGGTGGTGGAGCGCCAGCGGGCGCGCCAGGTCTATGAGGACTTCCTGCACCGCAAGCAGGACCCGGCTCTGCTGGAGCAGGAGGCCGGCAACGAGTTCTCGGCGCGCATCTTCCCGATCCCGGCGCGCAGCCGCAAGGAGATCATCGTCTCCTACTCGCATGCGCTGGCGCGGGCGGACGAGCCCTATGTCCTGCCTCTTCAGGGGCTCTCGGAGATCGGCCGGCTCGACATCCGCGTGCTGCTCGGCGAGCGGCCGGCGGCCGGGGCGCCGTCCAGCAACCTGGGCGGCGAGGTCAGCGACCGGCGCATGGTCGAGCTGCACAAGACGGACTGGACGCCGGACCGCGACCTCCGGATCGGTCAGGACCAGGTCGCGAGCCGCTCGGGCCTGCGCCACGACAATCTCGCGGTGGTCCGGGTCTCGGCCCCGGTGGAAGCCGTGCCGCAGGAGATCTCCGGCCTGTACGTGCTCGTGGATTCGAGCGCTTCGCGGGCCCTGGGTTATGCGGACCAGGTGCGCCGCGTCTCCGAGCTGCTCGCCGGGTTGCGCGACGGCGCCGGCAATACGACTCCTGTCGGGGTGGCGGCGTTCGACCAGGAGGTGGTGTCGATCTTCGAAGGCGAGGCGAGCGGGTTCGGGGCGGCCGAGGCGCGGCGCTTGGCCAACCGGCGGCCTCTCGGAGCGTCCGATCTGAACCGTGCGCTCGCCTGGCTCGGCGACCGGCTGGACCGGAGCCGCGGCCGGTATCCCCGGGTGCTGGTCGTCACGGACGGCGTGGCCACGGCCGGCGAGACCGAGACGGGCAAGCTCAAGGAGGCCGTCCGTGCTCTCAAGGATCGCGGGGTCGAGCGCCTGGACGTGCTCGCCGTGGGCGGCCTGCGCGACGACGCGGTGCTGCGCGAGCTGACGACCGGCAATCTGCCGCACGATGGACAGAGCATCGACGGCGCCGCTCCCCTGGAGGAGATCGCCCGGCGCCTGACGCTCCGCAGCCGGTCCGGCATCCCGGTGGCGGTCGAAGGCGCGGCCTGGGTCTGGCCCGAGACGCTGGACGGGGTCCAGCCCGGCGACGAGCGGCTGGTCTACGCCGATCTGCCGAAGGGCAGCACTCTGCATCTCTCCTTGGATGGCAAGAGGGTGGCGCTGAGCGAGGTGATCCCGGCCGAGCGGCCGTTGCTCGAACGGGCCTGGGCCCAGGCACGCATCGAGCGCCTGGTACACCTGCGCGACATCGCTCCGGCCGGGGATGAGGACATGAAGCAGGCGATGCGGCTCACGATCACCGAGCTGAGCGTCAAGCACCGGGTGCTGAGCCCGTTCACCGCCATGCTGGTGCTGGAGACCGAGTATGACTACCAGCGCTTTGGCCTCGACCGCAAGGCGCTGTCCGACATCCTGACCGTCGGCGCCGGCGGGCTGGAGGTGCTCGCGCGCCGCTCGGTTCCGCCGCCGACGTTCTCGCAGGGCGTAGCAGCACCCAAGGCGGCGCCTCCGCCGCAGGATCTCGACGTCGAGGAATCCGTCGTAGCCGAGGATGCGGAGATGGCAGACGAGATTGCGGTCACTGGCGATGAAGGAGTGGAGGGCGGGGTCGAGGGCGGCGTCGTCGGAGGCGTGGTCGGAGGGGTCGCCGGCGGAGTGCCCGGAGGAGTGCTCAGCGAGCCCACGCAGGCGGTCGAAGTGCCGCCCGCGACGGAGCCGCCTCCTCCTCCTCCCGCGAGGATCGCGGACGCGCCGCGGCCCGTTGTCGAAGAGGAACGCCGGGCTCCGGCGGAGCGCGAAACCAAGGAAGAGCGGGTGGAGCCGTACTCCGGCCGCTTCGCCGAGGTGATGCGGTATCTGGCCGACGGCCGGATCGCGCCGGCCCGGACCCTGGCCGAGTCGTGGAATGCGGAGGCGCCGGGCGACGTGCTGGCCCTGCTGGCGCTGGGAGAGGCGTGGGAGGCGGCGGGCGAGAAGGCGGCGGCGGCGCGGGCCTACGGCTCGCTCATCGACCTCTTCCCGAGCCGCGTCGATCTGCGGCGGCTCGCGGGCGAGCGCCTGGAACGGCTCGGCGAGGCGGGGCTCGACCTGGCGATCGACACGTACCGCAAGGCGGCCGTGGACCGTCCGGACCATCCGTCCAGCCATCGCCTCCTTGCCTGGGCGCTGCTCCGCGCCGGGCAGCCGGAGGCGGCGTTCGACGCCCTGGAGAAGGGCGTCGGACAGGACCTTCCGAGCGGTCGTTTCGCCGGGGTCGCCCGCGTGCTGCGGGAGGACCTGGGGCTCCTCGCGGCCGCCTGGCTGCGCGCCGAGCCGGACCGCCGCGAGGAGGTTCTCGACCGTCTCCGCGCGGTGGGTGCGACCCTGGAGGACGAGCCCTCGCTGCGCTTCGTCCTCTCCTGGGAGACGGACGCGAACGACGTCGATCTCCACGTCTGGGACCGCAAGGAGGATCACGCCTTCTACTCGAACCCCAAGCTCCGGTCGGGCGGAGAGCTGTACGCGGACGTGACCACCGGCTATGGTCCGGAGTGCTTCACGATCCGCAAGCCGGCGGAGAAGGACGGCGCCCCCTACCACTTGCAGGTCCACTACTACAGCCGCGGACCGATGGGCTACGGCATGGGTACCGTGCAGGTCGTCCGGCACGACGGCAAGGGCGGGCTCCAGGTCGAGCCGCGGCCGTTCGTGGTCATGGTGGATCGGGCGATGGTGGACGCCGGATCGGTGGAGGTGCGGCGCTAGGTTGAAGGTACGTCCGCGAGGGCTGGAGAAGGATGCCCGGCCAGCTCCTTCTCCATGCCCCGCTCGACGGCCTCGATCAGGTAGGGGCGGAGCCGGGCGGGCGGCAGGATGTGGTGGATGGATCCCACTTTCTCCGCCCGCTGGATGCTGTGGATGTGATCGAACTCGTCGGCCAGCTCGCCGAGCTTCTCGGAGCGCACCACCTCCAGCAGCTCGCCGAGGCGGGCCCGGAGCGCCGCCTTGTCCGTGCGGGTCGAGTCGAGGATCTCCTGCTCGAGCTCGGCGATGCGCGGGTCGCGCCGGGTCCGCTTGTCCACCTCCCTTGCGAAGACCACGGCCGCGGCCGGCGCGCCGCCGATCACCGAGGCGTGGGCGCCTTCGAGCGCCGCCATCTCCATGTTGTCGTTCAGGGCGTTCGAGAACACCACGAAAGCACCGCCGTGGTAGCGCGAGACCACGCAGAAGACGATCGGACCCTGGAAGTTCACCACCGCCCGGCCGATCTCGGCGCCGTATTCGAGCTGCCACTGGCGCATGGACTCGGGCGAGCCGTCGAAGCCGGAGAGGTTCGCCAGCACCACGAGCGGACGGTTGTGGCTGGCCGAGTTGATCGCCCTGGCGATCTTCTTCGAGGAGAGCGGGAAGAGGGTGCCTCCCGTCCAGTGGTCCGGACCGTCGGCCGGCACGAAGCCGAGGCGGGAGAGCGGGCGCGATTCGAAGCCGAGCAGGCAGACCGGATGGCCGCCGAGATGGGCGTCCCAGACCACGCCGATCTCCGCGTCGTGCATGCCGTACCAGCGCTCCAGGGGCGCGTGGTCCTGGTCGATCACCGCGCCCATCACCTTGCGGATGTCGAACGGCTTCTTGCGCCCGGGGTTGGTCTCCTCGGAGAAGACCTCGCCGACGGTCCGGAAGTTGCCGCCATGCGGCCCACCATGAGGATAATCCTGGACGTCGCGGTCGCGCGCGTCGCGGGTCGGGGCCGGCCTGGGGAAGCGCTCGCCGGGGGCTTTCCAGGTGTGCTCGTACCAGCGAAGAAGGATGCGGCAGGCCTCCGGCACGTCGTGCGCGAAGTACTGCGCCTGGCCGTTGGGCCCCATGATCCGCTCGTAGCCGCCGATCCCCTGGTTGTCCTCGGCCGAGACGCCGCCGGAGTAGTCGAGCGCCTGCTTGCCGGTGAGGACCATGGCGCCCTCGGGGGTCATGATCAGGATGCCCCGGGTGTGCATGAGCATGGTCGCCTCAGCGTTCCAGTAGGGCTGGGCGCCGACGTTGATGCCGGGCACTACGACGTTCACCTCGCCGCCGCGCTGGGTGTGCTCCACGAGCCGGCGGAGCACGAGGCCGATCCAGTCCATGTTCTCGGTGCCGCTGTCCATGGCAATCCGGGCGCCGCCGGACAGGGCGAACCACTCCAGGGGCACCTGCATGCGCTCGGCCAGGTCGAGGGCGCCGAGGATGAGCCGGCACTCGGGCTCGGCCAGCGTGCCCATGCCGCGCCCGGCGTCGCCGAGGAGGAGGACGCGCGCCATGCCCTCGGGATAGCGCTCGGTGTAGCTGCGGACGACGCCGGCCACGAGGTTCGCCCGGTTCGAGCCGGGCGGACGGTCCACGGGCACGAGGCGGCCGCCGGAGTCCAGGTCGTGCTCCGTGAAATCGCCCGGCGGGAGATCCCCGGCCTGGGCACCCTGCGGGGTCTGGCGGGGAGGCGCGAGCATCCGGATGACGTCGAAGGGGTCGAAGAGGCCGCGCTTGCGCAGCTCGATGATCCTCTGGGAGTACTCCCGCAGCGGCTTGAGCGGCGCCTCGGAGGGCCGGCGGAAGCGCAGGACCATGCCGGTGCCGGGGTTGGAGATCTCCAGCACCCAGTCGCGCAGGTTGCCGGTGTCGCGGTCGGGGATGCGGCAGCGCAGCGCCACCTTTTCGAGGCCAAGCCCCTCGGTGCGCGGAGTGAGTCGGCGGACGAGGCCGTTGATCTCGTCGGGCCGCAGGTCGACCGGCGGCCAGAGGTAGAGCAGGACGCGGTTCCAGTGCAGGCGCTCGCCCGGAGCGCGGCGCGACTGGAAGCGGCGGATGCCGGCCAGGGCTTCCATGAGCATGCGCTCGAGCTGCGGCAGCTCGACGATGCGTCCCGCGGCGTCGCGCACGGGCGTCAGGTCGCGCACCTCGGCCAGGGCGAAGAGGCGCTCGTCCCTGGGGTTCTCGTGGGCGGTGCCGTGGAAGAGCAGGACCCCGTCGGGCGCCGGCAGGCGGTGGAGGCGGAAGCCGGTCAACCGCCACAGCTCGAAACGCTGGGCGATCATGGGGTGAAGCCCGCGCGTCAGGCCGTCCTCTTCGTAGCCGCCCTCGGGGCCCTGGCGGAAGGTGAAGCAGCGCACGCCTTCGGGCCGGGCGATGCAGACAGCGATGCGCCGCAGGTCCTGCGGGAAGTCGGGGCGGGCCAGGGCAGCGGCGATCTCGGCGGCCAGGGCCTCCTCGTCGAGGTCGCCGGGCCGGTAGAGGTAGAAGTCGAGGGCCAGCTCGCGGCCGTCCCGCGGCGTCGTCCGTGCCTGGCGGGCCGCCATGTCAAGCGCCTCCGCGATGCCGAACCGGGAGGTATGGAATCCGAGCAGGCGCACGTCCGCGCGAGGGTGTTCGTAGTCGACCCGGAGCCACGGCAGATCGTCATCGCTCACCGACAGATCGTGGAGGTTCCGCACCCGGGAGTAGTAGCGCTGGACGAGGATCTCCAGAATGGCGGCGCGGAGCCGGGGAGAGGCCGCGGCAAAGCGCTCGGAGAGCAGGGCATGGAGCGGTTGCGGGCATTCGACGACCGCGCGGATGCGCCCGGCGCGCTCCTCGGCGGAGAGCGGTCCGGTCAGCGACGCCAGATCGCTTTCGGCGGCGGCGAGGAGGCGGTCGCGGGCGGCGAGCAGGATCGGCCGGTCGAAGAGCCGGTAGCGCACCTCGCGGGCCAGGTCGTGGACCGCGGGCTCGCGGCCCTGGCTCTCCTCGACGAGGCGGTCGAGCACGTCCCGCAGCTCGTCTCCCTGCGAGGAGCCCTCTTCCGGGAGGCGGCTGAGGAGGCGCTCCAGGAGGGCCAGGACGGGAGCGGCATGGCGCGGCTGGCGCCAGTGGGCGATGCCGATGCGGAACAGGCTCTCCTCCAACTCGGGCGAACGCTCTAGGCTCGCGACCCCATAGTGCTCCAGGGCGCGGCGCAGCCGGGCGAGGAAGGACGGCGGCAGGGCCTCGCCGTGGGCGTCCAGGTCGCGCAGGAAGGTGAAGAGATACTCCTCGGCGCTGTGCCGGATGCCGTCGTCGGCCTGGCGCCGGAAGAGCGAGCCGAGGTCCACGTAGGTGCGCAGGATGTCCTGGATCAGCCTGTCCGCGCCCGCCTCGTCCGTATCCACGACGGCCTCGGCCGCGCGCTGGGCGGCATCCGGTTCGACGTCATAGCCGAGCACGAGGCGGCGGACCTCCAGCAGGCTCTCGCGGCAGGAGGAAGCCTTGCGGCGGAGGAGCGGCCCGAAGCGGACCCGCGCTCCGGCTTCGGGCCGGGCCCGGCGGTCGCCGAACGACGGCGGATCGAGCACCAGCATGGGCCCGGCGGTGCCGACCTGGGAGTTCTTGCGGACCAGGACCTTGCGCACCCGTCCGGCGGCCGGCGCGGGCACGGTGGTCTCCATCTTCATGGCCTCGAGCACGACGAGCGGATCGCCGGCCTGGACCTCCTCGCCTTCGCGGACCGGCACGGCGACCACCACGGCCGGCGCCGGCGCGCGCACGACGCTGCCCTGGTCGCCGGAGATCCGATGGGGCACGCCGTCGACCTCGATCAGGAAGTCGTCTTCCTGCGGGACCACAGAGACGTGCCAGCCACGGCCGCCGCAGGCGAGCCGGCGGCCGGTTCTCGCGGGCGGCTTGGCCTTGATTTCGAGACAGGAGCCGTCCACGTCGATCCGGTAGAGACCGGGCTCCAGACAGGCCACCCGGAGCGCGTAGCCCTGGCCGCGGTACCACAGCTCGGCCGAGGCTCCCATCCCGCCGATGGCGGGGGGGACCTCGGGCCGGCCGCGCACCGCCGAGGCGTAGTAGCGGGCCTGCGCGGCCTCGGTCTCGCGCTCGTACACGGCGATGGCCGCGGCCAG
Source organism: Thermoanaerobaculia bacterium (assembly GCA_036266195.1). Classification (GTDB taxonomy): domain Bacteria; phylum Acidobacteriota; class Thermoanaerobaculia; order Multivoradales; family UBA5704; genus DATMER01. The sequence goes on along the minus strand of DATANP010000647.1, from coordinate 1,109 downwards.
GAGCGCCGCGTCGGCACCCCGGCGGGAGAGGTGGGCGCCGGACGCGATGAGCCGTTCGAGCCAGACCGGATCGGCGCCTCCGCGGTCGATCTCCGACTGATCGAGCAACTCGGCGAGGAACGCCTTGTCCGTGCCGCCTCCGCTCACCACGGCCACGGTCTTCGCGAGACCTTGCTGGAGCCGCAGGAGGGCCTCGGTCCGACTGCGGCCGTGGGCAGTGAGGCGGACGATCGCGGGATCGCTGGAATCCGGAGCTTCGCCTTCTTCCAACAGGGGATCGGCCCGCAGGCCGGCGCCGGACGGCAGGCGGAGCGTCTCCACGACCCCGGGAGCCGGCGCGAATCCGTCCTCGGGATCGCGGGCCGAGAGGCAGACCTGGAAGGCATGGCCGCGCGGCTCGGGGAGGTCGGAATCGAGCGAGCCGCCGCGGGCCAGCCGGGACTGCCAGGCCAACAGATCGACGCCGGTGAGCGCCTCCAGGACTGCATGCTCGGGCGGCAGTCCGGGGAGAGTCTCCAGGAGCCGCATCTCGCCGCTGGCCGGCTCGGCCGAGAAGACCACGGTGACCGCACCGGCGTCGCCGCGGGCGCGGGCCATCTCGGCGCCCGAGCCGAGGATTGCCCGCACCTGCTCCGGCGCCAGGCCGGGAGGCGGCGACTCCGCCAGCACGCGCCGGTCCTGGTGGCGCAGCGTGGCATCCAGGACCCCGGCCGCCCAGACGTTGCCGCGGACGTCCGAGAGGACCGGAACTTCGAGCCGGCGGGGAGCCGGCGGGGCTTGGCGCGCGCTCATGAGAGATCTGCAAAACAGGGTCGCCCGCTCAGGGCGAGCCTAGATGGTACGGCATCCGGGACAAGGCCCGGTACAGATCTCTTCCTGCTATGAAACCGGGATGTGGAACTGTTGATCTCTGGAAGCGGGTTCATGTAGAGTGTCGTGCAGAAAAGTCATGGGACGACACGACCGCAGTTATCGATCCTTGTTCGCGCATCACCGCATGATCCACGATTTCCTCCGGGATCTGGTGGGGGAGCGCTGGGTGGATCTCATCGACCTGGACTCCGGTGAGCGGGTCAACAACTCTTTCGTCTCTCCCCGCCACGAGAGCC